>NZ_JBYTAZ010000003.1:0-64432 GCF_058788695.1 Noviherbaspirillum sp. FW303-A3
TTGCACCGGCGATTGTCTCGAGATCAGCATGCTCCACGAGCAAGAGAATTTGCCAAACTAGAGCAAACGCATTCCAGCGCTTGTCAACCGCTACATGTGCAAAATCCATGTTGCGGAAATATGACGCAATACCTCCATTGCACAGGATTTTCCCGACAAGCGAAATCGCATCGCACGAAGCGGGTAGATGTGTTTCCCCTCAGAGAATTATCGTCACTACGCCCATCCTATTGGATTACAGGGGCAGTCAAATCAACTTTAGGGATACGCTATGAATAAATCGATTTTCGCACTAGCGATGCTGGGTGCGTTCGCAGGCGCTGCATCCGCACAAACCAACGTGACGATCTATGGCGTTGTCGATGTTGGCCTGGTCCGCACCGACAACGGTTCCACGACCACCACCAGCCTGGACAGCGGCAAGCAGAGCGGTAGCCGCCTCGGCTTCAAGGGGTCAGAAGATCTCGGCGGCGGTCTGTCCGCAATGTTTCAACTGGAAAACGGTTTCAATCTTGACACCGGCGGGCTGGCTGCGGCCAACACGCTGTTCAACCGCCAGGCCTGGGTTGGTGTAGCGAGCGGCTTCGGCACGATCAAGGCCGGCCGTCAGTTCACTCCGGTGTATGCCAACCTGGCCACGTTCGACCCGTTCGGGAACGCCCTGGCCGGCGACTCCGCGCGCATCTTCAACACTGAATATGAAGGCAGCCGTTTCGACAACAACCTGACCTACAACTACTCTGCCAGAGGCTTCCGCGGCGAGCTGCAGTATAGCTTCGGTGAAGTCGCCGGCAACACCAGTGCCCGGCGCGTCATCGGCGGCTTCGCCGGCTACAAGAACGGTCCGCTCGATGCAGTGCTGACCTATACCAAGGTCAACGATGCAACTGGCACGGACGATCGCCGCACCTGGCTCGTCGGCGGCAACTATGACCTCGGCATGGTCAAGCCTTTCATTGCCTACGCAAGCGTCAAGGGTACAGGCACGACGGACGTGCGCGACTGGCTGGTCGGCGCGACTGCACCGGTTGGCGCGGCAGGCACCGTGATGGCTTCGTTCGCGAAGAAGGACAACCGTGCTGCCGCCAACGCGGATGCCAAGCAATGGGCCCTGGGCTACTCGCATACGCTGTCCAAGCGCACCAACCTGTACACCAGCTATGGCCGTCTGGACAACGACAGCTCTTCCAGCCTGCGTGTCGCGGTGCCGGGCAATACCGCCAGCGAGTTCAATGTCGGCGTGCGTCACACGTTCTGATGGAGCATTGCAAGCGTAGGCTTGCAATGACCGAGGGGCATTCGAGCGGTGCGCTTTGCGCACCGCTTTTTTGTCCGGAGCGTTTCAGAAGCGATGGCGCATGCCGAACTGCACAGCTCTCGCGTCCTGCCCGCCTGCCGTGGTGAAGCCGCCGCTATAGCTGGCGCCGCCCAACGCGTATTGCGCATTGGCCTGATTGTTCGCCTGCGCGAAGACCAGATAGACATCGGTGCGCTTCGACAGGTGATGGTCGTAGCCGAGCGCAATCAGCGTGACGTCGCTGTCAGGGAACAATGCATTCTTTGTGTGACCGACCGCACCCATCAGGTGCCCGGCGCCCATGGTGTAACGCATGCCGAGAGAATAGCTTTTCGCGTCCAGCCGCGCGTTCGCGTTGATGGACGCGCTGATCATGGCGTCGATCGTGAAGAAGGAAGCCGGGCAGAAATCCGAGGCTGAATTTGTGCAGGCAAATCAGGCGGCGGACGCCATCGTGGCGCCGGCGGCGTCCGCTGACAAGGCATTCCAGTCGGGGACAAGCCGTTTGAGCCGGTACAGTCGCTGCCGGTAATGGCCTTCCGGTCCGTTCGCGCTGCAATCGAAACCTTCGAAGAGCCGGATCGTGTCGTCGAGCACCCGGCGTTCTTCCGGTGTCTGGACCAGAATGAGCCGGCGTTTGCCGCGCGCGTAGCTGTTACGGATGTCGACCACCATGCAGTGGCAGCGATCGGCTCTCGCCGGATCGATCAACAGCGCTTCCGGGATAGACAAGCCGAATCGCGCGGCCAACGCGACGCGCGCCATGAGGACTTGCGGGACCTTGGACGATGCATTGGCCAATTGGCGCTGTGCCGCCAATGCCCACGTCGCAGGCATCGGGCGGGATGCGATCTTTTCCAGCAGCGGCGCGGCGGAGACACAGCCTTGCGCCGCCGCTTTCTGCAACCAGTAGACTGCCTGCACATCGCTTGACGGATCGGCCTTGCGGGTGCGCCAGATCCAGCTGCCGAGCGCCTGCTGCGCTTTGCGATCGCCGGCTTCCGCCGCCATGACCAGGTAGCGGTGCGCGTCCTCCAGGCTGCGCCGCGAGAACTCGGATTTCATGTAGATCCGGGAGATGGCGTACCAGGCTTGAGCCGCGCCTTGTTCGCCGGCACGTCTCAGCCAGGCGATCGCCTCCTTGTATCTCGCCGCGCCGGGCAGCGAGGCGATGCGTTTGCCCGATATATCCATTCTTGCCAGCCACAATCCCCAATGCAGTTGCGCATCACGATCTCCTGCGTTAACGGCAAGCAGAAGGAAACGCTTCGCCTCTTGCTTGTCGCCGTCGGGACAGTGGATGAGCACCTGGGCACAACGCGCCAGGAGCCGCATTTCTTCCGTAGTGAGTATGTTGTCCTGCATGTACGATCAGGGTGAGCCTGCCTCAGCCCTGCGGGCGAGGTCGCGCGCCAGCGGCAACGACCAACGCAGGAAGGCGTGGAAATCGGAAGTGGCCCAGGCGCGTTCCGCAAGCGCATAGCGCGCGGCGACAATGCCGCCATTTGCTGCCGAGATTGCCCATTGCATGGGTGCGGCAAGCTTTTCCTCGGGTAGTTGCAGGGCTGCCGCCGTCTCCGGTGCATTATTTTCATGCTGCTGCGCCAGCATCCACTGCGCCTCTGCGATGCCGGCTTGTGCCGCGGTACGCAGGGTATGCATGGCCTTGATTCGCATGGCCGAAGTGATTGCCGAACTATTCAGCGCAATCTGTGCAAACACCAGTCCGGCCTGCATCTCGCCCGCGTCGAAAGCCTTCTCGTACCAGATTGGCAATTGCGGCAAGTTCACTGCCCGCTGCGCGATCGTAAATGGAATGTGCTTTCCGATCAATTTCCACGCTTCGTCAACGTGCTGGCGTGCCGCGCGGTCGAGCCAATGCAATGCAGTGGCGTAGTTCTGCTGCATGCCAGCGGTTCCGAATAGATAGTGCCGCCCCAGGGCCAACTGGGCGGCAGGGTCACCGGCGCGCGCTGCACCGATCACTTGCAATTGTCGTCGGTTTGCCATGATTCTCTTTTCTTGTTCACCTGTTTCGCAAGTGCCAATGACCTTTCGTCAATGCGAGTTTTGCAAGCGAGTCCGAAGGACTTCCTCAGGCCTCTCTCGACCGGGCCAGCGGGCATGAAACGGCGCAACTTTGCCAGGAGAGAAGCTTCGTCTTTGGGCGTATGGCGCATCTTCCAGACATTGCAGTTCCTTTTGATGGAGTTGAGCCGGAATAAGCAGCAGATCAGCCGCGCGACGAGCCTTGAACGGACAGCTTTCTTGTACTCGCCGCGCGAAGGGTTGAGGTGAATACCATGGCCAGGCCCCTGCCGGCCCTGGTGATCGGGGCCACCCTTCCTGCTCGTTGTGATGGATTTGCCCGATCAGGATCAGTGTATTGCGCATGGGCCGGGGCGAATTTCAACAGACTGTTAGAGTTAGTGTGCAGGCTGCACGCCGCCAATCATTGCGCTTCGCTGCCGGTAAGAATTGGCATGCACTGTTACCGTAGCGCCACCTTGGGATTGGTTGCGGATGCCGGCGTTACGTCCCAGCCGCCGCCCAGAGCGCGGAACACGCCTACGGCGGCTCTAGCCGTTGCCGAGCGGGACGCGTCAAGCTGGTCGCGTGCCGCCAAGAGCTGTTGGTCGGCAAGGAGCACGTCGGTAAGCGTGATTGTGCCTGCACGGTAGGCGCGCTCGGAAAGATCGCGTGCCTTGCTCAGCGCCTTGACTTGGTCGTCAATCTGCTTGGTATGGATTTGCGTTTGCGTAAGTCCAACGAACGCGTTCTCGATGTCCTCGACTGCTCGCAACACCGAGTTTCGATACAATGCGAGCGCTTCAGCGTTGGCGCCTTTTGCATGAGCCACTTCTGCGTCCACTTTGCCGAAATCGAACAGTCTCCAGCGCAGCACCCCTCCGCCGGCGCTCTGGAAAGCATCTGATGTGAAAAGCTTGCCGCCTATGCTGTCAAATCCAAAAAGTCCAGTGACAGACAGCTTTGGGTAATAGTCCGAAATCGCTGCGCCGATGCGCTCGTGAGACGCAGCCAGACGACGCTCGGCCGCAATTACATCCGGTCGCCGACGCAGCACCTGAACAGGTTCGGCGTCAGATGGTACGGACGGGATACCAGCAATTGGGCGAATCTCACGCAGGTCATTGGCGTACGTTCCCGGCTGGGCACCCATGAGCACGTCCAGGCGATTCAACTGCTGGTTCAGCGCGATGCGCAGCTGCGGTACGGTCGCTCGAGCCGACTTCAGGTGCGCGTCGGCTTGTGCCACTTCCAGACCTTGCGCGGCGCCGGCGTTGTAGCGTCTTTGTACCAGTTTCAGAAGCTGCTCGTCGGTCTCAATCTGCTTTTCAGCAATAGCAATGCGAGCTTGGTACCCACGAATCTGAAAGTACGCATCGGCGGCGTCGGCCGCGACCATCACACGGGTCCCGGCGTGATCAGCCTCGGCAGCTTGGGCTTCGTTGCTTGCAGCCTCCGCGCCGTGACGTAGACCTCCAAAAAGATCCAGTTCCCAGCTGGCCACAGGACCAACTGCCAGTTCGTGGAAATTTCGCTTGAATCCTGGGCTGCCGCCGGCGATAGCAGCTGTAGGGCTTTTCAGGCTCTGCCTGTAGGCAAAAGCTGAAGCATTCAAATCCACTGTCGGCAGAAGCTGAGCATCGGCACCGCCAGCCATCGCCCGTGCCTGGCTGACGCGGGCCATCGCTGCGGCTAAATCCAGATTCTCTTTGACCGCGCGCTCAATGATTACTACTAACACGGGATCGTCGAAACCTTTCCACCATCTTTCAAGTGAGGGCGCTGCCTTACTGGTCCTCTCTGATTCAAGCGTGCCATTGTTAAAAGGTGCAAGCTTCACATCCGGTGCTTTGTAGTCTGGTATCACAGCGCAGGAAGTCAGCACCGCACCGATGAGCAAGCCACTGATCGCTGACTTCGTGAGAGTTAAGGAAAAATGTTTCATGCTGCGCTCCTTGTTTTCATGAGCTGGCCACCGAAGCCGCGAATTCTGCGAACGATGGTGTAGAAAGCTGGCGTAAATAGAAGCCCAAAAATGGTCACACCGATCATGCCGAAGAAGACGGTAGTGCCCAAGGATTGGCGCATTTCGGCCCCTGCGCCGCTCGCTACTACAAGGGGAGCGACACCGGCAATGAAGGCGAGCGAGGTCATCAGAATCGGACGCAGGCGAACTTTGGCCGCCTCCACTGAGGCTTCTTCGGCGCTGATGTCGTCCTCTTCCTGGCGTTGCTTTGCAAACTCCACGATCAAGATCGCATTCTTCGCCGCCAGGCCAACGAGTACCACAAAGCCAATTTGTGCCAGTATGTCGATGGGCATTCCGCGCACGGCCAAGCCAGAAGCGGCGGCCAGCAGACACATCGGCACGATCAGGACGATTGCTAATGGGATGCGCCAGCTTTCGTATTGCGCAGCGAGCACAAGGAATACGAACAGCGCTGCAGCTGCAAAGATTGCCAGCGTGGGAACTGATTGCTGCTCCTGCTGGTGGGCCAAGTCAGTCCACTCAAACGTCATACCAGGTGGCAGCACTTCTTTCGCCAGCTCGCCCATGCGTTTCAAAGCAGTGCCGGTGGATACGCCAGGTGCAGCAGCGCCCAGGATTTCGGATGCGGGGTACAAGTTGTAGCGCGGCACTCGATAGGGGGCAGTGTCGTTCTTGAAGTTCGCCACTGTGCCTAGGGGCACCATCTCGCCTTGCGCGTTTCGCACCTTCAGGCGTGCGATGTCTTCTGGTGTCTTGCGGAACGATTCATCGCTTTGGGCAATGACCTGGTACGTGCGGCCCAGGTAGTTGAAGTCGTTGACGTATTGCGAGCCGAGATACATCTGCATTGTCGAGAACACGTCAGTTGGAGTCAGTCCGACCTTTTCAGCTTTCAGGCGATCGATGTCGGCATACACGGACGGTGAGCCAGCGTTGAAGAGTGTAAATGCGCCACCAAACGCTGGGTCCTTGTTGGCTGCTGCGACAAGACTGTTCGTGGCCTTTGCCAAGGCTTGCGGTCCCAGGCCGGCCCGGTCTTCGACCATCAGCTTGAAACCGCCTGCAGCACCCAGACCTTGTATAGGCGGTGGCTGGATGACGACAACATAGGCGTCCTTGACTACTGAAAGGCGCTCGCGCAGACGCTCAACCATCACCGCGGCATTGACGCCAGGGATGTGTTCGCCATACAGCGAAGGGAGCGAAGTAAAGACGGTGCCAACATTGGGGGCAACAGTTGACGTTGCGACGTCAAAGCCACTGGTCGCCGAGGTGTGGGCTACACCAGGTGTATTCAGCGCGATGTCATTGACCTGCCGAATTACTTCGTCCGTTCGCGACAGGCTCGAACCTGGTGGCAGCTGGACGATCACAGCGAGGTAGCCAATGTCCTGGTCAGGAATGAAGGCGGTGCCCATGCGAGACATCTGGAGACCAGCGGTGCCGATCAGGGCAAAGTAGGCTACCAGCATGACGGCAGTGGCGCGAACGAAGCGGGCAGTGATCTTGCCGTACTTGGTAGACAGCCATTCAAAGCCGTTATTGAATCGTGAGAAGAATGGCATCAGTCGGCGAGCCAGGCCATCAGGTTCTTCGTGCGTTTCGCCGACTTTATGGGCTTTGAGCAGTACAGCGCACAGGGCCGGGCTGAGCGTGAGCGACACAAAGCAAGAGATCACCGTGGAGGCGGCAATGGTGATGGCGAACTGTTTAAAGAACAGGCCTGAAATGCCAGGGATGAACGCCACCGGAACAAAGACTGCGCACAGCGTCAGGGCAATAGCTATCAGGGCCCCGGAAACTTCTTCCATCGTACGGTGCGCGGCATCGATGGGGGACATACCGACGGCCATGTTGCGCTCTACGTTTTCTACGACAACAATTGCGTCGTCGACGACGATGCCAACCGCGAGCACAAGTCCGAATAGCGAGAGATTGTTAATCGATGCACCGCACATCATGAGAACCGCAAAGGTGCCGATCAGAGAGATTGGAATGGCTACAACCGGAATGATGGTTGCGCGCCAGTTCTGCAGGAAAAGATAAACCACAACTACGACCAGGATGATCGCTTCGATGATCGTAGTAATCACCTGCTTGATCGATTCACTGACAAAGTTGGTCGGGTCGTAGATCCTCATGTAGTCCACGCCAGACGGGAAGTTCTTCTTGAGCTCTTCCATCTTATTCCACACGGCGTGCTGTACTTCCACGACGTTCGCACCAGGAGTAGCAATCACCCACCAAGGAGCGGCAGGATGCTGATCGGCGTAGGCGATTGACCCGTAGTCGGCCGAGCCGAGCTCCACGCGGCCAATATCACGGATGCGGGTAACACGGCCTTGGGCATCGGACTTGACGATGATGTCCGCAAATTGTTCAGGCGTAGTCAGGCGTCCTAGCGCCTCTACGTTAATTTGATATGCGCCGTCACTGGCAATAGGTGGTCGGTTAAGCACGCCAGCCGACACCTGCGCGTTCTGCGCGCGCAAAGAACTCAGAATTTCATTGGCGCTGATTTTGTATGCAGCGGCCTTGTCCGGATCGATCCACACGCGCATGGCGTACTGCCGTTCACCCAACACCCAGAAATCAGCTACGCCTGGCAAACGGGCGATTTCGTCGCGCACGCTCAGCATATAGTTCGATAGATATGTAGGGCTGCGTGATCCATCCGGAGAATAGACGTGAACTCCTAGCAGTAATGCTTGGATGGTCTTCTTAACCTGTACACCCTGCAGCTGAACTTCTTGGGGCAATCGTGACAAGGTATCCTGCACCCGATTACGCGTAAGCATGAGAGCGGTGTTAGGGTCCGTGCCCACCTTGAAGATCACGGTCGTGGTTAAGCGGCCGTCACCCGTGGACTGGCTCGTGATGTAGTCCATGTTCTCAACCCCGTTGACTGCCTGTTCTAACGGGGTTGCGACCGTGCGCGCCACGGTTTCTGCTGATGCGCCAGGAAAGCCTGTCGTGATCTGAATGGTCGGCGGCACAATGTCCGGATACTGCGCCACTGGCAGGAAGAGCATCGCCGCGAAGCCAAATAGAGCGATAAAAATGTTGATCACTGTCGCGAAGCGCGGGCGATCAATGAAAAAATGGGCAAGTTTCATGATCAATCTCCGCGTTAGCCGCCGTTGCCTGCGACTTTAATCGCGACGTCTTTAGGTGAAACCTTTGCCCCCGGCGTGGCTGTCGGAATGCCATCAATGATGACTTTGTCCTTCGGATCTAGACCGGATTGGATTACGCGCAAGCCATCACGCAGTTCGCCAATTTCCACCACCTTTTGTTGGACTGTGGAGTCAGTGCCTACCGTCAATACCATACGGTTTGCTTGATCGTTTAGCACGGAGGCGTCGGGCACGAGCAAGGTAGGCGCCGGTTTGGAAATAGCGAGACGTACACGCGCGAAGGTGCCGGGTGTGAGTAGACCGTCTGCATTGGAGACCGTGGCGCGTGCATGTATCGTCCCGCTTGAACGGTTCAGTGCGTTATCAATGAAGTTAAGAGTACCTTCGCGTTCGTAGGACTTCTCGTCGCTTAACGAGATCTGCACCTTGCTCGAAACGGCGCCTTTATTCTTGGTCCGCTCGCGCACGAAAGCCATGTAGTCGGCTTCGCTTATATCAAAGTCAAGATACATCGGATCCATAGATACGAGAGTGGTAAGCAGCGTTGTTGGGCCGCTGCCCGCACGATTTCCTGAAACAAGATTCCCCACCGAGACCTGGTGATTGCCGATGCGCCCCGTAAATGGGGCAGTGATGCGGGTGCGGTCTAGATCGAAGCGAGCATCGAGGATGAGTGCTTTGGCTGCATCGACCGCCGCCTGAGCCGAACGCTTTTCGGCATTTCGTTGATCAACATTTTGTTCGCTGCCAGCATCCTCGTTGCGCAGTGTCTGCGCGCGTTCCAACTCCCTGTTTGCCAAGTCCAGTCGCGCATTTGCCGTCTCGAGCTGGGCTTGGGCCTGGCTTAGTTTAATCTTGTAGGGTATCGGATCAATCACAAACAGCAGATCCCCCTTGCGGACGATATCTCCGTCTCTAAAGTGGATTTCGGTGAGCATGCCACCTACCTGCGCGCGTAGTTCCACGTGCTGAATGGCCGAGAACTGTCCCAGGAAACCGATCTGCGGAGCCATTTCTCGCTGAAGCGGAGTACTGACCGCAACCACTGGCGCTGGCGGGGTCGGGTTCGCCGTAGCAGTGGAATTCTTTGATTGCAGCATTGCACCGCCGGCTATGGCCAAAGCGACGATTGCGGCGGAGCCAGCCCAAGCGCGATTTCGCAATTTGCGGTTACGTTGAGATCCGTCCGATGCGACCTCGGGCAAGTGATTATCGTCTTTCATCATGCGTTTTCTTTTCTAAATGGAGATGGGTTTTTATTAAACGTTTTGGTGGGGCGCAGTTCATTGGGGAAGGGTGGCATCCTTCAGTGCTGGAATCTTAAAAAAGAGACTTAACTCTTCCAGCAGCAGCCTTGGGACCTCTTCGGGAATGTAATGCCCGCAAGGCAACGCATGGCCCGAGACGTTTTCTGCAATGACTTTCCACTCAAGCAAAGGATCGAAGCATTTTTCGATGACGCCATGCTTTCCCCAAAGTGCCAGCATGGGGCAAGTGATCTTCCTGCTTACGCTGCGATCAGCTCTTTCGTGAACGAGATCAATGGATGCGCTTGCACGGTAATCCTCGCAAATTCCGTGGGGCGCATCCGGATGAGATATGCAGCGCAGGTACTCCGCATAAGCTGCATTGGTAAATGGCGCCAGTCCGGCACTGCTCCCGCTGAGGGTATGGCTCAGGTGAAGTTCAGGATTTTCCTGAATCATCGTCTCCGGAAAGGGGGCCGGCCGAATTAGAAAAAACCAGTGGTAATAGGCGATGGCGAATGCCATCGTGGTCTTCTCGTACATGGCAAATGTCGGTGCAATATCAAGTGTCACCAGTTTTGTGATTCGCTCCGGATGGTCCAATGCCATGCGATAGGCGACTCTGCCGCCTCGATCGTGGCCGACCACGGCGAAACGCTCAAACCCAAGGGCTTGCATGAGTAGCACCTGATCAGTCGCCATCGTCCGTTTGGAGTAATTGCTGTGGTCCGGCAGTCCTTTTGGTTTTTCACTATCACCGTATCCACGTAAATCACTTGCTATGACGGTGAAGTGCTGTGCCAGCGCGGGAGCTACCTTATGCCAAATTACATGGGTCTGAGGATAGCCATGCAGCAGCAGAAGGGGTGGGCCTTCGCCGCCAATCACGCAACGTATCGAGATGCCGTTCACCTTGATATTTCTGGCCAAAAAGCCTTCGAACATGGAAGTCTCCTTTAATGCGGACGGTTCTAGTAGGCCCCTGGAAGGGGCCCCGTTTGTCTGGACACGAGAATTGGGCTTCGTTAAGTGGGAGTTTGCAGATGAAGGGCTACCCGCGGCGGCACCCGCCGCTCCATGCGCAGGGCAAGATCGTGCGGCGCGGTGGGCAACCCTAAGTCCGCAGCGATCCAATTAGTAACGAGCCAGGATATTTATCCGAACGAACTGGGGCGCCTCAGGAGGTCAAAACATGTCTGGAACGGCGGTACTGGGTTGGGTGCAAAGACGCCTTTTCGGATTGAGAACTTCAAGAATCCTTTTGATGATACGAGCATTGGCGCGGTGGTAATCCGCCCATTGAGGGCTCTCCGCTGCATTGTCCAATTCATTACGCATATCACGTCGAAGGGCGGCGAGCAACGCCTCTAGTTCATAGTGGACAAGGACTTCAAGACGGTTTCCCATGATATTCACTTTCCTGTTTCTTACTGCTGCGTCAAGTTCTTAAGATCGCCGTGCCAGGTGTGGCGTAAGCATTGTTTTCATAGGTAGTTGATTTTTTTCGGCAAAGCCGGAGCCTGATGTGCCTGCGCAAGCGAACCGCGAACCTGACTTGCCACAATTGCCGGCAACTTGTGCGGGTGGGGGAATGGGCCAGTAGTCACTCCTATGCAGCCACAGCTTTTGTGAGTCCAATGAACTCGTGAATTTCCACAGCAATTTCGGCGGCGTGCGTCTCAAGGGCAAAGTGGCCGGTTTCATAGAACACAACCTTTGCGCTCGGGACGTCTCGCTTGAATGCTTCCGCGCCGGCGGGCAGGAAGAAGGGATCGTTACGACCCCACACGGCGAGAACTTGTGGCTGGTATTTACGGAGGTAGGCTTGGAATTCGGGATAGAGCGAAACATTGTTTGCATAGTCCAGGAACAAATCCAGCTGGACCTCATGCGCGCCCGGTCGCGTCATATAGAAATCATCAAGGGAATAGCCGTCCGGTGACACTGTTTCAACATTGGCGACACCATGCGTGTATTGCCAGAAGGTGGTCTCGGGCTTAAGCAATTGACGCAGAGCGTCGCGATTAACCTGGTTCGGCTCCTGCCAATATTTTCGAATCGGATTCCAACCCGCGCTCAGGCCTTCCAGATAGGCATTCCCGTTTTGGGTGATGATGGCCGTGACGCGTTCGGGGTGCTTGGTGGCCAGACGCAAACCAACTGGCGAACCATAGTCAAAAACATAAATGCCAAATCGATTCAGCTTGAGTACCTCAGTAAATCGGGCAATGACGTTGGCCAGGTTCTCGAAGGTATAAGCGAACTTATCTCGCGGCAGCAGCTGGGTTTGACCAAACCCCGGCAGATCCGGCGCCACAAGGTAAAAGTGCTCCGCAAGCAGTGGGAGCAGGTCTCGGAACATATGACTGCTGCTTGGAAAGCCATGAAGCAGCAACAGGGTGGGCTTACTCGGACAACCAGCCTCGCGATAGAAAACCTCGAGGCCATCTACAGCAACCTTCTTGCTGAGCACTTGATTCATGACAGGCTCCATTTGAAGAAATAACCACAGTGGGATCGGGTTAAAGGTTACGCGTCGCGAAGTAACCTGTCAAGTGATTTGTGAGAGGTTACGCAGGCGATTTCTTGACATCAATGGCGCGCCATTGATGAGTCCATTTATGTTCGAGATCATCAACAACTCGATATCTGCTCTCGCTGTATTCTTCCTGCTCCATGGAGCACAGATATCAAGGCTTTAACCTGGACAACTTGCTAAAATAGTAACTTTAAAGGTTTCATCAAATAGGTTACTATGCAGTTGTGCAAGGTATGAAAGGACGCTGAAATGGATCGAAAACTCCCCCCGCCAATGTTCATCGCCGATGCCGTGGGACTCGATTTTTTGAATTCAATCGCTACACCTTTTGATGCGCCGGTCGAATGGTTGGGCTCGGGGCAGGACTTCTTAAATTGGTTAGGCCACGCCAAGTTGGTCCCGCAAAACGTGCTGGATGAGTTCAAGCAGAGCGCAGGTCCTGGAGAGCTTGATGCCATTGCAGCTCAAGCCAGGGGTTTAAGAGAGTGGTTCCGGGCTTTCGTCCTCAACCACAAAGGTCGGCCGCTTCCGAATTCCGTCGTATCGGAGCTCGAACCGCTCAATCGCTTGCTCGCTCGTGATGAGGGCTTTGGCCAGATCGTGAAAAGTAATGAGAGTGATGGCGTTGCCTGGATAAGGGATCGTCGGTGGCGCTCACCAGAAGCGTTGTTGCTACCTCTTGCAGAAGCCATGGCAGATGTTGTCTGTAATGAGACCTTTACCCAGGTGAAGTCGTGTGAAGGTCATAACTGCACATTGGTTTTTGTGGATAAATCCAGACGCCATGCGCGGCGTTGGTGCTGCATGGCTATTTGTGGGAACCGCGCGAAACAGGCGGCCCATAGATCGCGGAAGAGTTAGGCGGTGTCAGAAATTCTGTGTGCTGAGTAGCTATTGATCCGGCCTCAGTTTGCCGGACCTGATTTCCTATAAATCTTGCTGCAGTGAATGCCAAGTGTTGCCGGAATTTTGCGTCGGCCGTCCACGTCAAACGATATCGATGATACCTACTGGGATGTCGGCGATGGAACGAAGCGACAGCAGGCTGCTGCCGGTGGCAGCACTGAACGAACGACGGCGGCGCGCAGTGACGTTGCGCCTGAGCGGCATGAAACTGAAACAGGTATGCGCGTTGTCGGAATTGTCCAAGGGCGTTGTCATTGCGGCTGTGCAGGCTTACCAGCGCGGCGGCTGGGAGGCGGTGGCCGTGCAGGAACATCGCGGGCCGGACAAAGGCGCGGGCTGCATTCTGGATGAGCAGCAGCAACTGGCGATCCGCCAGCTGATCCATGCGCATACGCCCGACCAGCTGGATCTGCCGTATGCGCTGTGGAGCCGGCCAGCGGTGAGCGCGCTGATCGAGAAGGAATACGGCATGACACTGCCGGTGCGCACGGTGGGCAGCTACCTGCAACGCTGGGGCTTCACGGCACAACGGCCACTGGATAAAGCATATGAGCAGAATCCGGCAGCGGTGCAGGCCTGGCTCAATGAAGAATACCCCGCCATTGCACGTCGCGCGAAGATGGAAGGCGGAGAGATTCACTGGGGTGACGAGACCGGCTTGCGCAGCGACGACGTGCGAGGCCGCAGTTACGCGCCGCGTGGCGACACGCCGGTGGTGCGCCCGAATCACCGGCGCGAAAATGTTGGCCTGATCTCGGCGGTGACCAATCGCGGCACGGTGCGCTGGATGGTGTTGAGCAGGGCAATCAATGCGGCACTGCTGATCGACTTCATGCAGCGCCTGGTGCGCGATGCGCGGCGCAAGGTGTTCCTGATCCTGGACAACCTGAAGGTGCATCATGCGCCGTCGGTGGTCACCTGGCTTGACGAGCATCGGGATCGCATCGAGGTGTTTTACCTGCCGTCCTACAGTCCGGAATTGAATCCGGACGAACTGTTGAATGCAGACTTGAAAGAGGCTCTTACCAAGAGGGCGCCGGTGCGTCGCAAGGGCGACTTGAAAAATGCCGTCATCAGTCATTTGCGCAGGATTAGTAAATTGCCCGAACGCGTGAAAAAGTACTTCCAGCATGCGCTAGTAAAGTACGCCGCATCTTCTTAGGGAGTCAAACAAACCTATGCCGGATCAGTAAGCATTCGAAAGAAAGGGGAACAGCCCGACGACCGAACCGCATGCCCGAGCTTCCAGCCAAACCAGAAGCCGCAAATTTGAGCAAACGGAACGGTCAGCATCAGCAGCAGTCTATTTGTTTTTTCCTAGCTTGAACTGTTGAACAAGCTCGGAAAGCATTGTGGCTTGGTCGCGCATTGATGTAGCAGCCGCTGCAACCTCTTCGACGAGTGCCGCATTTTGCTGCGTAGCTTGCTCCATCTGGCTGATTGCCTCATTGACTTGATGTATTCCACCGCTTTGTTCATGACTGGCGGCGCTTATCTCATTCATGAGGTCAGTAACTCGCTGCACATTCAGCACAATCTTGTCCATCGTCTTGCCCGTTGCTTCCACCTGTTTTGTGCCCACTTGTACCTTTTCCGTGGATGCGTTAATCAGGTCTTTGATTTCTTTCGCTGCATCCGCGGACCGCTTGGCTAAGTTTCGGACTTCCGTGGCAACAACCGCAAAACCACGGCCCTGCTCACCTGCGCGTGCTGCTTCAACCGCTGCATTCAGCGCTAGGATATTGGTCTGAAAAGCAATACCGTCAATGACCGAGATGATGTCGCTAATCCTACTTGATGCATTAGCGATGTCAGTCATGGTATCGACCACTTGGTCCATCTCCATGCCGCCTGTGGCGGCGATGTCGGAGGCAGTCTTTGCCTGGTTGCTGGCTTCTTGTGCGTTGTTCGCATTTTTGCGGACTGTTGACGTCAGTTCTTCCATAGAGGATGCAGTCTCTTCCAAGGCGCTTGCCTGCTGCTCAGTTCGAGCCGACAAATCCATGTTGCTTGCTGCAATTTGTTGCGCTGATACAGTCACATTCTGTGTGCCTTCACGGATAGCATTTACCACCTTGGTCAAGCCCTCGCTAATGCCGTTGATAGCTGTGCCTAACTGACCGAGTTCATCTCGGCTGCGCAAATCTACACGGGCGGCCAAATCTCCGGCGTTTGTCAACGTAGTTGTCACATGACCTCAAGCTGCCTGCTTTAGCTGTTCCGCCTGACTCCGTTCCGGATTCAGCCAAACCTCATCCCGCAATTCCCAATTCCTTGTCTGCCCTGACCATCGCCTCGGATTGCTGTTTTTGGCGGCGGCATAGAGGTGCTCACGATGTCTCAGAATGGCAGTCGCTTGCCCGGCGTGACGCTGCCCCGGTGTCACGAATTTCAGGCCACTGTGCTTGTGCTCCTGGTTGTACCAGCGAACAAACTGCTGCGTCCACGCCTGCGCCTGTTCCAAACTGTCGAACGGTTTTCTCGGGTAATCGGGCCGGTATTTGCAAGTGCGGAACAGCGACTCGGCATAGGCATTGTCATTGCTCACGCGCGGTCGGCTGAACGACGCAGCCACGCCCAGATGCTCCAATGTGGCCAGCATGGTGGCGCCTTTCATCGCGCTGCCGTTATCCGAATGCAGCACCAGCGGGCGCCCGCCCAACCCTTCGGCCAGACTCGCCTTGCGCATCAGCAGCGCGGCCAGCTCGCTTGATTCCGCCACATGCACTTCATGGCCAACAATCTTGCGGCTGAACACGTCGAGCATCACGTACCAGTAAAAATACTGACCCTTTAACGCCGCCGGCAACCACGTGATGTCCCAGCTCCACACCTGGTTCGGAGCGGTCGCGCAATGACTCGTCACCACGCGCTCGGAAGGCTTCTTCGCGCGCCCTCGGTGATGCTGCTGCGATGCCTGTTTCAGCACCCGATAAAAGCTCGATTCCGACGCCAGATAGACACCACGATCAGCCAGCGTCGGCACGATCTGCGAGGGCGGCAAGCTGGCGAATTCCTCGCTGTTGGCCACCGCCAGCATCCGCTCGCGTTCAGACTCGCTGAGCTTGTGCGCAGGCGCCGGCCGGACGTTCGTCGTGCGACCATCGGCGCCAATTACCTCATCCCCTTCGCGCACCCAGCGAAAGAACGTGCGCACACTCAATTCCAGTTCGGCACAGGCACAATGCAAGCGGCAGCCAGCCTCTTGCGCTTCACGGATCAACGCAACACATAAACGGCGATCTGGGGCGCTGATCAGTCTTCCTCTTTGTCCCCCCAGATCGCCTGGGCTTTTTTTCGCAGAACCAGCAGCGCCGCCGCTTCGGCCAACGCTTTCTCCTTGCGATGCAATTCCTTCTCCAATTGCCGGATGCGCTTCTTGTCTTCCTTCGACTGCTCGCGCTGGCTGCGCGCCTGCTCGCCCGCATTCGCATTGGCGGCCCGACATGCCTCGCGCCACGCCGCAATCTGTTCCACGTACAGACCTTTGCGCCGGCAATACTCGGCCAGCTCCGCTTCATTGAGCGCGGCCGTCTCCAGCACCACCGCAAACTTGTCTTCCGAGGACCATCCCTCGGGATTCTTCCCATCTCCCGGCACCGGCATTCCCTGTTTCTTCAATTGACGCCGCCAAGTATAGAGCGTCTGTTCAGTGATACCAGTCTCCTTGGCCAGTTCCGATACCGCCTTGTTCTCCGGAGGCATCATCCGTCGCAACACCGCTTCTTTCCGTTCCGCTGAATATGCCTTCACTTCGACTCTTTAACCGCCCCCGATAAGATTTACTTCCATCAGGTGACGCGACAACTAGTCTGACACCGGGGGTCTCCGTCAGCCAACAGCTTAGCTGCATTACGGGCCTGTTCAAGTGGCACAGTCACTACGCGGCGTATCAGCATATACAGTGCCATCGCAAAGACCACAATAGCGGCCACGCCAAAGAATGCAGATAAGTTGCGCAACCGCACCACATTTTTGACAATGTCGTCCGAAAGAGTTACGCCAACAATTGTCCATTGAAAGTCCGGGTTGGTTTCGAAGACGGCGACACGCTCGTGAAACTCAGTATCCCCGATAGAACTCTCCATACTGGTGTATCGCATCATGCCTGACTTCATTTGGAGCATTTCACGAATGTACTCGTGACCATTCTCGTCTTTACTTGCCAGCAGGTTTTTTCCTTGTTGCGACGGATGCACGACTACAGCACCAAGGTCATTACCCTGTTTTGCATTAAGGACGTAGAAGAACCCATTTTCGCCGGCCTTGAGTGCCTTGATTTTTTCCTTCAAAAGCTCAACGTCTTTGGAGATGTCTACGCCAACAAATAGCGCGCCTACCACCTGGTGCGTAGCATCAAATATTGGCTGGTATTCGGTAACAAACGGTTTGCCAAACAGTGTTGCCATGCCCCGATATACTTTGCCGGCGGCGAGCAGTGCATGTGCCGGGTGCTTTTTGTCTAGCGCCGTGCCAACTGCACGTTCCCCGTTTTCCTTTTTTACGGAAGTGGCAATTCGGACAAACCCGTCGCCCTTCTTTACGAAGACAGTGGCTGTAATCCCAGTTTTTGCAGAATACTGGTCGACCTTTTCAAAGTTTAGGTTCAGTTCAGTGTCGCTGTTCTTGAGCACTGGGGTTAGGGTTCCACCAGTGTCTATTTCTTTTGATGTGTTCAACGCAAAGGCACCAGGAAATTCGGCAACAAAGGCGGTGTAGAAACGTTGAACACTTCCCAATTGGGCATGGGTGAAAACTTCGATGATATCTTCGGCCGACTTAACATCTTGCTTCATTCCGCTGATAGTCTCGTCTTCCAAAAGCTTGGTTGACGAATAGCTAGTGAATATTACAAAAGCAGCAAAAATAGAAGTGACGAGACCAAACGTGAAGTAAGTAATCTTTTTCCCTACGCTGAGTTGGAAAAGACGTGACCGGATGAGTTGCATAATCTAATAGCTAATGAATTACACGTTGTTAGTAGTTAGGCGTCGGCGCTCTATCCAAATGAGCTTCCCCCGAATTTCCGCCTTCCAACAGAAGATGGTATGAATCACTGATTGGAAGGAGAATCGACGGTGAAGTTGCCGAAGAAGTCATACACGGCCGAGTTCAAGGAGCAGGCAGTCGCCCAGGTCAATGATGGGCTGAAGAATGAACGTGTGCACGGAACGCGCTACGCTACGCGCGCTGAAGCGACATCGGACATCTTCGATTACGTCGAGATGTTCTACAATCGCAAGCCGCAGCATTTGACGCGCGAACGGTCTCTCCTGTCATTGCGCTTGACAGCATCGCCGCAAGCAGACCAGTCACCTCACCACGGCATTTCTTTCCATGCAAGCATTGGAGGTGGCGACCGCCACCGCGAGTTTTTTATCGAGCGCGCGACGCCGCTTCTGAGTTCGCCTGCCTGCGGGCCATCAGTCGATTCGGGGTCTCAGGAATATTTCGGATGATGGTTCATCCAGTCGCCCGTGCGTTCCAGCACCGGTGACAGTGTGGCCTGCCCCCAGCGGAGGGGCAAGGCGGCTGACATGCGCCTCACGCCAGTCACAGCAAAGCGCAGCAAGCGCTCGGCGCCCTGGAATCCGGCGAGCTCTGTGCCGTCCCAGATGATCTCGGCGCGTACGCTGACTTGCAGCAGATCGCCGGTCAAGAAGTCGATGAAGAGCAAGCCCGCACGGGGCTCGACGGTGATGTTGCCCAGGGTGTTGAAGAAGAGGTTGCCCGAGAAATCCGGCACGGTGAGCATTCCGAGGCCGTCCACTCGCACAAAGCCTGGCTTGCCCCCACGGTGCGATACATCGACGCCTTGCGCACGTTCAGGCCCATCTGGGACGGTGCCTGCGTGCGCACGCGCCGCAGGATGCGCCGTGGCGATGTAGAAGGTGTCAGCCTGTTGGATCAGCTCCATCGCTGCGTCGTCCAGCAGGTCCGCACAATGCAAGGCAAGCGCCGCATTGCCATCGGCACCAACGTACTCAGGTTCGCGTGCCTGGATGTATTGCGGACAGTTGCCAAAGCTCTGGATGACTTGTACCGAAAAGCCTCTCGCATCGAGCCGCCCGACCACGCCGTTCATGCGGTTTCGCCGCCGCGTATGGGGCTCGATTCCGAGCAGCCCGATGGGGGCGCCGGACACCAGTGTCTGGGCAAGCGGGTCATGGACCAGCGGCAACGCCTGTACTGCCAGCTGCTCAGGGGTCGGCGATGTGATGAACCCCGCCGGCCCGGCCAGTACCGAAGCCCAGGGCTGTCCGGCACCATCGACGGTGCCAGCTATGAGAAAGGGGAGTTGTGTGAAGAACTGGCGGTGCTGCTCCGGCATATAGCTGCGAATCACGCGCGAGCCGACCTCGGACATGCGTTCGCGAACGCCAACCCGCGTTTGTATGGCGCGTTCGCCTTCGTGGAAACCGTCGTTCAAGCTCATCGGTGCATCCATCTCAGGCCCCCTGTTCGAGGACAGACCGCTTCATGGGCACGAAGCCAGGCAGTGCCTCGATGCGCGCAAGCCAGGCGCGGATGGCCGGGAAGGGTGCAAGTGATACCGTGCCTTCAGGCGCGAGCGCGACATAGGCGTAATTGGCCAGGTCAGCCAGCGTGGCACGCTCGCCCGCGAGAAAAGGACGCGTTTTCAACTCGCCCTCCATCACCTCGAGCAGCGCCTTGGTACGCGCAATGGGTTCGGCGGCGTCGCCTGGCCGCTTGAATAGTGTAATCACTCGGGCAAGGTGGGGCCCGTAGGTCAACTGGCCGGCCGCCACCGAAAGCCAACGCTGCACGGCGGATGCCTGCACAGGATCGCGCGGCAGCCATTGGCCTGGTGCGTAACGGGCTTCCAAGTAGACCAGGATGGCATTGGAGTCAGCAAGCGTGACGTCGCCGTCTTCAATAACCGGCACTTGTCCAAAAGCGTTCTTGGCTAGAAATTCCGGAGACTTGTGCGTGCGGTTTGCTGTGTCGATGTCCACTAGCTCGTACGGAAGATTGAGCAACGACAGCAGCAACTCCACGCGGTGACAGTGTCCCGACAAAGCCATGCGATGGAGCTTGATCGGGCGGCTTGGCCGCTCAGCTGGTGCCCGGTGTGACGCGGTGGACGAGTTCATGGCAATCCTTTCGGGGCTGCGGTAAGTCAGTAGCTGGATTGTGTTTGATTCTGAATTCTTGATAAATACCGTCGATGTAATTTGACTACTCCATTTATCGGTCTAATATGTGACATGGACAAACTCAAGGCGATCCAGAATTTCGTACAGATTGCTGAGCATGGCAGTCTGACCAAGGCGGCTCGTGCACAGCAATATTCGCTGCCCGCCGTGGTTCGCGCGCTCGCCTCGCTGGAGACACACCTGGGCGTGCGCCTATTCCAGCGCACGACCAGGCGCATTGCCCTCACCGAAGAAGGCAAGCGCTACCTGGAAAGCTGCCGCCATGTACTCGCGGCGGTGGACGAAGCCGATGCCACGCTCACTGCCGGTTCCCATGAACCGGCCGGCCAGCTGACCGTGACGGCACCGGTGCTGTTCGGTCATATGCATGTGGCGCCCGCGGTCACACGCTTCCTGCATCGCTACGACAAGATGCGCTGCTCCGTGCTGCTGCACGATCGCGTGGTGAACCTGCTGGAAGAGGATATCGATGTGGCCATCCGCATCAGCCCGCTAGACGACTCGTCATTGGTGGCACTGCCGCTTGGCAGCATCCGGTCTGTGGTAGCGGCCAGCCCTGACTATCTGGGCCGTTTCGGCGTGCCGCGGCACCCGAATGAATTGCGCCAGGCCAGCTGCGTGCGCAACAACGCGGGATCGCCGAACTGGAGCTTTCGCGAAAAAGGCCGCACGTTCAATGTGCCGGTGAAAGGCAACCTGGATTTCAACCATGTGGCGCCGATCCTGGAGGCGTGCGCGGCCGGCATGGGCTTCGGCCGCTTTCTCTCTTATCAGGTTGCGCCGTTAGTGCGGGAGAAGCGGCTAGTCGTGGTGCTGGAGGACTTTGAACCACCGCCGCGGCCGGTCAGCATCGTCTACCCGCATTCCCGCCTGCTGCCTGCGCGTACTCGTGTTTTCATTGACTGGATGCGCGAGGAACTACAGGGGTTTGACGTCTGAACTTCGCCATACTTGCGGTTTGACGTTCGGTAGGATTGTCTCGATTTGCCGGTGTTCGGGAACTCGCCACACTCACTTGGTTGGGCAGACACTGCACTGCGCTCGGGTGCGGTTCCTTCGCGGGTAGCCTGAACCGTGACGATAGGGATTTCTATTCCTTTTGCGAGGCTCAAGCGTGCCCGGCGTTCTGGCCACCATCGACATGAAGAGTAACGCTTACTCAGCAACGCGCAGCCATTAGCGGTTGGCACTGCGCCCGACGTCACGCCCAGGATCTCGACGCGTAGGCGACAACGACAAGCGGTACGGCTTTGGTAACCTGCAAAAATCATTCATGTAGGTTACAATGGATCTGCTTCCAATAAATTCGATGTGGCGTTGAGGGGCCTGCAGCGACGGTTGCGCAGACCAACGCTTCGTCTCTGCGCGAGATCCAGGATTGAGGCCAAGACCATGAACATTGCTGACAAGCTGAAAGATCGCTTTCGACGTGTGCGAGCGTTGACCGATGCGTTGGCGAGCCCACTGTCTGACGCTGATGCAAGTGTTCAAGGCATGCCCGACGCGTCACCTGCCAAGTGGCATCTGGCCCACACCACGTGGTTCTTCGAAAATTTTGTCCTTCGGCGTTTTGTCGATCGCTACCGCCCCGTGGATCCCGAATACCACTTCCTCTTCAATAGCTATTACGAAGCAGAAGGTCCGCGCCTTGCGAGGCCGCTTCGGGGCGTTCTGACGCGCCCCTCGCTGGACACTATTCGTCGCTATCGGACGCACGTGACCGCTGCCGTGATGGAGGCCATCGATAGTCTGTCGCAAGAAGCATTGGAGCGCGTTGAATTGGGTTGCCAGCACGAGGAGCAGCATCAGGAGCTTCTGCAAACTGATGTGCTCTACCTCTTCTCCCTGAACCCTCTTGCGCCGGCCGTTTGGCCCGTCCGACAAGGCAGGAGGGACGTTCAATCGGCCGCCGCGTTCGAGTGGGTGTCTGGAGTCGAAGGGTTGACAGAAGTTGGTCACCGCGGAGATGGCTTTGCATTCGATTGTGAGCAGCCCCGGCATCGGACCTGGTTGGCTCCTCATGCGTTGGGCAGCCGATTGGTAACGAACGACGAGTGGATGGAGTTTGTGCTGGATGGTGGGTATGAATCGCCACAGCTTTGGCTGTCCGATGGATGGGCATGGGTCCGCCAAAACGAGATCAAGATGCCGCTGCATTGGCGTTTAGCGGAGTCAAAAGGTGACTTCATGCAATTTGGCCTGCATGGCGTGGGTCCGTTTTTGCCAGATGCGCCCGTATGTCACGTGAGCTACTACGAGGCCGATGCTTTCGCTCGTTGGGCGGGAGCACGCCTGCCCACAGAAGCCGAATGGGAGTCGGCGGCGCAACAGTTTGATCCATCGGTTGGCAATCTCTTGGACAGTGCAGGCGCGGTGACGCCACGTTCCGCCGGGGGCGAACAAGGCCTGCAGCAGCTGTTCGGAGATGTCTGGGAATGGACTTCCAGCGCCTTCTCGGCCTATCCGGGTTTCCGGCCAGCCCCGGGCGCCATCGGCGAGTACAACGGAAAGTTTATGTCTGGACAGTTCGTCCTTAAGGGTGGCAGCTGCGCGACGCCAAGGGGGCACACGCGGGCAAGCTATCGGAACTTCTTCTATCCCCATCAACGTTGGCAGTTTACTGGCGTGCGCCTCGCGAAGGATCTCTGAGATGAACGAATTTGATATGGCACTTGTGAGGCCAAGCACTGCACTCAATGTGGCATTTCGTGCAGATGTGCTGGCTGGGATGTCTTCTGTGCAGCGAGCAATCCCGGCGCGATGGTTATACGACCACCTGGGCTCTCACCTGTTTGAGCGCATCACGCAACTCCCAGAGTACTACCCGACGCGCACAGAGCGCGCCATCCTGGCCAAATACATGCCAGAAATTGCAGCGTTTGTAGGACCTGGTCGAGCTGTGGTGGAGTTCGGTTCAGGTTCGTCCCAAAAGACACAATTGCTACTATCGGCTCTTAGGCCGTCTGCGTACGTTCCTATCGATATCTCGGGCGAGTTTCTCGGCGAGGCGATCGAGGCACTGTCGCGCGTTGTCCCGTCCCTGCCAATGTATCCGGTGGTGGCTGACTTCACGAAGCCGTTCAACATGCCGGAACTGGGCGGCGTGCAACGGATTGGCTTCTTCCCAGGCTCGACCATCGGCAACATGGTTGCACCAACGGCTGTGGACTTGCTGCGCAGCATGGCTGACACCCTTGGAGCAGGAGCGCAATTGCTGATCGGAGTCGATCGCATCAAGTGCGAAGAAATGCTTGTGCGAGCCTATGATGACGCGCAAGGAGTGACTGCACAGTTCAATCTCAACATCCTGCATCGGATCAACAGGCAGCTGAAGGGGAACATTCCAGTTGACGCATTCCGGCACGAGGCACGCTGGAATGATGAAGAAGCAAGAATTGAGATGCATCTGCGTGCCGTGAGAAGCGTGGAGTTCTCGGTGGCGAATGCCGATTTTCGTATGAATGCTGGCGAGACTATCCACACAGAAAACAGCATCAAGTATGGGCCACGGGATGCCAGGCTGCTGCTGAGGGCGGGTGGATGGACGCCGATTCAGGAGTGGGTCGATGACGACAAACTGTTCGCGGTAATCCTTGCCCAAGTCACCGACATGCGGATGGCGCCGTAGCAAGAGTTTGCCCGGCTCGGGTTACAACTCACCGAAGTTTAGAACGCGCTGTGAGAGAAAGACGCTGGTATGCATGGATTTCCCATTTTTTAGCCGGCGCCGGCTGCCGTGTACGCGCTACCGGGCATGCCACTAGTGCGAGACGCGATTCCTGGGCTCGAACTCCTCGATCGACTTCGCAGAAGAGGTGAACATGAGCTCGTTGCTTCAAGGCCTTGATTACAAGTCCACATACTTTCCCGACATGATTACGCATTCGATCCCTCTAGAAGCACAAAACGTCCTCGATTACTGGCTAGGCGATGCCCTTACTCTGGGTTGGCCGAGCATTGATCGCCACGCTCATTGGTTCCGCGGCGGCGCTGCAGTCGATGCCGAGATCCAATCGCGCTTCGGCACTTTGATACGGCAGGCGCTCGACGGCGCGCTGCTCGACTGGGAACGATCTCCTCTGGGGCGTCTGGCGCTGGTGATCCTGCTGGACCAGTTCACACGCAACGCCTTCCGCGGCCGCGCGGCGGCCTTTGCCGGGGATGCGCGCGCGCAGCGCCTGGTATGCGAAGCCTTGGCCGCGGACGAGGATGACGCGCTGCCGCTAGCTGGGCGCATCTTTCTGTATATGCCGCTCGAACATGCGGAAGACCTTGCGTTGCAGAAAGAGTCATTGCGCCGCTTCAGTGTGCTCGCCGTCGAGGCTCCAACCGTGTTGGCGGAAACCTTTGTGGAGTTACTGGACTTTGCACACCAGCACCACCGCATCATCGTGCAATTCGGACGTTTTCCGCACCGCAATGCGGCGCTCGGACGCGAGAGCACATACGAGGAAACCGTATTTTTGTTCGACGGACCGCGCTTCGGGCAATAACACGCGGCGATCCGAAACAATGAGTGGTTTTGAGCGCCACCGAAGGGTAAGCCGCGGTGCGCGCTCCTTTCACCCACGCGTCAGCCGGTGTCAGGCGCTGCAGCGTACGCAACGAGTCGGGCCATCGCAGCGGAAATTCGGATAGACCCATGGGTACGCGCACTCGTTTACCGCTGACTGCGCAAACACACCGGTTCGGCGCCCCCTGGCGGGCAACTGCGACGTAGGTCTAGTCTCAGGTTGCCGCAGCCTTACGGCTGCGATAAGCGGCTTGCTTGGCTCTGTTGCCGCAAATGTTCATGCAGCACCACCGCCGCCGATGGTCGCTGGTTGTATCGAGGAAGTGCAGCGCACAATTTGGTCCTTCGCAGCGCTTGACGTCAGTGAAGTCGGCGCTAGCCACCAGTTCCGCAAGGGCCTCGGCCACTGGTAAGAGCAGCGCGTCAGGAGCGCGCCATCGACGCTGGGTGACGAGCCTTAAGGCCAGGTGGTCCTCGTCGGTCGCGCCTTTGGAGCGCGGCACGATCTGACTGAACTTCTCGTCCCGCGCAAGGATGCGATTAAGCGGGTCTAGTTCAGTCAGAGCGACGCGGGTCAGCCGCTTCCCACGGTGCCGAGTGACGAAGTCTCGAAACCACTCGCGAAGTGCACGGGCTTGCGATGCAACTGCGTCAAGCTCACCGGGATTCGCCGACGCGCGCACTTCGTCGAGTACGGCTGATTCAACCAAACCGGCAGCATCAAGCCAGGCAAGCAGCTGCGCCCCATTGGCAAGCCACTCCACCTCTTCGTCAACAGGCACGGCAAGTGTGTTCAAGAAATCCAGGCCGCGTGAGTCAGCCAAGAACAACGGTGGGGGAGGTGTCTTAATCATTGGAAAGTGCTTCTCTAAGTAATCGTTTCATGGCATGCCGCCTAGAACGCTCAAACAGTACTTCACCTGAGGGTGGGTGCGCTGCACACGCGTATTCATACGCTCCCGGACGATCATCAACGGCTGGGAGCGCGCCAAGGGCGCAGCACATCTGTCCTTACTCGCATCTTTCGCGTCATGAACCGCTTTCGCTCAAATCATTGTAACCACTAAACTGTGCGTTGACAAGTTACTTTATTGTGGTAACCTGTATTTGGCTTTGTGGCCGGTTACGTAAATCATTTCAAGGGGTAAACATGACTGCAGTGATTAACAGGCGAGTAGATGTCGATGGTTTTGAGGTCTTCTATCGTGAAGCGGGGCAAGCAGACGCACCGACAGTGCTGCTGTTGCACGGCTTTCCGAGTTCAAGTCACATGTTCAGGAACTTGATCCCTCAGCTCGCGGATAAGTACCGAGTGGTGGCGCCAGATTTGCCCGGGTTCGGGCAGTCGGCTCTGCCAAGCCGCGATCAATTCAAGTACACGTTTGAGAACCTGGCCAAGGTGATCGATCGATTCACCGAAACAATCCGATTGAATCGCTTCGCGATCTACGTCTTCGACTATGGCTCGCCGGTCGGGTTGCGCTTGGCGATCAAACATCCGGAGCGCATCACGGCGATCATTTCTCAGAATGGAAATGCTTATGTTGAGGGCTTGAGCGATGGATGGAGCCCAATTCAGAAGTACTGGCGTGAGCCGACGACTGCGAACCGTGACGGGATTCGTCAGTTGCTGACACCGGAAACGACGATGTGGCAGTACACGCACGGCGTCAAGGACGTGACGAAGGTCTCACCTGATGGCTACTCGCTGGACAACTACTACATGACTCGCAATGGCATGCATGAGATCCAGTTGGACTTGTTCCTGGACTACGCGAACAACGTGGATCTGTACCCGAAGTTCCATGAGTACTTCAAGAAGCATCAGCCGCCGTTGCTGGCCGTGTGGGGTAGCAATGACCCATTCTTCCTTCCCGCCGGAGCGGAGGCATTCAAGCGCGACAACAAGAATGCCGTGGTGAAGTTCTTCGATACGGGGCACTTCGCGCTGGAGACCCACGCGGACGAGATCGGAATAGAGATTCGTGAGTTCCTGGCAGAGGTTCTGCCCAGCCGAACATGAGGTCGCGTGAATGATCCCGGAGGTAGGTCATCTTCGGGATGCCGGTTCCCGTTGCCCGTGTGCGGGCCGACGGGAACTAACGCATGAATCATCAATTGGCTGGATGAGTGGCCCGGCTGTGGGCTGGAGCTGCATTACCGCGACGACTCAAACCTCGCTAAATAAATTGATCCAGAGATAGCGGCTGAGTGTTGCAGGTGCATGATCCGGGATTCACCGGCCGTTCTCGTCAAAATTTCAGGAGATTAATGATGGGGCTTGGATGGCAACAAGGGCCGCTTGGCGCGACGTTGGGGCAGTTCCTGACGGCGCAGCCGATGCCAGATCGACTACTGTTCGCAGAGCCATTGCGCCGGCGCATGAGGGTCAAGCTAGGAGGTCAATGGATCGCGGACAGCGAAGACATCGTTTTGTTGCATGAGCCGGGGCGATATCCGGTCGCGTACTTTCCGAATGAAAATGTTCGCGGCGGTGTCCTGAAACTTGAGGACAATCGCACTACGCATTGCGACTTGGGCGACACCGTCTGGTTCAAAGCTTGCGTACAAGATCGGTCGGTTTCACATGCAGCCTGGCAGCATGTTGCGTTACCTGGTCATGCGAGCGTGCTGCAGGATCGTGTCGCTTTCGCCTGGCAGGCAATGGATGCGTTCTACGAAGAGGACGAACGAATCGTAGGTCACGCAGCAGACCCGTATCATCGAATCGATATTCGACAGTCGTCGCGACATCTGGTGGTTCGGAGCAGGGGGGAAATTGTCGCCAATACCCATCGGCCGCGGGTTCTCTTCGAGTCTGGCTACGCGCCACGTTGGTTTGTCCCTCGCGATGACATCAATGAGTCGGTGCTCGTGCTTGCCGACAAGGAAAGTTTTTGCCCCTACAAGGGCATCGCTAGCTACTACGACATTGGAGAGAGTCGGCAGGCTGCTTGGAGCTACAGACAAGCCTGGGCAGAGGTCGCGCGCATTTCGGACTTTGTCTCCTTCGAACCGGAGAAGGTCGACGTCTTCGTTGACGGAAACCAGTTGGGACTCGAGGTTGCTCAGCCCGTTCCCCTCTACGGATCCGACCGCAGGCTTGATCTTGAGGAACTGGCTGATCGAGCAGCGAACGCGAGCCGGGCAACCTGAAGGCGCAACTACAAGGCGGAAACGCTCGCAGCAGAAACTCAGCGATGAACTCTGATTGTAATCAGATGAAATCACACCCCCGGCCATTCCCGGGACTAGTCGCGTTGCCGGGTAACTTGCTCGAGAGCCTGCTCCAGCTCTGCAATCCGATCATCGCGTTCCTTTATGGCCGCTATCACATCTGCTGCTTCGAAGCGTTGTGGAATGTGTTGGGGACAGTTTCCATCTGTTATCGCCACCGTGAACACAATCGCTGCTGAGGGTTGAGCCTTGTAGCCCACTGGCATGAGCGATCGAATCAGTTCCTGATCGTCCTCGATGACCTTTGCGGTTCCAAACACCTTGATCCGACGTTTGGTTGGGTAGTCGATGAACAGGAACTGAGCCCTTGGATTCTCCTGGAGGTTGCCCTGCGTGATGTATTGCCGGTTTCCCTCGAAGTCAGCGAAAGCGATTGTTTGTTCGTCGAGTACCCGCAGAAATCCGGGTGGCCCCCCGCGATGCTGCACATGGGGTTGCCCGTCGGCGCTCGCTGTCGCAAGCACTGCACTCGTTTGGGCTTCGATAAACCGCCGCAGGTGTTCGTCGATGAGACGGTACCAACTACCCGACGCATCCACCTCTGCGTACATCGCGCGCGAGCCACGGCGTTCCTGTATCGACCTGACTCGCTCGCTGAAGGCCAAATGGGTCGTGGGAGTGCTTGCCGTCTTCTTGTCGGCTTGGTTATTCGGCTGCGACGCAGGGGGCGCTGCGTCATTGCTGTGAGTGGTTGGTTTACTTGGCATGAATGTTTCCTTGCAAGGACGACGAAAAACTCGAACAGCCAATTTAGATAGTTTTTTATTAGAGAACTAGCCTTTCAATCTGGAAGTCAGTATCTTAAATATTGAAAATATGGACCGCATTGAAGCCATGTCCGTCTTCGTAGCTGCTGCGGAAGAAGGAAGTCTTTCAGCCGCAGGGCGGCGACTGCAAATGCCGCTTCCCTCAGTTAGCCGGAAGCTCGCCGACCTGGAAGCCCATCTTGGTGTCAGGCTCATGATCAGATCGACCCGGCAACTAACGTTGACGGATGCGGGGCGCGACTACCTGGTCGCGTCTCGCGAAATCCTGGACCGTGTGACAGAAGCCGAGCGCTCTGCCGTTGGAGGTCAAACGAGTCCGCGTGGAGAATTGGTCATTGCAGCGCCGCTGATGTTCGGGCGTTTTCATGTGCTACCTGTGGTCATGGATCTTTTGAACCAGTTCGGCAGTGTCAATGTTCGTTTGGTGCTCAGCGACACCAATGCAAATTTGCTCGAGGAGAGCATCGATGTGGCCGTGCGCATTGGGGAGCTGCCCGATAGCAGCTTGACCGCAAAACAGGTGGGCGAGGTCACAAGAGTTGTGTGCGGTAGTCCTGTCTACCTCAAAAAACATGGGATGCCGAAAGCCCCTTCCGATCTACGCAACCACGAGTGTGTGACCTTCGGGGGGCTCTCGTCTTCTCTCGCGTGGTCATTCTCCACTTCGCAGGGAACAATCCGGGTGCCGGTTCGCTCTCGGTTGATCGTAAACACGGCCGATGCGGCAGTGGCTGCGGCGACGAACGGCGTCGGTATTATCCGGGTGCTCTCTTACCAAGTCGCCCCGCAGTTCGCACGACATGAACTGATTCGGCTCCTCAAGGAGTACGAACCGAGTCCCCTTCCGGTGAACTTGCTCTATGTGCGCCAGGGAAGCCTCCCCGCAAAGACACGCCGCTTCCTGGAGCTCGCAGCTGAACGGCTCACACGGGCGCTAGCCAGAAATGGATAGCGAGGAGGGGGGGCTATAGGGGGTTTGTCGAATCGACCGGGAGGAGCCTGACATCGGTTGTGGAATGCCGCTTTGTCGGCAAGTGCAGTAAATATTGCTTCTCGGCTAGCTGTCGAGCGACGACAGGAGCGCCGTCAGTAGTCCCGGAAAGCGAGCGTCAAGGTCCGCACGTCGCAGAGACAGGAGCTTCTCGCGCCCATTTGGGCGCTGCCAGATCACACCGGCATCCCGAAGCACACGCCAGTGACGCGTCATAGTGGATTTGGTTTGCCCAAGAAGCAGTGATCCGCACGCGTGCTCCTTTCCTGAGGCGAGTATTCGGACCACACTGAGGCGCAACGGGTTTCCTAGCGCATTAAGAACGTTTTCGAGGCGGATTTGTTCTCGCTCTGGGTGCGTGTAAATCATGAAAAAGGACTTTCGGCCTGGCATGTGAATTTTCCCGAGAAGGAAAGTTAGTTCTCTAAAGCACGAAGAAAGATTATACAGTATGATTGTACGCGTACATGTAAACTATACCCACCAAGTCGCAATTGTCGAGAATGACCTTGGCAGTGCACCTGGTGAAAGGACATCAAGACCATCATGACCCGCCATACTCCCCTCGATCGCTACCGCAACATCGGCATCTCGGCCCATATCGACGCCGGCAAGACCACGACGACCGAACGTATCCTGTTCTACACCGGTGTGAACCACAAGATCGGTGAAGTGCACGACGGTGCTGCTACCATGGACTGGATGGAGCAAGAGCAAGAGCGCGGCATCACGATCACCTCGGCTGCCACCACCTGCTTCTGGAAGGGCATGGACATGTCCTACCCCGAGCACCGCTTTAACATCATCGATACCCCCGGCCACGTGGACTTCACCATCGAAGTGGAGCGTTCCATGCGGGTACTCGATGGTGCCGTGATGGTCTATGACTCTGTGGGTGGTGTGCAGCCCCAGTCGGAGACCGTCTGGCGTCAGGCCAACAAGTACAAGGTTCCGCGCCTTGCCTTCGTCAACAAGATGGATCGGGTCGGCGCAGATTTCTTCCGGGTGCGACAAATGATGTTGGATCGCCTGAAGGCTAACCCCGTGCCCGTGGTGATCCCGATCGGTGCGGAAGAAGGCTTCAGGGGTGTGGTGGACCTGCTCAAGATGAAGGCCATTATCTGGGACGAAGCTTCGCAAGGCATGAAATTCGACTACCAGAACGTTCCTGTCGACCTCATCGAATCCGCCAAGGAATGGCGTGAGAAGATGGTTGAAGCCGCTGCCGAAGGCTCCGAAGAGCTGATGAACAAGTACCTGGAGGAGGGGGACCTCTCCGAGGAAGATATCAAGCTCGGCCTGCGCACGCGCACGATCGCCACCGAAATCCAGCCTATGCTGTGCGGTTCAGCCTTCAAGAACAAGGGTGTGCAGCGCATGCTGGACGCCGTGATCGACTACCTGCCTTCGCCCGTGGACATTCCTCCCGTAAGCGGTACTGACGAAAACGAGGCGCCGACCTCGCGCATGGCCGCCGATGAAGAGAAGCTGTCAGCACTGGCGTTCAAGCTGATGACCGATCCGTACGTAGGCCAACTCACGTTCGTTCGCGTGTACTCGGGCGTGCTCAAGAAGGGTGACTCTGTCTTCAACCCCGTCAAGGGCAAGAAGGAGCGTATCGGCCGTATCGTGCAGATGCACGCTAACGAGCGTAAGGAAGTGAACGAAATCCGCGCCGGCGACATCGCAGCCTGCGTGGGCCTGAAGGAAGTGACCACCGGTGAAACCCTGTGCGATCCCGATGCCATCGTGACGCTGGAGCGCATGGTGTTTCCCGAGCCCGTGATTGCACAGGCCGTGGAGCCCAAGACCAAGGCTGACCAGGAAAAGATGGGTATCGCACTGCAGCGGCTGGCTGCCGAAGATCCGTCCTTCCGCGTGAAGACCGACGAAGAATCCGGTCAGACCATCATTTCGGGCATGGGCGAGCTCCACCTGGAAATCATCGTGGATCGCATGAAGCGTGAATTCGGCGTGGAAGCCAACGTGGGTAAGCCCCAGGTGGCCTATCGCGAAACTGTGCGCAAATCGGTGTCCGATGTCGAAGGCAAGTTCGTGCGCCAGTCCGGTGGTAAGGGCCAGTACGGCCACGTCGTGTTCTCGCTCGACCCGCAGGAAGCCGGCAAGGGCTTCGAGTTCGTCGACGCCATCAAGGGCGGTGTGATTCCTCGCGAGTACATCCCAGCGGTGGAAAAGGGCGTGATCGAGGCGCTGAACAGTGGGGTGCTGGCTGGCTACCCGGTGGTGGACGTGAAGGTCACGCTGACCTTCGGTTCGTACCACGATGTGGACTCGTCCGAACAGGCGTTCAAGATGGCTGCTATCTTCGGATTCAAGGAAGCTGTGAAGAAGGCAAACCCCGTGATCCTCGAGCCCATGATGGCCGTGGAAGTAGAAACGCCCGAAGACTACGCCGGCAACGTTATGGGTGACCTGTCCTCCCGTCGCGGCATGGTGCAGGGAATGGACGACATGCCCGGCGGCGGCAAGGCCATCAAGGCCGAAGTGCCCCTGTCCGAAATGTTCGGCTACTCGACCTCGCTGCGCTCCGCAACGCAAGGCCGCGCCACCTACACGATGGAATTCAAGCACTACGCGGAAGCCCCGCAGGGGGTGGCGAAAGAGGTCGTTACCAATCGGCAAGGTACTAGGTAGCTGCCCAGTGCGCAAATGGAACGGTAAAGCCCAGAAGGATTCCGCAGATGCACAGCAGCCCATCCACCTTGCCCGATGCCACTCCCGCCGCCAGCTCATCGGGTGGTTGGTGGGCCGTGTGCCTGTGTGCCGACTGGTGCGGAACCTGCCGCGACTACCGTGTCATCTTTGACGCTCTAGCCCAGTCCCATCCGCACGTGCGTTTCGAGTGGGTGGACATCGAGGACGAAGCCGAACTCGCGGGCGACCTCGATGTGGAAACCTTTCCGACTCTGCTGATCGCCGATGGCGCGAACGCACGCTTTCTAGGGCCATTGTTGCCCCAGGTAGCAGTACTGGCGCGGTTGCTCTCCAACCTGCAGGCGGGGAAAGATGAGCAGACAGCGGGGGACGACGCGCAAGAGGTTTTCGAGCGCGTCCGCGCGGCGCGCGCCCGCTGAGGGCGCTGGCAAGGCATCCCCGATGAGGCCAGGCGACGGCCAGCCGCTCGCCCAACCCCGTCTTATCGCCCAAGGAAATCTTGCATCTTGGTTCTCGGCAACCATCGATCAAAGCTTCACCCGTCTCGTGAAGGCCGGGAAGTTGATGCGTGTTGGCCGCGGCACCTATGTCGCGCCGGTAGTGAGCAAATCCGGCCAGCGCGCACCGGCTCCTGAACGGGTGGTTGCTTCTCTCGCTGAGAAAAAAGGAGTGGCAATTACCCTAAGCGGTGAGCCATGCGGCACGAGAGGTGCGCGGGGCGCACCCTGCAGGGAGAAGGCTGGAAAGGGCGTCAAGCTTCTTTACGAATATGAAGCGCCTGTACGTAAAGATCTTTTACGTGCAATGGTTCATCGCCGATGCGCGAGCAGCCGGTATTCCCCCGGCGAGGCGCCTGCCCACTTCTTGAACGCGCGGTGGAAGGCGCTGGCTTCGGCAAATCCCAGTTCCACCGCGATTTCCGCCACGCTCTTTGTCGTGTGGCAGAGGTAATCGATCGCCATGTCGCGCCGCAGCTGGTCCTTGATCGCCTGGAAGGATTGTCCCTCGTCCTCCAGCCGGCGGCGCAGCGTGGACGGCGCCATGTTGAGGGTCTTCGCGATGAATTCGAATTCCGGCCACTCGTCGCTGCCGGCAGCGCGCAGGCGCCGCCGGATCTGCGCGGTAAGGCTGTTGGTGTTCTTGTACTTGAGGACGATGTTGGCCGGCGCATTGCGCACGAATTCCTTCGCCGTGCGTTCGTTCTGGATCACCGGCAGGGCCAGGTAGGAACGGTCGAAGCGGATTGCGGTGCGGCTTTCATTGAAGCTCAGCTGCTCGCAATACATGAACGCGTATTCCGCGCTGCGCGAGGGCTCCGGATAGGCGAAGGCGGCCGCCAGCAGCGGGATGCGCCGGCCGATCAGCCAGCAGGCAAGGCCATGCTGCAGCATCAACAGGGTCTCGTAGCCAAACACCCGCGGCGCGGCGGCACCGGGCGTTTCGCGTATGGTCAGCAGCGCGTGGCGGCCTTCGGTCTCAATCGCGCAGTGGAAGTCATCCAGGATGAGGTTGAAGAACTTCGTCATGCGCGACAGGGCGGCGGACAAGGTGTCGCAGCTCACCAGGATGTGGCTGAGCATTGCGAAACTGCCGACCTTCATGCGCCGCGAATCCTGGCCGAACAGCTCGTCGTCCAGCACCCGCGCCACGGCCAGCCACAGCGCGCTGAAATTCTGCGCGGTGACCCTGCCCTGAGGCGCCTGCAGCACTGCGGCAGAAATGCCGGTTTCCCGCAGCAGCGGCTCGATGTCGATGCCGCGCGCCAGCACAGGCTCCAACGCCGACCGTACAAAGTAAATCGAAACACTGCCTTTTTGCATTGCGCAAGTCTACAAGCAAGAGACGGTCATGCCGCCAAAAATTGCCAAAAAGGAATCACATATGGCCAAACTTTCCATCATCTATGGAATTTTTCGGCATCGTCGTCCATGACGCCGCTTTCTATACTTTGCCCAGACTCCATTATCCGTCCACGCAAAGGCCATTCCATGACAGACCTGTCCGAATCCACGAAGCTCACCGAATACAAGCCGGCCAACAAGGTCCGTTTCGTGACCGCTGCCTCGCTATTCGACGGCCACGACGCCTCGATCAACATCATGCGCCGCATCCTGATGTCCAACGGTGCGGAAGTCATCCACCTCGGCCACAACCGCTCGGTCGATGAGATCGTCACGGCGGCGCTGCAGGAAGACGCGCAAGGCATCGCCATTTCCAGCTACCAGGGTGGCCACGTCGAGTACTTCAAGTACATGATCGACCTGCTGAAGCAGCGCGGCGGCGCGCACATCAAGGTGTTCGGCGGCGGCGGCGGCGTGATTGTGCCGTCCGAGATCGCCGACCTGCATGCGTATGGCGTGGCGCGCATCTTCAGCCCCGAAGACGGCCAGCGCCTGGGCCTGGCAGGAATGATCCTGTCCATGATCCAGATGTGCGACGTCGATCTTTCCACGTATGCGCCTACCGAGCTGGAATCCCTGACCGCCGGCGAGATCATCGAGCGCCAGCGTCCGCTCGCGCAACTCATCACCGCGCTGGAAAACGGCAAGGTATCCGCGAAACTCAAGACCGAACTGCACAAGGCTGCCGACACCATCCAGACGCCGGTCCTCGGCATCACCGGCACTGGCGGCGCCGGCAAGTCTTCGCTGACCGATGAACTGATCCGCCGCATCCGCCTCGACCAGGACGATGCGCTCAACATCGCGGTCGTCTCCATCGATCCGTCCCGCCGAAAATCCGGCGGTGCGCTGCTCGGCGACCGCATCCGCATGAATGCGATCAATCCGTGGAACTGCCAGTCGCGTGTCTTCATGCGCTCGCTCGCGACGCGTGAGGCAGGGCTGGAAATTTCAACCGCGCTGCCCGACGTGATCGCCGCCTGCAAGGTGGCCGGCTTCGACCTCGTGATCGTCGAAACTTCCGGCATCGGCCAGGGCGACGCGGCCATCGTGCCGCACGTGGATGTATCGATGTACGTGATGACGCCGGAATTCGGCGCCGCGTCGCAGCTGGAAAAGATCGACATGCTCGATTTTGCCGACTTCGTGGCGATCAACAAGTTCGACCGCAAGGGCGCGCAGGATGCGCTGCGCGATGTCGCGAAGCAATACCAGCGCAACCGTGAATTGTTCATGAAGAAGCCGGACGAAATGCCGGTGTTCGGCACGCAGGCTTCGCGCTTCAACGACGACGGCGTCACCGCGCTGTACCAGGGCTTGCTGCCGAAGCTGACTGAACTCGGTCTCAAGGCCCGACCGGGCAAGTTGGAACCGGTCAACGTCCGCTTCTCTTCCGGAAAGAACGCGATCGTGCCTCCGGCCCGCACCCGCTACCTCGCCGAAATTGCCGACACCGTGCGCGGCTACCACAAGAACACCGCGAAACAGGTCAAGCTCGCCCGCGAACGCCAGCAACTGCAGGAAGCCAGGCGCATGGCCGCCGCATGCAACAAGGCGGCCGACCTCGACGACCTGATCGTCGAACGCGACAATGCAATGGACGCGGGCGCCAAAAAACTCCTCACCTCGTGGCCCGACATGAAGGCCGCCTATGCCGGCGACGAATATGTGGTCAAGATCCGCGACAATGAAATCCGCACACGCCTGGTCCAGAAGAGCCTGTCCGGCACAAAGATCCGCAAGGTGGCATTGCCGCGCTACGAGGACGACGGCGAAATCCTGCGCTTCCTGATGGCGGAAAACGTCCCGGGTTCCTTCCCGTACACCGCCGGCGTATTCGCCTTCAAGCGCGAGAACGAAGACCCGACCCGCATGTTCGCCGGCGAAGGCGACGCCTTCCGTACCAACCGCCGCTTCAAGCTGGTGTCCGAAGGCATGGAGGCCAAGCGCCTGTCCACCGCCTTCGACTCGGTCACGCTGTACGGCGCCGACCCGGCCCCGCGTCCCGACATCTACGGCAAGATCGGCAACTCCGGCGTGTCAATCGCCACGCTGGACGACATGAAGGTGCTGTACGACGGCTTCGACCTGTGCGCGCCCAACACCTCGGTGTCGATGACCATCAACGGCCCGGCGCCGACCATCCTCGCGATGTTCATGAACACCGCGATCGACCAGCAGATGACCAAGTTCCGCGCCGACAACAAGCGCGAGCCGACGGACGACGAAGCCGCCAAGATCAAGGAATGGGTGCTGGAGAACGTGCGCGGCACCGTGCAGGCCGACATCCTCAAGGAAGACCAGGGCCAGAACACCTGCATCTTCTCGACCGAGTTCTCGCTCAAGGTGATGGGCGACATCCAGGAATACTTCGTGCACAACCGTGTGCGCAACTTCTACTCGGTATCGATCTCGGGCTACCACATCGCCGAAGCCGGCGCGAACCCGATCTCGCAACTCGCCTTCACGCTGTCGAACGGCTTCACCTTCGTCGAAGCCTACCTCGCGCGCGGCATGCACATCGACGATTTCGCGCCCAACCTGTCGTTCTTCTTCTCCAACGGCATGGACCCGGAATACACGGTGCTCGGCCGCGTCGCCCGCCGCATCTGGGCGGTCGCGATGCGCGACAAGTACGGTGCCAACGAGCGCAGCCAGAAGCTGAAGTACCACATCCAGACTTCCGGCCGCTCGCTGCACGCGCAGGAAATCGATTTCAACGACATCCGCACCACGCTGCAGGCGCTGATCGCGATCTACGACAACTGCAACTCGCTGCATACCAATGCGTACGACGAGGCGATCACCACGCCGACCGACGAATCGGTGCGCCGCGCGCTCGCGATCCAGCTCATCATCAACCGCGAGTGGGGCCTGGCAAAGAACGAGAACCCGAACCAGGGCAGCTTCATCGTCGAGGAACTGACCGACCTCGTCGAGGAAGCGGTGCTGCAGGAATTCGAACGCATCGCCGAACGCGGCGGCGTGCTGGGCGCAATGGAAACCGGCTACCAGCGCGGCAAGATCCAGGAAGAGTCGATGTACTACGAGCACCTGAAGCACGACGGCACGCTGCCCATCATCGGCGTCAACACCTTCCGCAATCCGAAGGGTGAAGCGATGCCGCAGACACTGGAACTGGCCCGCTCGACTGACGACGAAAAGCAGTCGCAGCTGAACCGTCTCGCGGACTTTCAGAACCGCAACGCGGCCCAGGCCCCGGCCATGCTGCAACGCCTGCAGCAAACCGTGATCAACAACGAGAACGTGTTCGCCGTGCTGATGGACGCGGTGCGGGTGTGCTCATTGGGCCAGATCAGCAATGCGTTGTTTGAAGTGGGCGGCCAGTACCGCCGCAACATGTAACCTGAATCAGAGACCGAACCATGAGCCAGTATCAACCCCCGCTGAAAGACCTTTCCTTCCTTCTGGGCGATGTCTTCGACTTTGACCAGCATGCGCAGCGTTGCGGTATCGACTGCGACACGGGAACCGTCCTTGCCATCGCGGAAGAAGCAGGAAAATTCGCGAGCGAAGTCATCGACCCGCTCAACCCCGGCAGCGACAGGAACGGCGCGAAATGGCAGGATTCTGTCGTGACGACGTCGCCGGGCTATCGTGAATCCTATGCGGGCTTCTGCGAAAGCGGCTGGAACGGCCTGCGCTTCCCCGAGCAGTATGGCGGACAGGGCTTGTGCGCGGTGGTCGCCACCGCCGTCGATGAAATGTGGCATGCGGCGAGCCTGAGTTTCGCGTTGTGCCCGATGCTGACCAATGGCGCGATCGAAGCGCTCCTCACGGCCGGTAACGCGGCGCTGAAGGAAACCTATCTCGCCAAACTGGTCAGCGGCGAGTGGACCGGCACGATGAACCTTACCGAGCCGCAGGCCGGTTCCGATCTCGCCGCTGTGCAGTGCAAGGCGCTGCGCCAGGAGGACGGCAGCTACCGCATCCACGGCCAGAAGATTTTCATTACCTACGGCGAGCACGACCTTGCCGAAAACATCATCCACCTCGTGCTGGCGCGCACGCCGGACGCACCCAAGGGCGTGAAGGGCATTTCGCTGTTCGTGGTGCCGAAGTTCATGGTCAATCCGGACGGTACGCCAGGCAGCCGCAACGACGTGCGCTGCGCGTCGATCGAGCACAAGCTGGGCATCCACGGCAGCCCGACCGCCGTCATGCTGTTCGGCGAAGGCGAGGGCGCGACCGGCTATCTCGTCGGTGAAGAGAGCCGCGGGCTGGAATACATGTTCATCATGATGAACGAAGCCCGCTTTTCCGTCGGCCTGCAAGGCCTGTCGGTGTCCGACCGCGCGTACCAGCATGCGCTGGCCTATGCGCTGGAGCGGGTGCAGGGACGCGCGGTCGGCGAAGCCGCGACCGGCACCATCATCCGCCACCCGGATGTGCGCCGCATGCTTCTGGGCATGAAGAGCCGGATCGACGCGATGCGCGCGCTGGCCGTGTACGTGTCCATGCAAAAGGATCTCGCGCATTCCGACACCGCGACCAGCGGCCAGGCGAAGGCAAGGATGGAACTGCTGGTGCCCGTGCTCAAGGGCTGGTTCACCGAATCCGCGCAGGATCTCACCTACGACGCGGTGCAGGTATTCGGCGGCATGGGCTTTATCGAAGAGACCGGCGCGGCCCAGTATTACCGCGATGCGCGCATCCTGACGATTTATGAAGGCACGACCGCGATCCAGGCCAACGACCTTGTCGGACGCAAGACCCAGCGTGATCGCGGCGAGGCGGCGTTCGCGCTGATTGGCGACATGATGGGCGACGTCAAGGCACTGGGCGAGAACGAACATCCCGCTGCGCGGCGCCTGTCCACCCGCCTGGCCGGCGCATGCGATGCGCTGCGCAGCGCCGTCAACTGGATCATCGAATCGCAGGAATCGGCGCCGCGCGCAGTCTATGCCGGTTCGGTTCCCTACCTCCACCTGTGGGGCACGGCGGTCGGCGGCTGGATGCATGCGCGCAGGCTGCAGGCGGCGCTGCGCAAAGGCGGCGCCGAACTCGCGGCGGTCGCGCAATCCGCAGCCTTCTTTGCCGACCATGTGCTGGTCAACGCGCCGGCACTGTCTGCCACGATCAGGGAGGGCGGCGGCAGCGCGCTCGACTTCCCCGATACCGCCTGGCTGGAGTGACGACCGTGAAACGACAGGAAATCCGCGATCTCAAGCGCGCGGTCTCGCATGAGAGCAACAAGAACGCGATGCTGGCCCTGCTGGAACGCTCGGTCCGTTTCGGACACAAACGTCTGGCGCTGATCCGCTGCATCCAGGCGGAGCGCCTCGGCATCACTCTCTCCCGGGAAATACTCAGCTATTGCCAGGATGTTGCCGACAGCCTGCCGGCTGATGCCCTGCAAAAGGTTGTCAGGCAAGCCGCGTTGATCGGCACGGTGCATTGACCGGAGAGAGGACATGGGAAACAGGCTTACCAGGATTTATACGCGCACCGGCGACGACGGCACCACCGGCCTCGGCGACGGCTCGCGCATCGACAAGGACAGCTTGCGCGTGCAGGCGATGGGCGAGGTTGACCACCTGAACGCCTTCATCGGAACGGTGCTGAGCCAGGCGGATGTTCCCGCGGCGGTCAGGGATTACCTTGCCGACATCCAGCACGACCTGTTCGACCTCGGCGCCGAGCTGTGCATCCCGGGCAGCGAGCGGATCACCCCGGAACATGTCACCCGGCTCGAAGTGCAGCTCGATGCATTGAATGCCGACCTCGGCCGGCTGGAGGATTTCATCCTTCCCGGCGGCACCCCGGCGGCGGCGCAGGCGCACCTCGCCCGGACCGCCTGCCGCAATGCAGAGCGCGCGGTGTTGGCGCTGGCGCGGGAAGGGGCGGGCGTCAACGCGCCGTTGCGCCGCTACCTCAACCGCTTGTCGGATTTTCTGTTTGTCACCGCCCGCGAACTGAACCGGTGCGCGGGGCGGAAAGACGTAGTGTGGGTTCAACGAAAGGGACAGCAATGCAGCAAGACACCATCCTGATCCGCCGCGAAGGCCGGGTCGGCATCCTCCAGCTCAACCGGCCGGCGCAGCTCAATGCGTTGAATGACGAACTCATGGATGCGCTCGGCGCAGCGCTGCTCGGCATGGATGCCGACGACGGCATCGGCTGCATCATCGTGACCGGCAGCAGCAAGGCGTTCGCGGCCGGCGCGGACATCTCCGCAATGCAGTCGAAGACCTACATGGACGCGTTCCGCCAGAACTTCATCGGCCGCAACTGGGAAACCATCCTGCGCGTGCGCAAGCCGGTCATTGCCGCGGTTGCCGGTTATGCACTGGGCGGCGGCTGCGAGCTGGCGATGATGTGCGATTTCATCATCGCCGCCGACAATGCCAGGTTCGGCCAACCAGAAATCAAGCTCGGCACCATTCCCGGCGCCGGCGGCACGCAACGTCTTCCGCGTGCCGTTTCCAAGTCGAAGGCGATGGACATGGTCCTCACCGGCCGCATGATGGATGCCGCGGAAGCGGAACGCGCAGGGCTGGTGTCGCGCATTGTGCCGCTGGAAAAGCTGGAAGAAGAAGCGCTCGCCGCCGCCACGGTCATTGCTTCCATGTCGCTGCCCAGCGTGACGGCCGCCAAGGAATGCGTGAACCGTGCCTATGAAAGCACACTCGCCGAAGGCGTGCTGTTCGAACGCAGGAACTTCCATGCGCTGTTCGCGACGAACGACCAGAAGGAAGGCATGGCCGCCTTCCTCGAGAAGCGCAAGCCGGAGTTCCGGCATGAATAGCGGAGGCTTGCTCGCATCGGCGACCCACCTGATCGCCGGGCGTCGCGCAGTACGTGCGTTTCAGCCCAGGCCGGTTTCGGAAGAGGTGATCGCCGCCGTCATTGAGCTGGCGCGCTACGCACCGTCCGGCTCCAATACTCAGCCGTGGAAGGTGTATGCAGTCACCGGCAGCAAGCAGACAGCCATCATCAATCGCCTGCGCGCCGCCTTCGACGATCCCGACGCGGCGGGGCGCCATTTGGAAGAGTACGACTACTATCCGCGCGAGTGGCATCCTCCCTATCTCGAACGGCGGCGCAAGGTGGGCTGGGACCTGTACAGCCTGCTCGGCATCAGCAAGGACGACAAGCGGCGCATGCATGCGCAGCATCGCCGCAACGTCGAGTTCTTCGACGCACCGGTCACGCTGTTCTTCACGATCGACCGCATCATGGGCAAGGGCAGCTGGTTGGACTACGGCATGTTCATCCAGAACGTGATGCTCGCTGCGCGCGCGCACGGTCTGGCGAGCTGTCCGCAGGCGGCGGTCAATCCCTTCCATGCGATCCTGCGCGAGGAACTCGGCTGGCCCGATGCCGAGATGCTCGTATGCAGCATGTCGATGGGCTATGAAGACCACGACGCGCTGATCGGCCAGCTGAAGACCGAGCGCGCCCCGGTGGAATCCATCCTTCAATTTTTTGACTGAGGCAGCAGTATGGAAATCAAGACGGTAGGCATCATCGGCGCCGGACAGATGGGCAGCGGCATTGCGCAAGTGTGCGCGACGGCCGGCATCGATGTCCTTCTCAATGATGTGAACGAAGCGGCCATTGCGCGCGGCATCGCCGGTATCGCCGGCAATCTGGAGCGCATGGTGGCGAAGCAGAAGCTGTCGGCGGACGACAGGGATGCGGCACTGGCAAGGATCCGGGGCGCCGTGCTGATCGACGACCTGGCGCCTGCCGGATTCCTGATCGAGGCGGCGACGGAAAACCTGGAGATCAAGCAGAAGATCCTGCAAGGCGTGGAACGCATTGCCGCCCGCGAGAGCATCATCGCGACCAACACGTCGTCGGTATCCATCACCAAGCTGGCGAAGTCGCTCGAGCACGCGGACCGCTTCATCGGCATGCATTTCTTCAACCCCGTGCCGGTGATGGGACTGGTGGAAGTGATCAGCGGCGTGCAGACCGGAGAACAGGCGCTTGCCGCAACGATGGCGCTGGCGAAGCGTCTCGACAAGACGCCGATCGCGGTGAAGAATGCGCCGGGCTTTGTCGTCAACCGCATCCTTGTGCCGATGATCAATGAAGCGATCTTCGTGCTGCAGGAAGGACTCGCGCGCGCGGAAGACATCGACAACGGCATGAAGCTGGGCACCAACCAGCCGATCGGCCCGCTGGCGCTCGCCGACCTGATCGGGCTCGATACCGTGCTGTCGATCATGGAAGTGTTCTATCGCGATTTCGGCGATCCGAAGTACCGGCCTGCGCAGTTGCTGAAGGAGATGGTGGATGCTGGCCGTTTGGGACGGAAGACGAAGAGGGGGTTTTACCAGTACTGAAGATGAGGCGGTAATGGTGCGCACGGCGCACCCTGCCGGCCGGCCTGATGCGGTTTGCGCTGCATCGGGCCGGTGTGCTTTTGGCGGTGCGTGAGGTGGCAAAAAATTCCGCATGGACTGGCGCTTTTCATCATTGGCGAGACCATGCCGGCGTCCCTAGAATTTGTTACCTCCGCGTTACACCGAAAGGAAAATCATGTCCATCTTCGAATATTTCATGTTTTGCTGGGAATGCAGCAAATGGTCTGCGCCGGTCCTTGTCGACACGCTTCCCGACAACCTCATCGCTGACGAGATCTGAACATGTCCCAACACGACGGACCGCGCGAAGCGATGGAATACGACGTGGTAATCGTCGGCGGCGGACCGGCAGGATTGTCCGCGGCCATCCGCCTCAAGCAGCTTGCCGCCGAAAGCAATGCCGAGGTATCGGTCTGCGTGCTTGAAAAAGGTTCGGAGGTCGGCGCCCACATTCTCTCCGGGGCGGTGATGGATCCCGTCGCCATGAACGAGCTCTTCCCCGACTGGAAAGAGCGCGGCGCGCCGATCAATACCGAAGTCACGGAAGACCGCTTCCTGTTCCTGACCGAAAAGAACGCGGTCAAGACGCCGGAGTGGGCATTGCCTGCCTGCTTCAAAAACCGCGGCAACTACGTGATCTCGCTGGCCAGCGTGGTGCGCTGGCTGGGGCAGCAGGCGGAAAGCCTGGGCGTCGATATCTTCTCCGGTTTTCCCGCCGCGGAAGTGCTTTACAACGACGATGGCGCCGTCAAGGGCGTCGCTACCGGCAACATGGGCATCGGCCGCCACGGCAACCCGACCGATCATTTTCAACCCGGCATGGAGCTGCATGCGAAGTACACCTTCTTCGCAGAAGGCGCGCGCGGTCACCTCGGGAAGCAGCTGATGGCGAAGTTCGGCCTGGACAAGGGCAGGGACCCGCAGACCTATGCGATCGGCATCAAGGAACTGTGGGAAATCGATCCGGCGATGCACAAGCCCGGGCTCGTGATCCACACCGCGGGCTGGCCGCTGGAGGCAGACACCTATGGCGGTTCCTTCCTCTACCACCTGGAAAACAACCAGGTCGCCGTCGGTTACGTGATCGGTCTCGCCTACCAGAACCCCTGGCTGTCGCCGTACGAGGAATTTCAGCGTTACAAGACGCATCCGGAAATCCGCAAATTCTTCGAAGGCGGCAAGCGCATTTCCTACGGCGCCCGTGCGTTGACGGCCGGCGGCCTGCAGTCGTTGCCCGAGTTGGTCTTCCGCGGCGGCGCGCTGATCGGCTGTGACGCCGGCTTCCTCAATGCGTCGCGCATCAAGGGCAGCCATGCGGCGATGAAGTCCGGCATGCTGGCCGCCGAAGCGGCATTCGAGGCCTTGCTGGAAGGGCGTGCGCAGGATGTGCTTACCGCCTTCCCGGAAGCCTTCCGCCAGTCATGGCTGCATGACGAACTCCACAAGGGGCGCAACTTCAAGCCAGCGATGGCGAAGGGGCTGTTCAAGGGCACGCTGATGGTCGGCATCGACCAGGTACTATTCCGCGGCAAGGCGCCGTGGACGCTGCGCCACAAGCATGCGGACCATGCATGCCTGCGTCCGGCGAGCGAATTCCAGCCTATCCGCTATCCGAAGCCGGATGGCAAGCTGACCTTCGACCGGCTGTCGTCGGTGTTCATCTCGAACGCCAACCATGCCGAGGACCAGCCCGTACACCTCACATTGAAGGATCAGGGCGTACCGGTGAAGATCAACCTCGCGAAATATGCTGGACCGGAGCAGCGGTATTGCCCGGCGGGCGTGTACGAGTTCGTGAAGGGGGATGGCGGCGAGGACAGGCTGCAGATCAATGCGCAGAACTGCGTGCACTGCAAGACCTGCGATATCAAGGATCCGACGCAGAATATCGTGTGGGTGACGCCGGAGGGGGGCGGCGGGCCGAGTTATCCGAATATGTAGGGGTGTTTTGAGGGAGCTTGCTGGCGGGCGTTGGCGCTCAATCCCGCAGCTTCATTGTCCTCATCATCCCCGCGAAGGCGGGGATCCATAGGCAGGTCGTACGTGGATACTCCCTATGGATTTCCGCTGCGCAGGAATGACGGGGAAGAGGGAGCGGGAGGTTGAGGTGCGCCTCCCGCATGCAATCACTCAGGAAGACAAATCCTCCTCCCGATACTCCCCACTCCTCCTCACATCGCCCATCTCCAGCTTGCGCAACTCCACCCTTCTGATCTTCCCCGAGATCGTCTTCGGCAACTCCGCAAACTCGATACGTCGGATGCGCTTGTATGGCGCGAGCCGTTCCTTCGCAAACCTGAAGATCGACTGCGCCAGTTCCTGCGAAGGCTCATGTCCGGCACGCAGCGTGATGAATGCTTTCGGCACGGAGAGGCGCAACGGGTCGGGACTCGGCACAATCGCCGCTTCCAGCACCGCTTCATGCTCGATCAGCACGCTCTCCAGTTCGAAAGGACTGATGCGGTAATCGGAAGACTTGAACACATCGTCGTTGCGGCCGATGTAGAACAGGTAGCCGTCCTCGTCCCGGCTCGCGGTGTCACCGGTGTGGTAGTAGCCTGCGCGCATCACTTCGGCGGTCTTCTTTTCCTCGCCTTCGTAGCAGCGCATCAGCCCGGTCGGACGCGGCGTCAGCGTGAGCGAGATTTCGCCGGTGTCCGATGGCGCGTCGTCATGGTCGAGCAGTACGACCGTATAGCCCGGCAGCGGCCGGCCCATGGAACCGGGCTTGATCAGCTGGCCCGGCGTGTTCCCGACTTGCGCGGTCGTCTCGGACTGGCCGAATCCGTCGCGGATGCGGATGCCCCAGGCCGACTCGACCTGCTCGATCACTTCCGGGTTCAGCGGCTCGCCGGCGCCGACCAGTTCGCGCAGCGGCACCTTGAACTTGCCGAGGTCTTCCTGGATCATCATGCGCCATACCGTCGGCGGCGCGCACAGCGATGTCACGCCGCAGCGGATGATCACTTCCAGACAGTTGCGCGCGTTAAAGCGCGCGTAGTTGTAGACGAATACCGTGGCGCCGGCATTCCACGGCGCGAAGAAGCAGCTCCAGGCATGCTTGGCCCAGCCGGGCGAGCTGATGTTCCAGTGGACGTCGTTCTTCTTCAGGCCGATCCAGTACATTGTCGACAGGTGGCCCACAGGGTAGCTCTGGTGGGTATGCAGAACGAGCTTGGGCTTGGAGGTCGTGCCGGAGGTGAAGTACAGCAGCAGGGGATCGTCGGCCAGCGTGGTGCCGTCCGCTTCAAAGCGCGCGTCTTCACGCGCGCTGTCCCCGTACGAATGCCAGCCTTCGGCCGCGCCGCCGACGGCGATGCGGGTATAGTCGCCGGCCAGTGTGGAAAACTTCACCGTTTCGCTCGCCTGTGCGATGACATGTTTGACGGCGCCGCGCTCCAGACGGTCCGCCAGGTCTTCCGGCGACACCAGCATGGTGGTCGGCACCATCACCACGCCCAGCTTGATGCCGGCAAGCATGGTTTCCCACAGTTCGACGCGGTTCGGCAGCATGATCAGCAGTCGTTCGCCGCGCTTGACACCGAGACGGCGCAGGTAGTTTGCGACGCGGTTGGAGCGCGCGACCATATCGGCGAAAGAAATTTTCTGTTCGCTGCCATCTTCTTCGACCACCCACAACGCAGGCGCGTGGTTGTCCTTTGCCTGGACGTCGAACACATCCAGCGCCCAGTTGAATTCGGTCAACTCCGGCTTGCGGTATTCGCGATAGGCGGTGTCGTAATCGTCGCGATATTGCTGGAGGAAATCGCGTGCCCTGAAGAAGGCTTCGCTGGCTTGACTGTTGCTCATGCTGTGTCTCCGTACTGGTAAGAATGAATGACGCGCCACTCCGGAAAAATTATAGGAGGGCGGCGCCGATCCGGCTGTCATTGCGAGGACAAAGTCCGTCGATGCACCTCAATCTTCGTCGTAAGTTTCCAGTCCCGAGCGGTCGAGGATGGCGATCTTTCCGTAATCGAGATTGATGAGTCCCAGCTTGCTGAGCTTGATCAGGACCTTGTTCGTGTAGGGACGCGACAGGCCGCAGAGCAGCGCCAGCTCGGTCTGGTTCAGCGTCACGGTATGCGGGAGGTCCTGCGGCTCATCCTGCGCCAGCATGCACAGCACCCTTGCCACCTTGGCTTCGGGGTCGACGAGGCGGTCCACCTGCAACGAAAGGATGAAGTGCCCGAGCCGGTTGTTCATCCGGTCGATAAGGAAGTGGCAGAACTGCAGGTTCGATTTGTACAGGGACAGGAAGACCGAGCGCGGGACGCAGGCGATTTTCGAGTGGCTCAGCGCGACGATATCGTACAGGCGGATGCCGCCCTTTAGCACCGACCCTTCGCCTATCCAGTCGCCGGCAGTGATAGCGACGTACGAGGTCGGCTTGCCGCTCTTGGACGTCACCGACACCTTCACGAAACCGGAAATGACGCCGTACCAGACATCGGCGGTGCCGCCGAACTGGCACACACAGCTGTCGGCGGGCACGGTGCGCATGAAGGACGATCGGAACAGCAGCGCACGTTCGTCTTTCGACAAGCCGGGAATGAACGGTTGCTGGTTCAGGAAGTTGTTGAGGACGTTCACGGCATTTCCACCTGTTGCCTATACCTCGCCGATACTAGAAAACATGGTTGCGGGGCGCAATGATATTAACTGCCACAAGTGATGCGAACTTTGACCACCTAGCCGTCGAGGCCCCTGGTTTCCAATGCCAGTCCATAGCGGCGCATCTTGCGGTACAGGGTCTGGCGCGCGATACCGATGCTGGCCGCGGCGGCGGCAATGTTTCCGTTCGTGGCACGCAATGCACCGCGGATGAGTTCCAGTTCGGTGCGCTTAATTCGCGACAAGGTTGCCGGCTCGTTTGCACTGTTTGATACCCGCTTCCTGTTGCCGGTGACTTCCTCGGGCAAATGCTCAAGCTCGATGCGCCCGCTGTCCTCGGCATACAGTGACGCGATGCGCAGTACATGCTGCAACTGGCGGATGTTGCCCGGCCACGCATATGCGAGCAAGGCCGACAGTGCGGTGTCGGACAGGGCGGGCACTTCGCGTCCGGCATTGGCCTCGCGCAAGAGGTGTCCGGCCAGTGATGCGATGTCGGTACGTTCGCGCAGCGCTGGCAGTCGGACATGGAGACCGTTGATCCGATAGAGCAGGTCTTCGCGGAATTCGCCGTTGGCCACGAGGCGGGACAGGTCGCGGTGGGTGGCGCACACCACCGCGATATCGACGGCGATCGCCTTGCTGCCACCAAGCCGGGTCAGGCTGCGCTCCTGCAGCACGCGCAGTAGGCGGCCCTGGAGTTCGTACGGCATGTCGCCGATCTCGTCGAGGAACAAGGTGCCGCCGTTGGCCTGTTCCAGCTTGCCGGCCGCGCCGCCGCGGCGGCCACCGGTGAATGCGCCTTCCACGTAACCGAAGAATTCCGACTCGATCAGCCCGGCCGCGATCGATGCGCAATTGATCGCCACGAAGGGGCCGTGCGCGCGCGGCCCGCTGTCATGCAGCAGGCGCGCGGCAACTTCCTTGCCGGTCCCGGTTTCGCCGGTCAGCAGCACCGGGATGTTGCGGGCATACGCGCGCCGGGCATGATGCAGCATCAGCTCGACGCGCTCGTCCTGGGCGATCGTTCCGGGTTGTGGCGTGGGTGTGATGCGCGCGCCGGGCACACTGCGCATGCCGCTCAGTGCGTCCTGCCGGAGTTCGCTGCCATGGCCGGCGCGCGCATGCAGCAGCAGCCCGCCCGCGCTTTGCAGCTGCACGGGCGCTTGCCGCGCGGCGCGCAAGCGGTCCATCGTCTGGTGGAAGGGCAGGTCGAACAGCGTGTCGAATGCAATAGGCGAATCCGTCGCCTGCATCAGCGCAAGCAGGTGACGCGCGGTCTGGTTCAGGCCGAGCAGACAGCCGTCTTTCGACAACGCGAGCAAGCCTTCGAGCGGCGTGCCGAGCATGTCGGAACGCGGATGGATGCGGATGAAGATCGCGTCGCGGATGTCGTAGACCAACCGATTCTCGACCGCGCGCGCAGCAAGCGTGAGCGCTTCCATCGCGATGCCGGTGTCATGGTTGCCGTTGCCGCTGGCATCGAGCGCGCCGACTAGCTCTCCGCACGGCGCGAACACCGGCACCGCTACACAGGTGAAATCCTTTGCTTCCTGCAGGTAGTGTTCGCTGCCGTTCACCACGACCGGCTTGCGCTCGGCGATTGCACATCCCGGGCCGTTGGTGCCGACCGCGACTTCACTAAGCGAGACGCCGGTGCGCAGCACCTGTTCGAGGCGCGCGGAATCACCGACGGGCTTGCCGAAGACATCGACGATCGTGCCTTCCTCATCCAGCCACGCGAGCATCCAGCCGCTGCCGCCGATGGTGCGCTGGAGTGTCGCCAGTTCGGGCGCCGCAATGGCGGCCAGCCGCTGGTTACGTTCACGCACGCGCTTCTGCTGCGCCGCGCTGACTTCATTCAGCAGCAGCGCATCGGTCGGCGAGATACCGTAGCGGCGCGAGCGGTCCCATGACTTCCTGACGATTTCGGACAGGGGCGAGCGCGGGTCTAGGCGCAACTGATCCAGGTTGAGCATCGTTGTCTCCTTTGATCGACGTCGCGACTTTTATCTAATTTGTTGTGTGCAACACGCGCGCCGGACAGTGGTGACTGACATTGTATCAGACGTGACACGACCAGACTGTCATTCAAATTACAAAGATTTCTCGTGCCCGCGCTGCCGGTGTCGCCTTCGTTGACAGCCCGGTTTCTGGCAGTGGTGCAATACGTGACACTCGTTCCGCTTTCCTGCATCGCAGCAATTTCCGCAAGTGCCTCAATTCACTGAATTTTCCGTCCTGGCATGGCTGCGTGGCACGGTCGCTGCAGGACATGGTGCGGCACATGACGATGCCTTTCAAAAAAACACCATCAAAGGAGAGTTGCATGAAGAGGAGAGCGTTGCTCAAAGGGGAAATGTCTTTCAAATGGGCAAGTTTGGCGGCCTTGCTGGCGGCGCTCGCAAGCGCGCCCGCGGCGGCAATCGACGTGGACGCCGGCGACTACACTGCGCTGCCGGCGGGCACCAACCTCGCGCTGGTCCACTACCAGCATGCGGAGCGTGACAAGCTTTACAGCAAGGGGACGAAGGTGCCCGTCAATGCGGGACTGGATTCGGATGTCGGCATCCTGCGCGGCGTGCACTTCATGGATATCGGCGGCTATATCGTCGATCCGCAATTCCTGCTGCCCTTCGGCAAGCTGAAGGCAAAGGACGGCACCAGCTTCCTAGGTGATGCCGGCGGCACGGGCGATCTCATCCTCGCGGCCACCGTATGGCTGGTCAACCAAAAGGAGTCGAACACCTATTTCGGCATCACGCCCTTCCTGACCCTGCCTACCGGCCATTACGACCGCAGCAAGCCGCTCAACCTCGGCGAGAACCGCACGAAGTTCACGCTGCAAGCCGGCTACATCACCTCGCTCGCGAGATCGCTGTCGCTCGACCTGGTCGGCGACTTCACGGTGTACGGGCGCAACCGGGAATTCGGCGCCGCCGGCGCCACGCTCGAACAGAAGACCAGCTACCAGGCACAAGCCCACCTGCGGTATCACGTCACCCCGGCCTTCGACCTGCGCGCTGGCATGTCCAAGGCCATCACCGGCGAGACGAGCGTCAACGGCGTAGACCAGGGCGACCGGGGCAGCACGACCAAGTTCAACATCGGCGCTTCGTACTTCCTGCGGCCGACGACGCAACTTCTTGCGACCTACGGACGCGATGCCTCGGTGCGTGAAGGATTCAAGGAAAACAATCGCCTGAACCTGCGCCTGCTGCAGGTGTTTTAAAGAACGGTAGGGTGGGTAGAGCGTAGCGAAACCCACCGGGCGCTCGAGATACGTCTACTGGTGGGTTTCGCTTTGCTCTACCCACCCTGTGGAACCATTCAGCAAGGAGAAGATATGAAAAAAATGATGTCCGCTGCAGCGTTGTCGCTGCAGCTCGCCGTCCCGTTCGCGCATGGCGCCAGCGGCGACGTCACGGTATACGGCCTCGATCAGGGCCAGCAGCGCCACAGCGCGCTCAAGCAGGTCAATACCGGCAATGTGAAGAACCTGGTGCCGGTATGGAACCTGAGCCTCGCCAGCAACCATACGCAGTCGCAGCAGCCGCTGGTGATCGACGGCATCATGTACCTGCCCACCGCCGACGCGACGCTGGCGGTGGATGCGCTGACCGGCCGCCAGCTCTGGAAAACATCGCTGAGCTACCCGCAGGATGTGTTCGGCGTGGTCTGCTGCGGCATCCTCAACCGCGGCCTCGCCGCGCACCAGGGCAGGCTGTATCGCGGCACGCTGGATGCGCACCTGGTGGCGCTCGACATGCAGTCCGGCAAGGAGGTGTGGCGCACGAAGCTGCAGGACTACAAGGAAGGCTATGCCATCACCGGCGCGCCGCTGGTCGCCAACGGCGTGCTCATCAGCGGCATCTCGGGCGGTGAATACGGCACGCGCGGCTTCATCGCCGGCTTCGATCCGGCGACCGGCAAGGAACTGTGGCGCCGCCACACCACGGCAGCGCCGGACGAAGCGGGCGGCGACACCTGGCCGGGCGAGACGTACAAGCGCGGCGGCGGACCGACCTGGCTGACCGGTACCTACGATCCGGCACTGGACCTCGTGTACTGGGGTGTCGGCAATGCCGGCCCGTGGAATGCCGCCTTCAGGAAGGGGGATAACCTCTATATCGGCTCGGTGATCGCGGTGCGGCCGAAGACCGGTGAGATCGCCTGGCATTACCAGTTTTCGCCGAACGACCCCTTCGACTATGACGGCACCAACGAACTGGTGATCGCCGACATGGATGTCGACGGTGCCAAGCGCAAGGTCATCATGCAGGCCAACCGCAACGGCTTCTTCTACGTGTTGGACCGCACCAGCGGCAAGCTGCTCAAGGCCAATCCCTTCGTCGACAAGATCACCTGGGCCAAGGGTATCGACATTAAGACCGGCCGGCCGATCGATACCGAGGACACGAAGAAGATCCGCGCTTCGCTGACCATGGACAAGGCCATCGATGTCTGGCCGTCGGCGCTCGGCGGCAAGAACTGGTCGCCGATGTCGTACGACCCCTCGCGGGGAGTGGTCTATGCAAACACGCTCAACATCGGCTTCCCGTACAAGACGGTAGATCCCGAATACAACAAGGGCGCGTTCTACCTCGGTATGGAATTCACCTCGCTGTCGTGGCCGGAGAACGGCAACCGCGGCTACCTGAAGGCGATCGATCCGCTCAGCGGGAAGACGCGCTGGCAGGTACCGTCGGCGATCCCGAATTTTGCGGGCGTGCTGACGACCGCCGGCGGCCTGGTGTTCACCGGCGCGATGACCGGCGAGTTCCTTGCGTACGACAGCATGACCGGCAAGAAGCTCTGGCAGTTCCAGACCGGCTCGGGAATCGTCAGCATGCCGATCACCTGGGAGCGCAACGGCAAGCAGTACGTGACGGTCACCAGCGGCATCGGCGGCGTCTATACGCTGTTCAGCGGCGACGACCGGCTGAAGAACATCCCCGCAGGCGGTTCGGTGTGGACCTTTGCCTTGATGGATAAGTAACGCTGGTCGGCTCCTTCCCCCTGCAAGGGGGAGGGAACACACAGTTTGTTTTGCTGAAGTACTTAGTACCTCTCACTCTGGAATAGCCATGATCCGTACCAGTTCTTCTTCTCTTCTCCGTCCGTACGCGGCAGTCCTGCCCGCCGTGCTGCTGGCAGCGCTCCCCGCATCCGCATCGCCTCAGGACGGCGACCCGGCGCGCGGCGCGCGCGTATACCGCCAGTTCTGCCAGCACTGCCACGGCCCGAACCTCGTCAATCCCGGTACCGTGTCCTTTGACCTGCGTCGATTGCAGCCGGACGAATATCCGCGCTTCAGCGAGTCGGTCATGAACGGCAAGGGCAACATGCCGCCATGGAAGGCAACGCTGAAGGAAGGAGACCTGGATGCGATCTGGGCTTACATCATGACCGCCCGTGGCGGTTGAACATCGCATCACAATTTTTTCAGGAGACAAGCATGGATATGCCCGATTTTCGCTCTATCGTCACATTGAAGACCGCGCGCTTCCTCGACACGCCGCGCCACAACATGCTGATTGACGGCGAGTGGACGGAAAGCCGCGACGGCAAATGGCTGGAGGTCCTCAATCCCGCCACCGAGCAGCGCGTTGCCGAAGTGCCGGCCGGCACCGCCAGCGACATCGACCGCGCGGTAAAGGCCGCGCGCCGCGCATTTGACACCGGCCCATGGGGCAAGATGCGTCCGTCGGAGCGCCAGCGCCTGCTGCTGCGCCTGGCGGACCTGATCGAAGAGAATGCGCAGACAATGGCCGAGATCGAATCGATCGACAACGGCAAGTCGGTGCAGATGGCGCTGGCGGTGGACGTCGCGCTGACTATCGATTTCCTGCGCTACATGGCCGGCTGGGCGACCAAGATCGAAGGTTCGACGATCGATGTGTCGGTGCCGTATGCGATGCAGGGCGAATTCTTCGCCTATACGCGGCGCGAACCGGTAGGCGTGGTCGCGGCCATCGTGCCATGGAACTTCCCGCTGCTGGTCGCCGCATGGAAGCTCGGACCGGCGCTGGCGACCGGCTGCACAGTGGTGCTCAAGCCGGCGGAACAGACGCCGCTGTCGGCGCTGTTCCTCGGCGAACTCATCCTCGACGCAGGCTTCCCGCAGGGCGTAGTCAACATCGTCACCGGCGACGGCCCGAATGCGGGGGCGCCGCTCACGCAGCACCCGCTGGTGCACAAGATCAGCTTCACCGGGTCGACCGAAGTCGGCAAGCTGATCGGCAAGACCGCGATGGAAAACATGACGCGCGTGACGCTCGAACTCGGCGGGAAATCACCGGTCGTGGTGCTTGACGATTGCGACCCGGCGGCTGCGGCCGCCGGCGCGGCCAACGCAATCTTTTTCAATCACGGGCAAGTCTGCTGCGCCGGTTCGCGGCTCTACGTGCAGCGCAAGATGTTCGACAGGGTGGTGGCCGACGTCGCCCAGATCGCCGCTGCGATGCCGCTCGGCCACGGACTCGATCCGAATGCACAGATGGGGCCGCTGGTATCGCGCGAGCAGATGGATCGCGTCTGCGGCTATATCGACATCGGCCGCAGCGAAGGCGCGACGCTGGTCACCGGCGGCGGCAGGGCAGGGGAGAAGGGGTACTTCGTCAAGCCGACGGTGTTCGCCGGCGACCGCCAGGACATGCGCATCGTGCAGGAAGAAATTTTCGGGCCGGTGCTGGTGGCGATGCCCTATGACGATCTCGACGAGGTGGCCGGCTGGGTTAACGACACGCCCTACGGGCTGGGCGCCAGCATCTGGTCCAACAACCTGTCGCGCGTGCAGCGCCTGATCCCGAAGATCAAGGCCGGCACGATCTGGGTGAATTGCCACAGCATGCTCGATTCGTCGGTGCCCTTCGGCGGCTTCAAGCAGTCCGGCTTCGGCCGGGAAATGGGGCGCGCATCACTCGATGCCTACCTTGAATCGAAGTCGGTGTTCATGGCTATCTGAGCCTGCACAACGCCTGTCTCCACTCCGATCCGCATCGGGTTATGGGGTGTTTTCCGGCGGCTTAGGCCGCCGGATTTTTTGCCTTCTCCGTTTTCCTTCTTCGGTTACACTCCCGCATCCCCAGACCGGCGCTGCACCGGCATCCTCGCTGGCATCGCAGCACAGCCTTTCATGGAGCCACAGCAATGACATCCCGATACACCGCGCGCGCCGTGATGATGGCCGCCATTTCTTCCGGACAGGGCAAGACCTCGGTCACTGCCGCGCTTGCGCGCAAGCTGACGCAGCAGGGACAGCGGGTGCGGGTGTTCAAGAGCGGTCCTGATTTCCTCGATCCGCTGATCCTGCAGCGCGCCAGCGGCGCTCCTGTCGAAAACCTCGACTTGTGGATGGTCGGGCTGGAACGCTGCCGTGCGCTGCTCGCGCAGGCGGCGGCGGAAGCGGATGTCATCCTTGTCGAAGGTGTGATGGGTCTGTACGATGGCACGCCGTCCTCGGCCGACCTCGCGCGTGCGTTCGGCATTCCGGTCATGGTCGTCCTTGATGCGGGCGCGATGGCGCAAACCGCGGGGGCGCTCGTGCTCGGCCTGCAGCAATACGGCCCGGTCGACGTCGCCGGTGTTATCGCCAATCGCGTCGGCACGCCTCGCCATGCACAGATGATCCGCGAGGCAATGCGCGGCATTCCGCTGCTCGGCACGCTCGCGCGCCAGGAAGAGTCGCTGCCGGAACGGCATCTCGGCCTGGTGCTGCCGGAAGAGGTGGCGGCCTTCGATGCCATCCTCGACAGGCTGGCGCAGGAACTTGCGCTCGATGAGGATGCGTGGAAGACAATGCAGCCGATCAACTTTGTCGATGCCGGCGAAGCTTTCCGCCCGGCGCGTTCGCTGCAAGGCAAGACCATCGCCGTGGCACGCGATGCCGCCTTTGCCTTCCTGTATCCGGGCAATCTCGCATGCCTGCGCGAACTCGGGGCGGAACTCCGGTTTTTCTCGCCGCTCGCGGACGAATCACTGCCAGAGGGTAGCGATGCGGTCTACCTGCCGGGCGGCTATCCCGAATTGCACGGGCAGGCATTGTCCAATGCAGCGCGCTGGCAGCAATCGATCCGCGCCGCGCACCAGGCGCACGTGCCTGTCGTCGCGGAATGCGGCGGCATGATGGCGCTCGCCGAATCGATCACCGGCAGCACGGGAGCAACGTGGCCGATGGCCGGTATCCTGCCGGGCAGGGTGATGATGCAGACCCGCCTTGCCGCCATCGGACAGCAGGCATTGCACACCGCGCAGGGAGAATTGCGGGGACACGCATTCCATTATTCGCGGCTGGAAGGCGGCGTTGCACCCGCTATGCGTACCGTCAAGCAAGTGTCCGGCGAAGCGGGAGAGCCGGTGTATCGCATCGGATCGCTGACCGCTTCATACTTCCATGCGTACTTCCCGTCGAATCCCGCCGCGATCGCCGACCTGTTTCTGGGTGTGAGCTGAAGATGACTGATAATCTGCATCGCTATCCCAACGCGGAAATCAACGGAGTGTACCGCGCGAGCGGCGCGACATCCGCCATTTCCAGGCACGCCGATTCCGTGGGGAGCAGCTTGACCGCTTCAACGCCGCCGCGCACTGGAAGCATTCCGGCACGCATGTCTCTCGTTGGAGTTCGGCCACCACGAGAGGTTCGGGACCAAAGCAGCCAGCCCGTCCACTGACAGGCGCGATCACACGACCTTCGGCGACGCGCAGGAAGCCGCGATCACCAGCTCCGTCGGCTTGGTGATCCGCCGGCATGGCGCCGCATCGCCAAGCCGGATGCGGTCCAGGATCATTTCTGCCGCAATCCGGCCATGCTCTTCGAGGTCGAAGCGCAGCATCGTCATTTGCGGATGGGCAAATTCCAGCGTCTCCGGTGTACCGATGGCGATCACGGACAGGTCGTGCGGAATCGACAGGCCAGCCTCGTATGCAGCACGCAAGGCCGCCGACAGGATGCGCGTGCCGAGGCCGATGACGGCCGTCGGCGGCTTGTCCGACGCCAGCAGCGCCTTCATGTCGTCATAGGATGAAAGCAGGCGCGGATTGATTTCCTTGACCAGACGCGGGTCGGCGGTGCGGCCGGCTGCGGCATAGGCTTCATGGTAGCCGGCGATTCGTTCCTTGCCGGGGCGGATCAGCGCACCGGGCGTGAACAACGCAATGCGCTCATGGCCGAGCGAGAACAGGTATTCGATCGCCTGGCGCACGCCCGAGCGATGGTCAACGGCAATCACGTCGCAATCGATCGAGAGGTCGCGATCCAGGATCACGAGCGGCAACTGGCATTGCGCGAAAATGTCGGTGGCGGGACCCGGCGCTTCATTGAGCGGCGTGGCGATGATGCCGTCCATGCCGCGGCTGGCAAACAGACGCATCAGCTCCTGCTCGCGCGCCACGCTGCCGCGTGTATTGCCTAACAACAGCATGTAGCCGCTTTCCTGCAGCCGCGCCTCAATTGCGGACACATAGGCGGCGTAGAGCGGGTTGGCGAGCTCGGGGATCAGGCAGCCGATGGTCTTGCTCGATCCGGTGCGCAGGTTGCGTGCGTTGGCATCCGGCCGATAACCCAGTTTTTCGACCGCGGCGCGCACTTTGGTTTCAAGTTCCGGGCTCACATAGGTGCCGCCATTCAGCACGCGGGACACGCTCCCGATCGACACGCCGGCTTCCCTGGCGACGTCGCGTACCGAGGCTTTCTTGTTCATGGATTCCTTTTCTGTCATGGCGGAGGGCTGGCTGTTTCCTGATCACAGGTGCCATTGTACCCGGCGAACACGTTTCATGAAACGTTTCATGACTTGTTTTCACATTCAGCCGCCACCTCATATCGCCATCCTCGTCTGAATCCTCTCTGAAAGAGCGCACCAGAAGGCGTGTTTGCTCAAAATCAGCTTGGTGAAAAATTGCGTTGTTTATGAAAACGTTTTTATATATACTCCGCAAAACGCAAGAACGGCGCGGCCTTCTCATGAAACACCATGAATCAATACCCGCAAGACCGCCTCAGCGAGAAGAACCAAAACCCAGGCGCCTGCACGCGCCCCACCAAAGGAGACAAGATGGCAAGAATCCCTTACCACGACATGACCGGCCTGCCGCCGGATCTGGTTGAACTGATCAGGACGCGCCCGCCGCTCAACCTCTACCGCATGCTGCCGCATGCGGTAACCGTTGCACCCGGCTTCCTGCAAATGGGGCGCGCGATCCTGACCAACTCGGCGCTTGACCCGCAACTGCGCGAGCTGGTCATCCTGCGCGTCGGTGCACTGAGCAAAGCCAGCTACGAAATCTTCCAGCACCGCCGTGTGGCGCAATCGGCCGGCGTCACCCAAGCCAAGATCGAGGCCGCGCTGATGCTCGCGCCCGATACCGTCATGGACGACTTCGAACGGCTGCTGATGCGCTTCACCGACGCGGTCGTCAAGGAAGTGAAAGCGCCGGACGAGCTGTTCAATGCGGTTGCGGAGAAGTTGTCGCTGCGCATGCTCTCCGAGCTCCTGCTCACCATCGGCTTTTACATGCTGGTCAGCCGCTTCCTGGAAAACACCGGTGTCGACATCGAAGAACAACCGGTTCATTAGGAGACATCGACATGCACAACGCTACGGAAAAACTGAAGGCGGAAAGCCAGCTGTTCGCCCCCGCACTCGGCCTGGAGCCATCAAGGGGCCGGCTGGCCGGCAGGAAGATCCTGGTCGTCGGGGCGGGGCAGAGACCGTCGAACGACCCCGGCATCTACGGCAACGGCCGCGCGATGAGCGTGCTGTTTGCGCGTGAAGGCGCGGCCGTTGCCTGCGCGGACATGGTCCTGGAGTCCGCCGAGGAAACAGCCGGCATCATCCGCGACCGGGGTGGAGAAGCGCATGCCATCGAAAGCGATGTCTCCTCGGAAGCGAGCGTCGCTGCCATGGTGCGCACGGCGGCAAAGCATCTCGGCGAGCTGGACGGCCTGGTACTCAATGTTGGCATCGGCAACGGCCGGTCGCTCGCCGACGAGACCGAGCAGAGCTGGGACGCGGTCATGGATGTCAACCTGCGCGGCCACATGCTGACCGCCAAGCACGCGCTGCCCGTCCTGTCGACCGGCAGTTCGATCGTCTTCATTTCCTCGGTCGCATCGCGCTCGCCGATGAGCCGGCAGCCCGCCTACGAGGCATCGAAGGCCGCGCTGGTCGCCCTGTGCCGCGCCGTCGCGCTTGACGGCCAGCCGCGCGGCATTCGCGCCAACGTGCTGTCGCCCGGCCTGATGGACACGCCGATGGGCCGCGACGCCAGCGCCAAGCGGCCCAGCCGCGCCACCCGCCCGCTGCCCTTCGGCCGCCAGGGAACGGGTTGGGAAGTCGCGTATCCAGCGCTGTTCCTGCTGTCGGCCGAATCGTCCTATGTGAATTCGCTGGACCTGATCGTCGACGGCGGACTCACCTCCAGCGTGGTGCTGATGCAGGCATGAACACCCCGGCGACGCCTCGCAGAAGGCGCGCCGCACCAATCCCATCGAGAAGGAAGAGACATGAAGAAAACCCTGGCGACGACCGCCCTAACTCTGGCCCTGACCGCGTGCCTATGCCTGTCCGCGTCCGCGCACGCTGACACCATCAAGATCGCATTCATCGATGCATTGAGCGGTCCCATGGCCAATGTCGGGGAAACCACGCTCAAGAACATCCAGTACACCGTCGAGCAGATCAATGCGAAGGGCGGCGTCCTGGGCGGGAAGAAGCTGGAAGTCGTGCCCTTCGACACCAAGCTGTCGCCGAAGGAAGCGATCATCGCGCTCAAGCAGGCCTCCGACGCGAAGATCCATTTCATGCTGCACGCGGTCAGTTCCTCCGTCGGCAGCGCGCTGCTGGAAAGCGTGAACCGGCAAAACGAGCGCACGCCCGACAACCGCATGCTCTACCTCAACTACGGCTCGGTCGACACCAGCTTCACCACCAGCAAGTGCAGCTTCTGGTTCTTCCGCTTCGCAGCCAACAGCGACATGAAGACCGAAGCGCTGGTCAATGAGCTCGCCGCGAACCGCTCGATCAAGAAGCTCTTCCTGATCGCGCAGGATTTCCCCACCGCGCACGACGCGATCGAACTCACGCTCGCCCTGCTGAAAAAGAAGCGCCCGGACATCGAGATCGTCGGCACCGAGTTCCACCCGATGGGACGCGTCAAAGACTTCACGCCCTACGCCGGCAAGATCAAGGCCTCGAACGCCGACACCGTCATCGCCGCCAGCTACGGCAACGACCTCACCCTGCTCATCCGCGCCGGGCGCGAGATCGGGCTGCAGGCGAATATCTACACCTTCTACGCGAACGGACTCGGCGCGCCCGGCGCCATCGGCGAGGCTGGCGTCGGCAAGGTCAAGCTGATCACCGAATGGCACAACAACGCCATGCAGTCGGAGGCGATGGAGCGCTTCTACAACGGCTTCAAGCGCAAGTATCCGGACCCGAAGGACGAGTTCGTCAGCTACCCCGGCAAGCTGGCGGTCGAGATGCTGGCGCAGGCATTCGAGAAGACGAAGTCGACCGACCCGATGCAGGTCGCACTGGCGCTGGAAGGCATGAAGCACGTGGCCGAGACCGGCGAGGTCGCGATGCGCAGGGATGACCACCAGATTTCGCTGCCGTTGTTCGTGGCAACGCTGGAGAAGAAGGGGGCGCCCGGAGTGGCGCGCGACTTGGACGGGAGCGGCTTCGGGTTCAAGAACAATGTGCGGATGGATGCGATGACGACGGCGTTGCCGGTGAATTGCAGGATGGCGCGGCCGGAGAAGTAGACCGCCGCGAACAAGGGAAAGAACCACTCCTTCCCCTTCAAGGGGAGGGAATACAGAGACTTACATACCTGAGTTTCTCCACCCGAAAACCATCATGGACCACATCCTCATCTCTCTCCTCAACGGCCTCTCCTATGGCCTGCTGCTGTTCATGTTAAGCAGCGGCCTCACCCTCATCCTCGGCATGATGGGTGTGCTCAACTTCGCGCACACCAGCTTCTACATGCTGGGTGCCTACTTTGGCTACCAGATCAGCCGCTGGACCGGTTTCTGGCCGGCGCTGGCGATTGCGCCGCTGGTAGTCGGCGTCATCGGTGCGCTGGTGGAACGCTACGGCCTGCGCCGCATGCATCGCTACGGCCATGTGGCCGAGCTGCTGTTCACCTTCGGCCTCGCCTTCATGATCGAGGAGATCGTGCACCTGGTCTGGGGGCGCGCGCCGGTCGAATACCGCATTCCCGCCGAACTCGACCGCACACTGTTCTCGCTGTTCCAGTACGAATATTCGGCCTACCGCGCGTTCATGATGCTGGTCTCGCTGGTCATGCTGGCAGCCATCTACCTCGGCCTGACGCGCTCGCGCATCGGTCTCGTGATTCAGGCCTCGCTCACCCATCCCGGGATGGTGGAAGCGCTCGGCCACAATGTGCCGCGCACCTTCATGCTGGTGTTCGGCGGCGGATCTGCGCTGGCGGGACTGGCGGGCGTAATCGGCGGCAATGCGTTCATCACCGAACCTGGCATGGCGGCGGCGGTAGGCAGTATCGTGTTCGTGATCGTGGTAGTCGGCGGCATGGGTTCGCTATACGGCGCGTTCATCGGCTCGCTGCTGATCGGCGTGCTGCAGACCTTTTCCGCGGCCTCCGACATGTCGCTGCGTGCGGTGTTCGACAGTGTCGGCCTGCAGCCCGCGCCCGGTACGCTCATCGCGCAGCTTGCCGCCGTGAAGCTTTCTCAGCTCGCGCCCATCCTGCCGTACTTCCTGCTGGTCACGATGCTGGCCTTGCGCCCGCAGGGACTGATGGGCAACCGGGAGGAAGAATGATGGCCGCCTTGCCCTCTTTCCGCTTCGGCGCCCCGCACGCGATTGCGTTGTTCGGCGCCGTCGCACTGTCCCTGCCGGTCTTCTTCCCGCAGGACTTCACGCTGTCGATGCTGTCTTCGATGGGCATCGCGATCATCCTCGCGCTGTCCTACAACATGCTCTACGGACAGGCCGGCGTGCTGTCCTTCGGACATGCTGTCTACAGCGGACTGGGCGCGTATTGCGCGATCCATATGCTGGCCGCGATCAATGCCGGCTTCCCGTTCCCGGTCGGCATGCTGCCGCTGGTCGGCGGGCTTGCCGGCCTCGTATTCGGCGTGCTGTTCGGCTACCTGAGCACGCGCCGCGCGGGCACGCCCTTCGCGATGATCACGCTGGGCCTGAGCGAGCTGGTCAGCACCTGCGCGTACATGATGCCCGGACTGTTCGGCGGCGAACTCGGCATCTCCGCCAACCGCACGCGCGGCGGCCTGGACTGGGGCATCGAATATGGCACGCAGGCGCAGGTGTACTACCTGATCGCGGCCTGGATGCTGGCGTCGATGGCGGCCATGTACGCCTTCACGCGCACGCCGCTCGGGCAGATTGCGAACGCCCTGCGCGACAACGCCGAACGGCTGCGCTTCATCGGCTACAACGCGCACCTCGTGCGCTTCCAGGTGCAGCTGATCTCGAGCTTCTTCGCCGGCGTCGCGGGCGCGCTGTCCGCCATCAACTACGAAATCGTCACCGTCGACAGCATGGGCTTGCATGCGTCCGGGATGATGATGCTGATGACCGTGATCGGCGGCGCCGGCAGCTTCTTCGGGCCGGTGTTCGGCGCGATCCTCGTGACCTTCCTGCAGACCGCGGTCGGCGCCTACACGCAGGCGTGGCCGTTCTACTTCGGCCTGCTGTTCCTGGTCGTGATCTATTGCGTGCCGGAAGGGTTGTCGAGCCTGGTTACCATGCACCGGCCGGTGTGGCGCATGCCGCTATTGCTGCGCCTGCTGCCTTCCTACGGACTGGCATGTGCCGCCGGGCTGACCATGCTCGCCGGCATCGTCGCCGCGGTGGAAGCAATCTACCGCTGGTCAGACCATGCCACGGCCAACACGCTCGTCCTGTTCGGCGCGACCTTCAGCCCGGCATCCGCCGCCACCTGGATTTTTTCGACGACCGCGACAGGCGTCGGCGCACTGCTGCTATTGGCCAGCTTCCCGCGCGCGCAGGCCGCCTGGAAGAACGCGCTCGCGCAGCACGAGCCGACCTGATTATTTTTTCATCACCACGGAGTTCACCATGCCACGCATTTCCGTCACCCGAGCAGCTGCGCTTCTCGCCGCCGCGCAATTGCTCTCCGCCTGTTCATCCCTCTCTCCCGCGACAAAACCCATGCCCATGCCCCTGACCCAGCCGCGCATCGCCCCCGTCTCGCAAGCCGGCGCCACGCCCGAGCAGAAGAAATTCCTCGACGCGCAAGACCCGGCCTATGTCCGCCTCAACATCGTAAAGACATTTGCCCGCAATCCGGCGCTGGCGGAAACCTGGATGCCCTTCGCGCGCTACGTCCTGCGCACCTCCACCCTGCCGCCGCGCGACCGCGAAATCCTGATCCTGCGCATTGGCTGGCTGAACCAGTCGCAGTATGAATTCACGCAGCACGTGCGCGTGGGCAGGGCCGCCGGCCTGAGCGATGCCGACATCACCCGCATCACCGCGGGCCCCGATGCGCCGGGCTGGACACCCTTCGAGGCAGCACTGATGCGCGCCGCTGACCAACTTCATGGCCGCTCGATGATCGACGACGAGGTGTGGAACCAGCTGAAGACGCGCTATGACGAAGCGCAGTTGATGGACGTAGTGGTCACCGTGGGACAGTACAACCTGGTGTCGTGGTACCTGAATACCCTGGGAACGCCGTTCGAGGAAGGGGTGGCGCCGTATCCGATGCAGGGGAAATAAAAAGCATGCCGATCGCGGAAGGAGCCGAGTTCCTTCCGCACGAGCATTAATCGCCCTTTTGACAATTTTTCGTTATTGTCTGCCTTCCTTCCGTTGCAAATAGTTTGAACAGATTTATGCAAACCGACGAAGGGTGGTTCCGACAATTGGAACTTGCAATTCTTGGCTCCGTAAGTCCTTGATTTTATTGGCACCGTCATTTCGGACAATTCGCCAAAAGTGCTGTCACAGATTCCATACAGATGGACTCGCTCAAAAATGAGCAATTTGCATTTGAAATTAAGTTTCCCTAAGCAAAACAAGTTCCGGAAAAACGGGACATTATGAGCGTAATGTCAAAAAAGTTTGCAGGTGACAACCGGGTCGACACAGCGTGTAAGGGCGAGATCGCTCTATTCGAAGAAACCTGTGGACGCTTGTGCGGCGACTAAATTCAGTCTATATTTAGACATGCTGCCTCAATTGTCCGGAGCTCTCATGCAATTCTCCTCCCATATCAAACCCATTAGTTATCTGAAAGAAAAGACTGCGACCGTGGTCAAGGAAATCACGGAGAGCCGTGAACCCATGATAATTACGCAAAATGGCGAGGCGACGTTTGTTGTCCAGGATATCAAGAGCTTCGAACAGACACAGCAGACGTTGGCATTGCTAAAACTACTGGCGTTGGGCCAGAAAGACATTGAACGCGGAGAATTCAAGGAGGCCGACGACTTCTTTGCTCAGATGGACAAGGAATTGGCTGGATGACCTATCGTGTTGTCCTGCTGAGGAGCGCCCAATCCGAATTGCACGATCTCGTCACGAATTACCTGGTTCCCAATTTCGGTGCGCAGGTAGCGCGCGAGAAGTACGCTGCAATAAAGCGGTCTGTCGAATTGCTAAAAGAGAACTCGCGATTGGGCAGGCCCGTACCCGAGCTTGAGGACACGGGATTTGAGCACTTCCGCCAGATGATTGTCGAAGACCTTAACAAAATCATTTATCAAATCGACGACGAGAAGCAGACCGTCTATGTGCATATCTTTTGCTCGACCCGACAAGACTTCGAGACGCTTCTCCGGAAGCGATTGTTGAGAACTGCCCCTTGATCGTTCCGCTTTCATGTGCACTTTTCTTGGGCGGCCCAGGTGGTTCCGACAATTGGAACTTGCAATTCTTGGCTCCGTAAGTCCTTGATTTTATTGGCACCGTCATTTCGGACAATTCGCCAAAAGTGCTGTCACAGATACCATACAGATGGACTCGCTCAAAAATGAGCAATTTGCATTTGAAATTAAGTTTCCCTAAGCAAAACAAGTTCCGGAAAAACGG
>NZ_JBYTAZ010000004.1:0-233199 GCF_058788695.1 Noviherbaspirillum sp. FW303-A3
GCTGCTCGGTAACGCGGACGCCATGAAGGCGCCGTTCAGCATCAGCAGCTATACCTCACAGATGATCCAGGACCAGCAGGCCGCCACTGTGGCGGATGTTGTGGCCAAGGATGCGTCAGTGCGCGCGACCGGCCAGACAGGCGGCATCCTTGACGCCTTCTTCATTCGCGGATTTCCGATTGGCGAAGGCAACCTGGGCGAAATCGCGTTTGACGGGCAATACGGCGTGGCGCCCAATTTCCGCGTGCTGTCCGATTATGTCGAGCGCGTCGAGGTGATCAAGGGGCCCGCGGCACTGCTGTACGGCATGTCCCCGAACAGCGGCATCGGCGGCGTCATCAACATTGTTCCCAAGCGCGCGTTGAATACCGACCTCACGCGGTTCACGGCCGATTATGCATCGAGCTCCCAGGGTGGCGGCCATCTCGATGTGAGCCGGCGCTTCGGCGCGGATCGCCAGTTCGGCGTGCGATTCAACGGCAGTCATCACCAGGGCGACACGCCGGTGGACAACCAGTCCCGGAAAGCGACCGTCGGCGCCGTGGCGCTCGACTACCAGGGCGAACGGCTGCGGGCATCGCTCGATGTGATCGATCAGCGGGAGCGCTTCGATGCTCCCTCGCGCCCGTTTACCATTGCGGCGGGAGTCGCCGTGCCCGACGCGCCGGACGGCCGCCGCAATGTCTCCCAGGCATGGGAATGGGCGAAGATCGATGACCAGTCGGTCTTGCTGCGCGCCGAATATGACGTGAACGACAAGCTGACGCTGTTCGCCAACGCCGGCGGCAGTCAGACCGACGTTAACCCATTTTCGGAGGCCCGCAGATTCTGAATGCGGCCGGCGATGTACGCACGACCCCCGCTCACTTCATCTTCGACATCGAACGGTCGACCGCCGACGCCGGCCTGCGTACCCGCTTCGATACCGGGGCGGTACGCCATACCGTCACGCTGCAGGCAAGCACTTATCGCGATCGCTGAATCGGGTCTCCAGAAACGGCACAGCGGTAACCTCAAGCGTGCTCGCGGCGGCATATCCCAGCCAGGCTGTCGCGGCGCCGGCTCTGGTATCGAAAATCTCGGAAACGAAGCTTTCCGGTGTTGCGCTCGCCGATACCTTGTCCATGCTGAACGATCGCGTGCTGCTTTCCTCGGAGCGCGTCACCAGCAGGTCGAGTCGGACAATTTCAATCCGACCACCGGCGCGGTCACTTCTTCCTACGACAAGAGCGCCGTCACCCCCCTGGTCGGCCTGGTCTTCAAACCCTGGCAGAACGTCTCGCTCTACACCAACTACATCGAAGGGCTGAGCAAGGGCGATACCGCCCCGTCGACGGCGGCCAATGCGGGCGAGGTCTTCGCGCCGTACAAGGCCAAGCAGCACGAGATCGGCGTCAAGTTCGATCATGGCCGCGTGATGACCACGGTGAGCCTCTTCCAGATCGCCAAGCCCAGCGGACAGATGACCGGCAACGTCTTCGGCGTCGATGGCGAGCAGCGCAACCGCGGCCTGGAGATCAACGTGCTGGGTGAGGCAGCCCGCGGCGTCAGGCTGCTTGGCGGCGTGACGCTGATCGATGCGGAACTGACGAAGACCAACAGCGCCGCCACGCTCGGCAAGACACCGATCGGCGTGCCGTCGGTGCAAGCCAACGTTGGCGCCGAATGGGACACGCCTTGGGTAACCGGACTCACCTTGACCGGCGGCATTGCATACACCGGGAAGCAATACGTCAACCAGGCGAACACGGCACGCCTTCCCGCGTGGACCAAGGTTGATCTTGGCGCGCGTTATGCCACCAAGGTCGCCGGCAAATCCACGACCTTCCGGGCCAATCTCCTCAATGCATTTGACCGCGACTACTGTCGGGCGTGGCATCGTGGGGCGGCTTCGTGCAGGGGGCGCCGCGTACCGTGCTGTTGTCCGCCTCGGTGGATTTCTGATCCCACCTGCAATCGCAATACTGGAAAAGGGAGGCGGCCTATGCGAAGCGACAAGCCATTGACCGAAACAGGCATGGGACGGATACAGATCCGGGAGCCGATGTCGCTCAAGCCCATACTCGACCGGTCGATCGCCGACCTTGTCCATTCCTCGCCGGAGACGCTGCTGGCCTTGGCCGACCGATATGGATCGCCGCTCAACATTGTCTGGCCGCATATCCTGAAGCAAAACGTGGAAGCGTTTCGTTCCGTATTGCGCGCGCATCAGGTGCGATTCGAGATCTTCTACGGCGCGAAGGTCAACAAGTCGCAGGCGCTGGTCAGCGCCGCCGTGGAATCCGGCATCGGCGTGGACGTGTCCAGCATCCATGAAATGAGGGATTCGCTGCGTGCCGGAGCGAATCCGGCAAGACTCTGCGCAACCGGCCCGGCGAAGACGGCGGCGTTCCATGCCGAACTGATCGCCAACGGCGCACTGATTTCGATCGATTCCGCCGAAGAGCTTGCGGAACTGGAAGAATCCGTCCGCAGGCTCGCACCGGATCGCCGGGCGCGGATTCTTCTCCGGTATCGTCCCGACGCCTCCCGCGCGAGCCGGTTCGGGATGGGGGGAGAGGATCTCATGCGATGCCTGCATCGCCTCGTTGAGGCGAGGAAGCAGTTTGCATTCGAGGGATTCCATTTCCATCTCGGCGGCTATGCGCATGAAACGCGGGCACAGGCGCTGCGCGAACTTGTCCGTTATATCGATGCGGCGCGCGGCTTGGGCCTCGGCCCGCGGATGATCGACATCGGCGGCGGACTGCCGATCCGGTATGTGGACAGCGACGAGTACGAGGCGTTCCTGCAATACCCGTGCAAGGAGCATTACCGCAACGGCAAGGTACCCGAATCCTTCTATCCCTATGGCGGACGCATCGGCGCCTGCGAATGGCTGGACCGCCTGCTGAAGTCGCCGTGCGCGGATGGCCAGTCGGTCGCCGAATATCTGAACGCGATGGATCTCACTCTGGCGCTCGAACCGGGGCGCAGCCTCGCCGACCAGGCCGCCATTTCCGTATTCAAGGTTACCCGCGTGAAGCCGCTGGCAGCGGGAAACCATGTGATTTTCGTCGAAGGAAGCAGCTTCAGCGCGTGCGAAACCTGGTTCGCCTCCGAATTCCTGGTCGACCCGATACTCGTGGCGACAGAGAAATCCGGCGACAACGGTGCAGCGCCAGGTCAGGCCTATATCGCGGGGCACAGCTGCCTCGACGACGACGTCATCACCAATCGGCTGATCGGCTTCGACAGGATGCCGGAGGCCGGCGACCTGCTCGTGTATGCCAACACGGCCGGTTACCAGATGGACTTGCTGGAGAACGAATTTCACCGTCATCCGATGCCGCGGAGGATTGCCGCCGCTTACGACGCAGCTGGAAAGATGACTATTTCACCTGACGATAGTACGGAGAATTGAGATGATTCTGAACAAAGTGACTGATTTGATCGGCAATACCCCTATCCTGAGCATTCCGATTCCTGCAAAGAACTCCAGGTTGCTGCTCAAGATCGAGAAAAACAATCCGGGTGGCAGCATCAAGGACAGGATGGCTCGCAACATGGTCATTGCGGCGCTCAAATCCGGGCGCCTCAAACCGGGTGGCGTGATTGTCGAGTCGTCTTCCGGCAATACCGGGATCGGCCTTGCCATCACGGCCATCGAATTCGGCCTGCGCTTCATCGCGGTGGTCGACCACCATGCGGCCCAGGACAAGATCGCCGTGATGCGCGCACTCGGCGCGGAGATCCGTTACGTCGCAGGAGACTATCGGGAGGACGAAGTTGCCGTCGTCGAACGCCAGCGCATGGCCGCCGAACTGGCCAGCCAGATTCCGGGCGCCGTGTTCATGAACCAGTCGGACAATATCGCCAATGCCGGCGGATATTTCGATTTTGTACGGGAAGTCATCGAGCAGATCGGCGGCCCCGTGGATGCCTATGTCGGTTGCGTCGGAACGGGCGGATCGATGACAGGGATCGCACGCGGACTGAAGCTGCATAATCCCCACACCAAGACAATCGCTGTCGAGCCGGACGGCTCGATCGTGTTCGGCCAGCCGGGCCGCCCCTATTATCAATCGGGAACCGGCACGCCCAAGGGCGATACCGTCGGACTGGTGCTCGACTACAGTTGCATCGACATGGGGGTGCAGGTCACCGATTCGCAGGCCTTCGAGACAGCCCGGTATGTCGCCAAACACACCGGGCTGCTCGTGGGGCGGTTCGACGGGTGGCGTCATCTACAAGGCGCTGGAATTCATTCACAGCGGACTGATTGGCGGCAATGTTGTGGCCGCGGTGGCGGATGGCGGAGAAAAATATCTCCACACCGTGTTCAATGAGGACTGGCTGAAAGAGCGCAACCTGCTGGATCCGGGTATCTGGGAGAGTCTCGACGCCTGGCTATCCCAGGAAAGCGTGAGCGAACCAGCGCCGCGCGCGGTCCCACGTCTGAGCGTGGCATGACTCCGGAAAGGGATTGCAGGATGAAGCCGTTGAACGTGGTCGTTTGCGGCGGGGGCAGAACCGGGCACCTGAATGCCGTGCTGTTCAAGCAGCTTCCCGGCGTGCGCGTATCCCTGCTCACGAGCCGTCAGGACGTGATTGACCGGCATTGCCGTGACGAAGGCCTTGTCACGGCAATCCTGCCAGACGGGAAAACGCTCGACGCCCGCCTGGATGCCGTCGCGCGTGAACCGGAAGGCATCATGGCGGACGCGGATGTTGTCGTCATCACGGTGCCGGCGCAGGCGCGGCCGGACCTGCTGCAGTCGATCGCATCCAGCCTGCCGTCGCACAAGCCCGTCTATGTGGGAGCGATTCCCGGCTTCTGCGGCTTCGACTGGCTGGCGGAGAAGGCCCTGGCCGAGCGGCCCAATGCCGTCATCTGGGGCATGAAGGACGTGCCCCATACTGCCTACGACCTGACGCCTGGCGTGTCGGTCAAGATGGGCGGGGCAAAGAGCACGCTTTACATCGGGACGCATGTGCGCGAGACCGAAGCGGCGCGCCAAACCCTCCTGGCACATTTGCAGCGGCTGTACGAATCTCCCGTCGAGCTGCTGAACCACTACTTGGAAATCACCCTCACGCCCGGCAACCCGATCATGCACCCCTCGGTGGTATACGGGCTGGTCGGGCCATACGGCCAGTGGCACAACAAGACGTTTTCGTCGCCCATCTGCTGGTGGACCGATTGCCCCGAATTGGGCGCGTACTTCCTGGAACGCAGCGACGAAGAGAGCCAGCTTCTTTGCAAGGCCATCGAGCAGCGCCTGGGCGTGGACCTGTCTTCGGTGAAGCCGTTGAAGCAGGAAATCATCGAGGCCTACGAAGACCAGATACGCGATCACGGCACGATGCTGTCGGTATTGCGAACCAACCGGGCCTATGACGAGATCCAGGCGCCGCTGGTGCCTGCGGACGGCAATGCCGGCTACGTCATCGACAAGGAAAGCCGCGCATTCCATGAGGACGTGGCCTACGGTCTCGCGCTGCTCGTCAAGATGGCGAAGCGGCTGAATCTGAATGTCCCGCATATCGAAGAAATATTCAACTGGAATGTCGCCTACATGGGTGGTCTGCGCGGGTCCGCGCTCGACTACTTTCCCGAAACCTGGCCAGCCTGACACCTCTATCCTATGAAAACCAATCCGATTTTGTTGCAACCCGACAGCGCTTTCTATGTGGAGCGCAAGAATGACGCGCTGGCATTCGCACACCGCAATGCCTTGCGGCGCGTCGTCCGCTGCCTGTTCGCCGAGAAAATCCTCGACAAGAGCCTGCTCATATTCGCTCCTCAGGGATGCTGTGCATGGTTTCCACTCTGGCACAAGCACGCGCTCGTTTTCTTCGAAGACCTGTGGGCGGCGCCTGCGGATACCTTCATCAACCGTGGAGCCATCACCCTCATCGAATCCAGCGGTGCGCGCACTGCCATCGACACGTCCGATCAACTGATCGATCTGCTGCGCCCCTGCTTCGATTTTTCCCTCAGCGAAGAAGGCGTTGCCGGCCTGAAGGCGGATATCGAGAACAGTATCGCCAACGATGCGCTTGCCCGTATCCACCGGGATGCGTGGGCTGCGGACCTGAACAAACTCATCGATTCCGCCGGTGCCGGCGGCCTTGCGGATTACCTGCACAAGCACGCCACCATCAAGGACGCCGCGATGCTGCTGGACCAATGGGGTTCGCTCGAAGGCCACCCGTTCTACCCGACCTGGAAATCCAAGCCGGACCTGAGCCCCGAGGAAGTGGCCCTGCTGTCGCCGGAGTTCAATGCGAAGGTCCGGGTACGCATCGCGTCCTTGCGTGCGGACATGGCCTATATCGAACGCATGCCCCACGTACACAGTTACCAGGACTGGTTCGCCGACAACTTTCCCGACTTGTGGAACAGCTGGAAAGACGGATTGAACGCGAAACGGTTGAATGAACGGGACTGGCTTCCGCTGCCTATCCATTCCTGGCACCTCGAAAATTATGTGGGGAAGGAGTATGCCGCAGAGATTGAGGGCATTTTGATCCTGGATGGCCCGGACGTCGAGACGCTGCCGACCATGTCGTTCCGGACCATGATGCCGCAGGAGCCTGAAGCCGCCCCGTTCATCAAACTGCCCATTGCGTTGTGGCTCACGAGCGAACAGCGCAGCCTGCAGGCGAAATCGATCCATATGGGGCCGCGCATCAGCACGGTGATCAAAAGCATTCTTGCCGCCGACAAGGAACTCGGCAAGGCGCTCGACATCTTCCCGGAAGAAGTGGCATTCCACTACAAGCATGCGGTGAAGCAGGAAGACCGGCCCGGGCGCCATTTGTCGGTCGCGTATCGCGCGAGCCGGGATGCCTTCGAGCGGACCGATGGCCTTCTTCCAGTCACGGTCGCTGCGTTATTCACCGGTTCGCCTGCGAACGGCAGGCCGCTCGTAACGGAACTGATCGAGCGCAATGGGACTCGTCCTGCTCCGGAAGTGGTGGAAACCTGGTTCAAGCAGTATGCGCGAGCAGTTACGCGTCCAGTGATCGCCATCTATCTGCTCTACGGAATCGGACTTGAAGCGCATCAGCAGAACACTTCCGTGCTGTTCGCCGCAGATGGGACGCCAAGAAGCCTTCTGATACGGGATTTCGGGGATGGCCGCACCTATGCGCCTCTGCTTTCCGAGCGTGGATACGGGCTCGAGCCCTATGTCCATCCAGGAATTCTCCCTACCGTCTTCACCGACGATATCGAACCGGTTCGCACTTTCGTGCTGGATGCCTGCTTCGTCTGTCACCTGCACGAACTGGCGATGCTGCTGACGCGCGAGTATGAACTCGGCTCGGCTCGCCTGTGGGAAATCCTGCGTGAAGAGACGGCGGGTGCCTTCGACGTGCTGGCACCGCGGGTATCCCAGGCGCTATGGGCAACGGAGCGAGAGGCGTTTCTCGAGCAGCCCTGGCCGACGCGCTCGGTACTGCGAATGCATCTGCTCAAGTACTCCAATTACCGTCTGCAGCATGATCTGCCCAACCCGCTGGTATCGGCGGACGGCGGGATCTGACCGATGTCGAACGCCGCCATAGCGCCGAGCCAAGCGTCGCGTCTGATTCACGTTCTCTTCGTGATTCAGCTCACTTCCATGGGCGCCATGGAAATGAGCGGCCCCTTCTGGCCCCTTCATTTGAAGTCGCTCGACGCCTCTGAGCTCTTGTTAGGTTTTGCCGGCATTGCAGTCTACGTGGGGCCGATGCTCGGCATCGTGTTGACCGGCGCATTCTGGGGGAGGATCGGCGACCGGTTCGGGCACAAGCCGATGATGATCCGGGCCTTGCTCGGCTTGTCCCTGACCCAATTGGCATTGGCCTACACGAGCGATATCTGGATGATCCTCGCGCTGCGCTTCGTCCAGGGCGCCTGCGCAGGATACATCGCCCCTGCGCAAGCCTATGGAGTCACCATCGAATCGCCGTCGCGCCGGGCCCGCCTGTTCGCCTACCTGCAGGTATCGACCAATGTCGGATCACTCGCCGGTGCGGTCGTCGGCGGCCTGATTCTCGATTACACGACCTTTTTCTGGATCAATGCTGCTGCATCGGCCCTGTGCGCCTTGTGTGCCTTGGCCGCGTGGCTGATATTGCCGAACGTACCACCGGCAGCGAAGGCAGCACCAGCAGCCGCGCAAACGGCCGTCGGTCCGGCGGACGCCGGCGCGCTGCTCACCTGGCGCTCGCCGCCCATTCTTGGCCTGCTTGGCGTCATCGGCATACTGCTCGTGAGCCGTATGATTACCCAGACCCCGTTCTCCCTGTATGTCCGCTCGATCTTTGATGTGAGCAACTGGGTGGTGGGCTTGTGCTACGGCTTGCTCGCGCTGGGCTTCATTCTGTCGGCGGCGATGTGGGCGAAGCATTTCGAGAAGAAATCCCTGTCCGAGACGATCCGCTGGATCGCTTGCATCGCCGGCGCTTGCGCAGGCTTGACGGCGGTCGCTGGCGCCACGCGCAATATCGGCGTATTTATCGGCGTGCATTTCGCCTGGGGCATCCTGCTGGGAGCGACCACGCCGGTATTGATGTCGCAGATATCCAGGGTGGCTGGCAGCCTGCGGCAGGGCTATATCCTCGGCGTCGCGTACAGCACATCGCAATTATCATCGATCGGCGGCATTGTGCTGGGTGGCTGGCTGAGTCAGGCCGTCGGGCTGGAATACACCTACTTCTTCGTTGCGTTTTTCTACGCCATGGCCGCGGTTGCCGCGCTGGCCATGAGACGGGGACACGCTGTGATTCAACCCGCCGGCATGACGCGGCAGTAATCCTTTTCATTCGCAAGAGTCTTTATCATGGCATTTCAACGTCGCTGGGCCGTAGCCCTCATTCTCCTCGTACCGGTCTGTCTTCTCGCCGGATTCTTCTTCTTTTTTAATCCGGCAAAGGGAGGTGAGGCCGTTGCCGACGCCGCACCCGGCACGGTCACGGTAACCGATCTTCTCGGGCGGCAGGTGCAGGTCCGCGTGCCCGTACAACGCGTTATCCTGGGAGAGGGGCGCCAGCTGTATCTGGTTGCGGCGCTGGATACGGATAATCCGATCCAACGCATCGTCGGCTGGCGCAAGGACCTGATCCAGGCCGATCCGGATACCTACGCGTTGTATCTGCAAAAGTTTCCAAAGATCGCCGACATTCCCACCTTCGGCGGCTTTGAAGACGGCACGGTCGATATCGAACAGACGATTGCGCAAAGGCCCGATGTCGTTTTCCTGAACATCGAGGCCGAACGCGCCAGCCAGGACGCGCGTACCATCGAGAAGCTCGGCGCACTGGGTATCCCGGTGGTCTACATCGATTTCCGCCACTATCCGATCGAAAACACCGAGCCGACCATGCGGCTGTTTGGCAAACTGTTCGGAAAGGAGCAGCGCGCCGAGGAGTTCATTGCCTTCCGCGCTAGGCAGATTCAACGCGTCACCGACGTCATCCAGGCCCGCCAGCCGACACGCCCGAAGGTATTCATCGAACGGATTGGCGGATATACCCAGGACTGCTGCCTGAGCTTTGGACATGAAAACTTCGGCAAGTTCGTCGAGATGGCCGGCGGCGTGAACATCGCCAAGGACGTCATTCGCGGCACGTTCGGTCAGTTGAATCCGGAACAGGTCGTGGCGGTCAATCCCGACCAGGTGGTGGTCACCAGCGCCAACTGGGAAGCGTATGTGCCGGGCGGAAGCTGGGTAGGAGTCGGACCGGGTGCAGACCTGACGGAAGCGGCGCGAAAACTCGAAACCTACACAAAGCGGCCGGCTTATGCGGGTATCAAGGCGAACCGGAATCAGGAATTTCACGCGATCTGGCACCAGTTCTACAACAGTCCTTACCAGTTCGTCGCGATCCAGCAGTTTGCAAAATGGTTCCATCCGACGCTCTTCCCCGACCTCGACCCGGATGCAACCTTCCGCGAACTGCATCAGCGCTTTCTGCCCTTTGAACACAGGCCCGGTTACTTCGTGAGCTTGAAAAACAAGATGGAGGCCCACCAATGAGCGCGGTCTGTTTGACGGAAAGCGGGCAGCGCACCGTCTATCGGGCAATCGTCAGGCGCAAGCGGCTGCTGATTGCGGCGTTCATCGTTCTGCTGCTGTTGAGCCTCCTGCTCGACTTGGCGCTCGGACCAGCACGGTACAGCCTCGACGAAGTCGTGCGCGCCTTGTTTCTTCCCGACAGCACTTCCTTGCAGGTAAGGGTCGTGATGTGGGAGATCCGCATGCCCGTCGCCCTGATGGCGATCGTCGTTGGCGCTGCGCTGTCGCTCGCCGGCGCCCAGATGCAAACGATACTGAACAATCCGCTGGCAAGTCCTTTCACGCTGGGCATTTCAGCCGCCGCAAGTTTCGGCGCTGCAATGGGACTCGCTTTCGGGGTCAAGCTTTTCCCGGTGGCGACTGAATACCTCGTCCCGCTCAATGCATTTGCGATGGCAATGTTGTCCGCCTTGTTGATCCATCTGCTCTCGATGCGCCGTGGCGTGACCGCCGAAACGGTCGTGCTGCTGGGGATTGCCCTGGTGTTTACCTTCAATGCCCTGCTTGCACTCGTCCAGTACTTTGCGACTGAACAGGCAGTTGCCGCTGTCGTGTTCTGGACCATGGGTAGCCTGACCAAGGCCACATGGCCGAAGCTGGCCGTGACCTGTCTCGTCATTGCGGTCACGCTGCCGATCTTTGCACGCCGGGCTTGGGCATTGACTGCGCTGCGCTTGGGAGACGACAAGGCTGCCAGTTTCGGGGTCGATGTGCCGCGCCTTCGGTTCCAGACCCTGGTAATGGTCAGCCTGTTGGCCGCGATTCCGGTTGCTTTCGTTGGCACGATCGGTTTCGTCGGTCTCGTGGGGCCGCATATTGCCCGCATGCTGATCGGGGAAGACCAGCGCTTTTTCCTGCCTGCTTCGTTGCTGACTGGAGCGCTTGTACTTTCGCTGAGCTCAGTGGTGAGTAAAACCCTGATGCCAGGCGCCATCTTCCCGATCGGGGTGGTAACGTCGCTCATCGGTGTGCCGTTCTTCATTTCGCTCATTCTTGGCAGCAAGAGGAACGCATGGTGAGACTACGACTGGAAAATATCGGTGCGCTTTACGGGCGACACTTGGTCATTTCCGGAATCAATACCCCCGCATTCCACGGCGGGGAGGTTGTTTCGGTCATCGGCCCCAATGCAGCGGGGAAGTCGACATTGTTCAAGCGCTTGGCCGGACTGCTTAAAGGGCCGGGTAACATTCATCTCGAAGGCTCTCGCAAGGGGCTCGACGGGATCTGCTACATGCCGCAGGAAATCAACGCCAATGCGAGACTGACGGTCTACGAATCTGTCCTTTTGGCACGCAAGCAGCAGACGCCAAGCTGGGCGGTGCATGACGACGATCTGAAGGTAATTGATGCCACCATGGCATCACTCGGTATCGCCGACCTTGCGTTTCGCAACCTGGGCGAACTGAGCGGAGGACAGCGTCAACTGGTGTCGATCGCGCAGACACTTGCGCGCGAACCGGAAATCCTGCTCATGGACGAACCCACCAGTGCGCTCGATTTGCACCGGCAGATCCAGGTGCTCGATTTCATGCGGCGCTTGGCCAGGGAGAAGGGGATGCTTGTGTTCATCGCCATCCACGATCTCAACCAAGCGTTGCGATTTTCCGACCAGACGCTCGTGATCGCGAGCGGCACTGCAAGGGCGAGCGGCCTAGCCCGCGAGGTTATCACGGAGAGAATGCTGCGCGAAGTGTACAGAATCGATGCCCGCATCGAGTGCTGCTCGATGGGGGTTGGGCACGTGATTGTCGACGGCGTTGTTTGAATTTCAGATCGAGGAACGGATGCTCAACGTAGCGCAACTGCGGGCCGACACGCCAGGAGTAAATGAGGCCATTCATTTCAACAATGCGGGGGCCGCCCTGATGCCTCGCGTCGTGCTGAATACAGTCATTGACCACCTCGAGTTGGAAGGCCGCCTCGGCGGGTACGAGGCTGCGGATGCGGCAGGCGACCGCCTGGAAAAAGTCTATGGTTCGGTCGCGCGCATGCTCAACGCGCATCCGGACGAGATCGCCGTGGTCGAGAATGCGACGCGCGCATGGGATATGGTGTTCTATTCCCTTCCACTTGCGAAGGGGGATGTCATTCTAACCTCGACGACGGAATATGCCGGCAACTATATCCCGTATCTTCAGCTGCAACGGAATCGGGGAATTGAGATCAGGATCATTCCAAACGACGAGCAGGGACAGGTATCCGTGCGTGCATTGCGCGAGATGTTGAACGACAAGCGCGTGAAGCTCATTTCACTGCCATTTATCGCATCGAATGGCGGCCCCATCCAACCGATCGGCGCGATCGGACCGATCGCCAGGGCAGCCGGTGTATGGTTCTTGGTCGATGCCTGCCAGGGAGTCGGCCACTTGCCGATCGATGTCAAGAAGATCGGCTGTCACATGCTCTCGGCCACCAGCCGCAAGTATCTGCGCGGGCCGCGTGGCATGGGATTTCTTTATGTCGAAAAGGACTTGTGCCAGCAGCTCGAGCCGGCTTTCCTCCATCTGCATGCAGCGACGTTGCAATCGCCAGACAAGTTCGAGATACGCCACGACGCGCGGCGCTTCGAGAACTGGGAGTGCAACATCGCCGCCAAACTGGGGATGGGAGCGGCCGTCGACTACGCACTGGGACTAGGTGTCAACGCGATTTGGCTGCGCATTCAGGCGCTTGCCGATCGACTGCGCGCAAGGCTTGCGGAAATCGACGGAGTGAGGATTCGCGACGGCGGTCTGGTGAAGTCGGGTATCGTGACATTTACTGTCAAGGATCGCGAACCGAAAGAGTTACAGCGGATGCTTGCCTTGCAGCCGCAGCGCATCAATGTGACCACATCCACTTTTCGCTCCACCATGCTGGACATGCATGCGCGCGGATTGCACGAAGTCGTGCGTGCGTCAGTCCATGCCTACAACACCGAGCAAGAAATTGAGACGATCGCTGAAGCGATCGATCTATTTTTCAAGGGGAAGGCAAGTGCTCAATAACGAATCCTACCGCATCGCCATCAAGCCGATCACCTTCTTCCTTCCATCCGAACAAGTCGATCCGGAGGCCGTACAGATTCTCGCAACCGCCATCGAGCATGCCGATGTATGGACCACACCGGTCCCGGTCGAACGCGAAACCGGTATCGTCATGGATGGCAACCATAGAATACGCGCGGCGCAGATTCTGGGACTACGCTATTTACCATGCGTATTGCTGAGTTACCGGGATCCCAGGGTGACGGTCGTGAACTGGTGGACTGCGGAGCCGTTCTCCGTCGACCACATCTTTCGTTCAATTCTGTTCAACAAAGAAATACTTCCTTATAAAACAACCAGGCATCACTTTGCACCGGTCCTGCCGGAAACCGACGTGCCCTTGGCAGTACTTCGAGAAAAGGCGTTCGCTCCCGAGAACGATGTAGCGATTTTGTCAAGAAATCGTTGCTGCCGTAGCTGGGCTCGCAATTGACTTTTTGGCAAGAACTTAATAGGAGCGGCTCACGCTACGGCTGGCGTTGACCGTACGCGTGAAGCAGTTGCAATTGCTGGGTTTCAGCATCGATTCGACTTGCGGAGCGGTACCGCCGGTAAGCGCGTCGCTCGCGCGGCACAAGCCGAAGCGGGCATCCATGCCATGACTGTCGATTGAGAGAGTAGCGCCGATCTGCATGGATGCCATCACATTGACCGTGTCCTGGTTGTCTCCAGTGGGATGGACGCACTGCTGGGCAAGATGCGCAGCGCATAGTCCGCCAGCGGAAACTCGAACGTTCCGCGTAGGTTGATACCTTCTAGGTTGGTCGGCGCGATGCGGCGCAGGTCTTCCGGTGACAGTTTCTCGCCGCCGACCGTCTCGATCCGTTCGATGGTGCGCTGCATGTGCTGCGTGTTCCACGCCATCAGGGCATTCGTCAGCAGCGACAGGCTCGACGATACGGCCGCCAGCGACTCCGGCCGCTTGGCCAGCTCGGTCGGGATCTTGCCTGTGTGGACGGCGCGCTGCACCGCATGGACCGCTTCGCCGCGGTTCAGGGCGTGCCGCAATTCGCGCCGGAACGCCGGATTGGTGAAATAGTCGATCAGGAAGATCGAGCGCAGCAGGCGCCCGAGCTGCACGCCGCCGTCGTACACGTCCTGGCCGCGGGCGGCCGAGCCGAAGCGCTGCAAGGCCTGTACCGCGGTGCAGCGGCCGCTCTGGATCGACGCGACCACGCGCACGAATTCGTCGTAGATCGCCTCGATCGCGTGCAGGTTCACGTCGCCGGCGACCACGGGGAGCACTTCGCCCGGCACCAGGTGGCCGACCGGCACATGCAGGTAGCGGTCGCGCATGTGCTGCAGGACCGGGCACAGGTCGAATTTCAAGCCCTTGGCCACGGCGATACCGAAATCGGTGTAGCCATGGGTGTCGACTGCGAGCTGGGCGACGTCATTGGTGCCGCTCTGCCTCACGACGCCCTCGATGGCGGCGCCGACCTGGCGCTCCTTGAGCAGGATCGGCATGTCGTAAAAGATGCCCCAGCGGTCGCGCACATGGGTGTAGATGCCGATCGAGGCGGTGCGCCGGCGCGGATCGGCGCGCGCCTGCCAGATGGTGCGCGTCGTCTCCAGGCTCATCATGTCGGACGATGCCAAGTCGCCGCGTCCCCAATGGGCCGCGATCGGATGGCGGTGCATAAAGCCGAGCACAGCGTCGGCCGCCTCGCGCAGCTTCCGTTCGTCGGCGACCAGCTTCATCATCTGCCGGATCGCCGCCGGCTTCAATTCGGGAATCATGCGCGCAATATCGGCGGCCAACAGCGAGGTGCCGTGCGCGAAGACGGCGGCGTACACAAGCAGCAACTCGCTGCGCGAGCGCGGTTCGCGTCCCAGCAGCATCCAGGAATACCGTACCTCGCTGTCGATGTCGAGGATGATCTTCGGGAGTTGCCCGACCGGCCGGTCCTCGAAGATTGCGCGCCGCAGGGCGTCGAGATGCGGCTTCTTGTCTTCGGCCACGAGCGCTTCGTTGTGCACGCCGTCGTCCTCGATCCGGACCTCGCCGCGCAGATAGGCGTCGCGCAGGCGTTCGAGGCCCTGGTCGAGGTGGCCGACGATCTTGGCCAGGAAGATTTTCGGGTCCTGCGGCAGTTCGAGATGGCCGTAGTAGTGGTTGCGCTTGGCTTTCCATTCGTCCTCGGGAATGAGCAGCGTCGCGCGGCTGCGGAATGAAAAGCTGTGGTCGACGTAGACCGAGCCGTTGCGCAATGCCATGCGCAGCGCGGAGATCGTCGCCCACTCGAAGGCGCGCAACGCCTCGACGCGGTCCTTACCGTGGATGAGCTCGCGCCACACGCGCCCGAGTTTGGTCTCGGTGTCGGCCGGCAGCTCGTTGCCGCCGTTCGGACCGTACAGGCGGCGCAGGATGTTGATCGCGTCGATCACGGGATGCTGCGTCTCCGCCTCGAACGGCAGCTTGACCAGCTTGTGCAGCATGGCGCGCGCTTGGGCGCTCTTGGTCATCAGCTGCAGGCGGATCAGGCTGCGGCGGCTCGGCGCATGCTGCTTGAGCGTCTGGTCGGCCAGATCGGCAATCTTGTCCAGCGTCTCGTCGGCAGGAAGGGTCTTGTCCAGCGCCAGTGCCTTGACCGCCTCGGCGAAGCCACACAGCTGCTTCTTGAGATCGGGGCGGCCGGCGTCGACCTGCCTGCCGGCCTCGTTGGTGACGTCGATCGCCCAGCGCCGGAACATCGCCAGCAGCTGGTCCGTCGCCGAGCACAGTGCATAGCGCATGAAGCAGGCGGCTTCCAGCCGCCGCGATTGCGACTGAATGCGCTTGCTGACCGACGGCGGGCGGTTCGCGCAACGGCGCGCGTAATGGCGCACCAGGGTCTCGTTCACGTCCGCCGGCCAGGCCGCGGCCACCTTCAGCGCGTAGAGCCGGTCGATCTTGTCGAACAGTTCGGCCATCTGGACCGTCGAATGTTTCAGCGGTACCGCCCACAGCCATTGCTGCAGGCTGCCGTGCTCGCCCTCCGGCGCGGCGAGCTGCCGGCCCCACTCAGCGATCGTGGTATCGCCAACCGATTGCATGAGCGTCCTCTCCAGGAACGCCTCATGGCTGCGGATCGCCTCGGCAATCAAGCGCTTGAGCAGGCGGTCGTGCGCGATCAGGATGCGGTGCTCGTACAGCCAGCACTTGACCTGGGCGAGCAGTGTCGATGTGTCAGGCCGGCCGACCAGCGTTTCCTTCAGCCAGCGCACCAGGTAGCGGCGCTGGTGCTCGGTCATGGCGGCAAAGCCGAGCGCCTGGTACGCGAGTTGCTGGTGGTCGATCAACGTGCGCGGCCGGGTGTCGTACAGCGAACGCAGCGTGCCGATCTCGGGCGGCGCGATGCCCAGTTGTTCGCCAAGATGCGTCCACAGTGCCTTCGGGATCTGCCGGTACGCATCGAGCGTGCGGCCGGTCATGCGCACGAAACCGAGATGCAGGGCCAGAGCCAGGCGGTACAGGTCGCGGCGCCTTTCGTCGATCAGGACGCGCTCTTTGGAGGAAAATGTGAAGAACGTGTTGAGTTCGAACTCGTTGAGTTCAGGCGGGATGTGACGCAGGCCGAGGTAAGAGGCGTGCCAGTGGTCCATTGTTATTCTTGGCGAAAAGAACAATGCGCGCCATCATACCTGTCGAAAACGACAAACAGCAAGTGATTGATTTAAAAGGGAATGCTGCGACGCACACCGCTGGAACCCGCATGAATGCTAGAGGTGGCAACCGTCGTATAGTGCACGGAAATCAAAGGAACCCCATGAGTGGATCCCGCCAACTTGCCCTCCAGAGTTTTCCGCCAAACAGCGCCGCGATGGCCAGAACCGAGGTAGCGGCGTCGGCCACGACGTGCAGATACGCGGAGCGCAGATTCAAGTCGTGATGATGGTTGTGGGATTTGTGATCGTGATGTGCATGGTGATGCTCGTGACCATGCACATCCTTGAGTAGCTAGGCGCAGACGAGATTGACCAATAGTCCGACCACGGCAATCGCAATAGCCTGGTCGTAGTGAATCGGCGTCGGCGCGATCAATCGCTCAATCGACTGGTACAACATCAGTCCGGCAACCCCGACCAAGAAGAGCGCGCTCGTGTAGCCGCCCAGCACCTCTATCTTCCAGGTACCAAAGGCAAACCGCGCATCATGGGCGAATCGCCGCGCCGCTCCATAAGCGAGCACGGACAAGCCGAGCGCCAAGGCATGCGAACTCATGTGCCAACCATCGGCCAGCAGCGCCATTGAATTAAACATCCAGCCGCTGGTAATTTCGACACCCATCATGATGACGGTCAGCATAACTGCCCAGCGTGTATTTCTCTCGGCCAGCGGATTGCCCCCGTCAAAAACGTGGGAGTGGCGCCAGTCCTCAACAGAAGAAGAATGCATTGAATGGTGTCCTTTACCGCAAATCAATATACTATACCCCACTATACCTTGCTGCACTAAGAGCGCCATGCCACACACCATCAAAACGAAAAAGCATTTGCTCACCCGCGTACGCCGCATTGGGGGGCAGTCGGAGGCATTGGAGAAGGCGCTGGAACATGAGACTGAGTGCGTCGCCATACTGCAGCAAATCGCCGCGATTCGGGGGGCGGTGAACGGCCTGATGGCAGAGGTACTGGAGGGACATATCCGGGAACACCTCGGTCCGGATGCTGTTTCATCAAGGCAGCGAAATGAGGATTTGGAACAGGTAGTCGCCGTGCTCAAATCCTATCTCAAGTAGTGCTGGCCTAACGTGCAACTTCTTCCGAATTTCCTGCAAGTCGCTGCCGAGTGAAGAGGCGACCATAATTCAGCTATCTGGTGGTCTTGCGTTTTCGTTGAATCACTGCATACGGGCGGGTCAAGGCGATATTGGAGGCATGTGCAAAGCCGGTTCAGCTAGTGTCGCAGCTTTCCGATCACAGTCTGCACCAGGGAATGGCCACGAGTGCGCACCGCTCCGGTGCCCAATTCCACGACATCAAGTGGAAAGGCGGCTGGCACCACGACGGCACCGTGTAGCGCTATGAAGGAAGCCATCCAGTTCCAGGATAATGCGGCCGGCAGTTTGCTGCGAAAGGTGGAGTGGCGAAGTTCCCTCGACGCTGGGGCCACCACGTCCCTGACCATCGGCCATCTTGGCATAACCCAAGACCCGGCCGCCCCTCAGTCATGGCCGTGCGGTGAATCTCAATTGCCGTCAACGCGGGTATGTTCGAGGCCATCAGCATAGGAGTGCTTTCGTCCAAGCAAGTCTGCTTTTGGATCAGAAAGAATGCTTGCGCCGAGAATATCTGTTCTTTCGTATATAGTTCCACCAAAATCGCAGTGCGCTGTATTGGCAAATACAAAATTCATGAAACATCATAATGCGTGTTCTACTCGTTGAAGATAACCCCGATATCGTCGCAAACCTGTACGGTTTTCTTGAACCGCTCGGCTATACGCTGGATTGCGCCCGCAACGGCATCGTTGGACTTGAATATGCGGCCAAGGGCCATTACGACGCGATCGTCCTGGATCTGATGCTTCCCGGACTGGACGGCCTGGAACTGTGCCGGAAGCTGCGTAAGGAGTGGAGCCGGCCGACGCCGGTACTCATGCTGACCGCCAGGGACACCATACAGGATAAATTGACCGGTTTCGATTGCGGGGCGGATGATTACCTCGTGAAACCATTTTCGCTGATCGAACTCGATGCCCGGCTGAAGGCGCTGGTTCGCCGCGCCAGAAATGAGCACATCGACGCCATTCTGGAATTCGGCGACTTACGTTTCGACCTCGGTCGCGTCGAGGCGACACGTTCCGGCCACCGTCTCGAACTCACTCCAACCGGCTATAAACTGTTGGCTGCGCTGTTACGGGCAGCACCACACGTGCTGACGCGAGAAGCCTTGGAGCAAGCAATCTGGGGCGATGACCCGCCGGAGAGCGACGCGCTACGCTCGCATATGCACGCTCTGCGCCAGGCGCTGGATAAGCCTTTTCCAGTGCCGATGCTGAGAACGGTGCAGGGAGTGGGTTACCGATTGGTTGACGGCAATGAAGCATAAGTTGTCGTTGCGTAGCCGCATTGCCTGGTCGTATGTATTGCTTGCGCTCACACTCGGCATTTTTTTCTCCGGCGTCGCTTATATTTCCGTTGAAGTCGCAGAACAATATCTCGTCGATAAACGCCTTCAATCGCTCTCCACGCAATTGATCAGTCGACATCTGCGAGGCGAGCCCCTTGATACCCCTCCCGGGATTAGGTTTTATGTCGATGATGCAATCCCCCCGCGTTTGCGGCAATTAGAAGCAGGGTTTCATGATTTCTTCTTCGATGTAGAGGAACTGCATGCGTTTGTTCTGGTAGATGCGGGGCGGCGCTTTGTCGTAGTGGATGACCAGAGTGAGTTTGAGCATGTGGAGGAACTCATTCATATTGCGTTGGGTACAGGCTTTGTCGCCAGTCTGGCGCTCGCCATTTTTCTTGGCCTTGCAACCGCCAGACGCGTGATTGCGCCAGTTACCGCGTTAGCGCAGGCGATCAACCACAACGTCCCCCCAGGTACACTTCCATCACTTGAATCGGAAGACGAAATGGGTGTCCTCGCCCGTGCTTTTGCGACTCGCACCGATGAGTTACAACGCTTCTTGAACCGTGAGCGGCTTTTCACCGGCGATGTCAGCCACGAACTACGCACACCGCTGACGATTATTCTCGGCGCAGCCGAACTGTTAAAACTCCAGCTTGATGGCCGGCCGCAGCAGCTGGCGGTTGCAGAACGCATCCGGCGTGCCGCGGCCGACACGGCCGAGCGTGTGAGCGCGCTGCTGCTGTTGTCCCGTGCTCCAGAGACGCTCGATGCACCCAGAATAGAACTCAGATCCGTGGTTGAGCGGGAATTAACGCGCTACAAGCCTCTTCTGGTCGGCAAGCCTGTCAAGTGTCGCTTTGACGCACCGCATGAAGTGTGGGTCTATGCCCGGTCGGAGCTCGCCAGTATCGCCGTTGGGAACCTGCTTCGTAACGCTTGCCAATATACGGACGCCGGTGCCGTGCATATCCGGTTGACAGGCGGTCGTCTTGTCATCGAAGACAGTGGGGCCGGCATCCCCGATTCGGTACGCAACCGATTATTCGAGCGTTTCGTTCGCGGGGATCATGATCAACACACCGGCACGGGCTTGGGATTGGCTATCGTGAAACGCGTTGTCGACCACTTGAGGTGGGAAATCAATTTGGAAACGCGCACGGAAGGTGGAAGCCGTTTTGTCCTGTCCTTTCCGCTAACTTAGCTTTTTCCTGGCCATCTTTACACGATCTTCACACCGGACCGGCTATCGTTGAACGCTGGGCAGTCTGATTTGCATTAGGTCGTGATGGCATTTCTACGTTATTCCTTGGTCGGTTGCATTGCGACCGGCGTGCATTATTTCGTCCTGTTCCTCTTGGTGGAAGGCGGGCATTTACGTCCAGCCTATTCCGCAACGATCGGCTCCGGCTGCGGCGCCTTGGTCGCTTATTGGGGAAACAGGCGATTCACCTTCTCCAGTGCATCCCCGCACTGGTCCGCGCTCAGCCGATTTCTGGTGGTGGCGGCGATGGGCGCAAGTTTGAGTGCCGCTCTGGTCTGGGCCAGCACGGCCCTTTTTGCATGGCATTACATGATAGGCCAGATTGCGGCGACTTTGCTTGCCTTGTTTTTCACCTATGGCTTCAACCGTGTCTGGACATTTCGATGAACACCTCCCCCCCGCTCTACAGCGTTGATGCTGGCGAACCGCCTCCGCTCACGTTAACTGTTGTTGTGCCGGTATTCAATGAAGAAGAAGTATTGCCAGTATTCCATCGTCGCCTGGTGAACGCACTCACGGGTGTGCAAGGTGGTTGGGAAGTCGTCTACATTGATGATGGCAGCACCGATAACTCTCATCAGATTCTCAAGCAATTGCGTCTGCTGACTCCGCATGTCGGCATTGCACGCTTTAGCCGCAATTTCGGTAAGGAAGAAGCGATGAGCGCAGGGCTTCGACTCGCGCGGGGAGATGCCGTCATCATCATTGATGCCGATCTGCAAGATCCTCCGGAGCTGATCCCGGCCATGCTCGCCGCCTGGTCGAACGGCGCCGATATGGTGAACATGCGCAGACGTCACCGCCGCGGCGAATCATGGCTCAAAAAAGCCACGGCGCATGCGTTTTACCGCATCATCAATCGCTTGAGCGAAGTGCCGATTCCCGAAGATGTCGGCGACTTCCGCTTGTTGAGCCGGCGGGCGGTTGATGCGTTGAACTTGCTTTCGGAGCGCAATCGCTTCATGAAGGGGATGTTCGCCTGGATCGGTTACCCCCAAATCACCCTCGACTATGACCGGGACGGCCGCGCTGCGGGACAAACAAAATGGCGTTATTGGCGGTTATGGAACTTTGCCATTGAGGGCATCACGGGCTTTTCAATCGCACCCTTGAAAGCGGCGACTTACCTTGGATTCGCTTGCGCTGCTGCGGCATTTATTTACGGCTTGTACTTTTTATTCAAGACGCTCTTTTTGGGCGATGCTGTCAGGGGTTTTCCCACGTTAATTGTCACCGTCCTGTTTTTAGGCGGCTTGCAGTTAATGGCCATGGGCGTGATCGGCGAGTACCTGGGCCGGTTGTTTGTTGAAAGCAAGCGCCGCCCGCTCTATTTGCTTGAAGAATATCAACCTTCATCCATCGCGGATGCGCCACAACACGCCGAAGTTGTTGGGGCCTTCAAATGACGCAGACACTGTCAGTGTTGAAAAATCGATGGGTCGTGTCATGCCTCGTGGCGCTCGTATTGCTTCGATTGTTATCCCTTGGCATGTATCCATTGATGGATACAACAGAAGCCCGCTACGCCGAGATTGCCCGCAAGATGGTCGAACTTGGTAATTGGATAACGCCGTGGTTTGACTATGGCGTGCCGTTTTGGGGCAAACCGCCCTTGTCGTTCTGGCTGACTGCGGCGAGCTTTAAACTGTTTGGCGTCAATGAATTTGCCGCGCGTCTGCCCCATTGGGTGATGGGGATAGTCACGGTCTGGCTGGTATGGAAAACCGCTGCGCAACGGTCTCAACGTGAGGCACTTTACTCGGTGGTTCTGCTGACTGGGTCGGGTCTGTTTTTTTTATCGGCCGGCATGGTCATGACCGATATGGCATTAACGTTGAGTGCGGTCATTGCCATGCGTGGATGTTGGCTGGGCTTGCAGGGGACGCCCGAGCAGAAAACACGTCAACGCTGGCTGCTATTTGTCGGGCTCGGATTGGGACTGTTGGCCAAAGGCCCCGTCGCTCTCATTTTGATCGGGGCGCCGATCGCGTTATGGTCACTCGCCTCCAAAAGCTTCCTGACGGTCTGGCGCGCGTTGCCCTGGGTACGCGGGGCTGCTCTGTCTGCCGCCATTGTCTTTCCGTGGTACATCGCCGCTGAACTGCGTACGCCTGGCTTTCTCGACTATTTTTTAATCGGCGAGCACTGGCATCGGTTTGTGACTCCAGGCTGGACGGGGGATTTGTACGGCAGTGCGCATGAATATCCTCGCGGAACGATCTGGTTGTTCGCCTTGGCGGATTGGCTGCCATGGAGTCTTCTATTGCCAGCGGCGGCGATCGTTTGGCACCGGGATATCAGACTTGTCGGACACGGACGCAGCGACGAAGGATCGTGGCCGATTTACTTGTTGTGCTGGGGATTGATGCCCTGCGTGTTCTTCACGCTGGCGGGAAATATATTGTGGGCCTATGTCTTGCCGGGCATGCCAGCTCTGGCGCTATGGATTGCGACCTGCCTCTCTCGTTTACCGCAACAAAGGGTCGAAAAGCTGTTGACCCTGGGGTTGGTTATTACCGGTTTCGGCTACGCAGGATTCCTCATCAATTTGCGCGTGGCAGATCGGGATCAGTACAAGTCGGCCAAGTCACTGGTCGCCGCATACAAGGCCAGACGTCATGGCGACGAACCATTGGTTATTATCGGCGGCGGACGTCTGTATTCCGCCGCCTTTTATAGTCAGGGAAGAGCTGAGCGCCTTGCCCGCCCCGATCTGCTGTTGCGGCGTTTGGAAGAGGGGCCGGCGATGGTCGCCATGGAAAGCGAACAAATGAAGAACCTGCCGGAGGCAGCCGGGCGTATGTTGATGCCTGTCGGTCAATACGGGAAGTTTGCACTGCTCGCATTGAAGGAGAAGCCGGATTTAGGACCGCTCGCGGCACGAACCGGCAGGAATGATTCATCCCAAGAAACTGCAAGCCAGGCGCTTTTGCCTCAACCTGACAGCCGGAGGAGTTCTGGCGCGTCGGCTATGCAAAATGAATGACGCGGCGCCATGAAAGACCGGTCGGTTTTCGCGTTTTGCCTGCCATCATCTATGATTGCGCAATCGAAAGCCCGGTTCCGAGCAGTCAGTGAGTGGATGATCAGGGAACTGTCATACTACGCAGACGAAACGAAAGGCTGTGTCGATATGCGTGCTTGTGTCTGTCGGTGCCGGATATGACGATCGCTCGGTCCGGCAAACTATTCAAAAACCAGTAAAAGAAGTTTTAGCTATGTCGTTATTCGAGAAAATCAGCCTTTGGGCCCGTCGCATCAAGCGCGATGCGATCACGCTCTGGTTCGCGTACAGACATCCGGCGACGCCGTTGCTTGCCAAGGCGCTGTGTGTTTTTGTCGTTGCATATGCATTGAGCCCAATTGATTTGATTCCCGACTTCATTCCAATTTTGGGGTATGTGGATGACGCAATATTGTTACCCGGTCTTATCTGGATCGCGGTCAAGTTGGTACCTCCTGGTGTGCTGCAGGAATGCCGGGAACAAGGGGATGCATGGATGGCGCGCGAGGGGCGCAAGCCTCGCAATTATTGGGGCGCGGCCCTAGTCGTGGGGATTTGGGTTGCGCTCACTTGGGCTGTTTGGACATTTGCCGTCGCACCGCATATCTGATGGGGCTCGATGCGATCAGGAGTCATCATGCCTGATTATCTGATCGATCTCGTCAGCCGGTTGGGCCAGTGGAGCTACCTCGTGATCTTCTTGGGGGCGACCCTGGAGTCTGCCGCCTTTCTAGGGGTATTCGTGCCGGGGGAAAGCTTGGTGCTGGTGGCCGGCTTTCTCTCGGCACAAGGGATGCTGGACCTCGACGGCGTCGTGTTCATGGCCGTGATCGGCGCGATCCTGGGCGACAACATCGGTTACGAATTAGGCCGGCAGCTCGGCCGGCCATGGATTCTGCATCATGGCAACCGCATCGGCATAAGCGCTGCGCGGCTGCAACGGGCGCAGGAAGTCTTTTCGCGCCATGGCGGCAAAGCAGTCTTCTTTGGCCGGTTCATCGGTTTTGCGCGTGCGCTAGTGCCTTTTGTTGCAGGTTTCACCCGCATGCCCTATCGTCATTTTCTTTGCTATAACGCTCTCGGTGCCACGCTCTGGTCGGTCGGCTTTATCTTGCTGGGATATGTTCTGGGCAGGGGTTGGCGCTTCGCCGAGCATTGGATGGGGCGCGCGAGCGTGATCTTCGGCGGCGCGTTGCTGCTCGTCATCGTTTTTGGCTGGGTGTGGCGCTGGCTGGTACGCCATGAGGCAGGCATCAAGCGGAGCTGGGCGCGCATAGATCAGGGGCCACGCGTCAAGGCGCTGCGACGCCGTTTTTACCCGCAAATTGTCTGGTTGCAGGAACGACTGACGCCGGGCAGCTATTTGGGACTCCAATTGACGGTAGGCTTGGTGGTGCTCATTACCGCCACTTGGATGTTCGGCGGGATCGCCGAAGATGTCGTCACAAATGATTCCCTGACCCAGGTCGATCAGGCAGTCGCCATGTGGTTCCATGCGCATTCAAATGCGCCATTGACTGCATTTATGTCGTCTGTCAGCCGAGTCCATGATGTTACAGGGATCGGCCTTCTCGCCTTGCTGCTCGCGGCGTATCTAGGATGGAAACGCCTCTGGCATCGGCTGCTTGCGCTCGCTCTGACGGTGCCTGGCGGGATGCTGCTCAACGTGCTGCTGAAGTTCGCGTTTCACCGCGCGCGTCCTGCCTTGGGAAATGTCGACCTGAACCCGACCACGTACAGTTTTCCTAGTGGTCATACCATGGCCGCGACCGTGCTCTATGGATTTGCCGCCGCACTGATTGTCAGCATGGCAACGACATGGCAGTGGAAGGTGTTGGCAGTGCTCGTGGCCATAACGATGATCATGCTGGTTGGCTTTAGCCGGGTGTATTTGGGCGTCCATTATTTGAGTGATGTGCTCGCAGCAATCGCGGAAGGGGTGGCCTGGCTTGCCTTGTGCCTTACTGCCGTCAGGACCATGCAGCGGCGTTCATAGACACACTTAATTATTTATGGCGCATGAATAGGTACGTCTCCCTCCTTGACAGAGCTTGCCGGTATCGCCGTTGGTAACCTGCTTCGTAACGCTTGCCAATATACGGACGCCGGTGCCGTGCATATCCGGTTGACAGGCGGTCGTCTTGTCATCGAAGACAGTGGGGCCGGCATCCCCGATTCGGTACGCAACCGATTATTCGAGCGTTTCGTTCGCGGGGATCATGATCAACACACCGGCACGGGCTTGGGATTGCCTATCGTGAAACGCGTTGTCGACCACTTGAGGTGGGAAATCAATTTGGAAACGCGCACGGAAGGTGGAAGCCGTTTTGTCCTGTCCTTTCCGCTAACTTAGCTTTTACCTGGCCATCTTTACACAATCTTCACATCGGGCCGGCTATCGTCGAAGCGCGATGCGATCACGCTATGGTTCGCGGACAAACGAGCTGAATGTGAGGACGTAGACAATGAGGGAAGCTGTGAAGGAAAATCAGGGCGCTTATCGCGTATCCCCCCTGCTGGAACGCCGCGGCGAGGAAGCCGATGTTCCGTATGCGCCGGCACCGTGGATATTGAAGAAATGCATGGAAACCGGTCTTGTGTTTCTGGCTAATCCTCCGGCGTATGAAGAGCTGGAAGTCGACTTTGCATATGAGGTAACGTACGAGAGGGAGTCGAATGCACGCAGACAGGCAGAACCGCTGAGATATGCGTTCAGCACTGCACTCAAGCGCTTGCGCGGCCGGGTCTTGAAGCGAAACAAAACCTTAAGATTGGTTCGCAGTTTGATTCAAACGATACCTGGCGAACGCATCAACATTCTCGACGTCGGGTGCGGATGGGGATCGCTGTTGAAGGAGCTCTTCAAGACATTGTCGCCAGCGCTGCAGCAGCGTTGCATCCCCCACGGCGTTGAAATTTCCCAGGAACTGTCGCGCATATCAAACGAAAAGCTGCAGCGCCTGAACGGAAGTTGCGTCCATGCTTCGGCGAAGGAAGGGATCTTGCACTTTGGCGAGCGCTATTTCGATGTCATTATCATGGCCTCATACCTTGAGCACGAGACAAACCCGCTTCCGGTTTTACGGAACTGTGGCGCTCGACTCAAACCCGGTGGCTCGATCATCGTTAAGGTCCCGAATTACGGGTGTTTGAACCGCATGTTACGCGGACGTCGGTGGTGCGGCTTTCGCTGGCCTGACCATGTCAATTACTTTACGCCGTCAACGCTGAGGTTGATGGCGGATAAGGCCGGGCTTCGACTGGCGAGAATGACTGTCCTGGATCGAAATCCCTTTAGTGACAATATGTACGCGGTCTTGAGGCTGCAGTCGTCGCACTAACCCCGGAGATTTCAGCGCGCCGCACAAAGGCTGCTGAATGGCAAGGTCGAAGTGCCATGGGGACGGAATGAGACATCGATGGCGCGCTTAGGCGAGTTGGCGTTTACGCCCTGTGCTCCAGTCGACGGACCACTTGCAGAAATGCGCCAACCCGTTCTCCGGCGCAGTCGCAGGCCATCAAGTTCTCGCCTTATTCAATTGACCATCAAGCGCCAGGCAAGCAGGTGCAATGAGCAGCGCATACGAAACCGCATATCCTCGACTCAAGGAAGAGTTCACCGAGCAGGAACTCATTGCCATCTATACCCCGACGCCGGCGGAGTTAAAATTCGTTGCAGCGCGCTACCGCCAAGTTACTCTCCAGACCTTCTTGCTGGTCCAGCTGAAACTGCTGCAGCGCCTGGGTTATTTCGTCGCGCTTACCGGCGTACCGACGGAGATCGTCAAGCACGTTTGCAGCCGCGCCGAGGTTAGAGTACCGACCAAGGCGGCGTTGGCCCGTTATGACAAATCCGGCACCAAACACCGGCACCGCGCATACTTGCGTGAATTTGTCGGCATCCGAGAGCTGACAGCAACCGACGAAACCTGGCTGCAAGGCCAGGCGCTGCAGGCAGCGCAGACCAAGCAGGAACTGGCCGACATCATCAATGTGCTCATTGAGGAACTGGTGCAGCGCCGCTTTGAGCTGCCGAGTTACACCGACTTGTATCGGATGTCGATCAACGCGCGGGCAACCGTCAACGAACGCATTTACAAGTCGGTTGCGGGGCAATTGCCGAACGCCGTTATTGCCCGCCTGGATGGCCTGTTCAGGACCGTGGCCGGCCGCAGTCAGTGGGACGGCTTGAAGCGGGAGCCGAAACAGCCCAATGTGCGCGAAGTGACCGATTTCCTGTCCCACATCGACAACATGATGATCTTGTCGAAGGATTTGCCGGATACGAGCCAGATTGCCGCCGCCAAGCGCGAGCAACTGGTCTTGGAGGCTCGGGCGCTCGATCTGGCCGAGATGCGGGCGATGAAGCCGCTCAAGCGCTACACGCTTGCCGTGCTGCTGGTCCAGACCCAGTTGCAAAAGGCGATGGACGATATTGCCGACATCTTCATCAAGACCCTGCGCAACATGCACAGCGCGGCCGAAGAGCGCTTACGGCAATATCATCTGCAGCAGGCCCAGCAGGTGGAGCGCCTGATCGGTCAGTTTCGCGATGTGCTAACCGTGTTTAGCGAAGAGGGAACCAACGATCAGCGCGTTGCCCGCGTTGAGACTGTGCTCGACGGCGATGCCGAACGGTGGATTGGCGCTTGTGACGAACACATGGCCTACGCCGGGAACAACTATTTCCCGTTCATGCTCAACAACTACCCGGGCAAGCGCAGTCTCCTGTTCAAATGCCTGGAGGCATTGGAACTACGCTCAAGCTCCCAGGACACGAGCCTGTTGCGCTCGATCGCGCAGGTTCAAAAATACCGTTCCAGTCACCGCGAGCACATTTCGGTTGCCGAGAGCGGCATGGACGTCGCCGACCACGACTGGATGGCAGACAAGTGGCGCGATCTGGTCTTTGGACGCCGCCAGCACGTCGAGCCGTCCACTTACCACCGCAAGTATTACGAGCTGGCCGTGTTCTCCGAAGTGATGATCGCCTTGAAGTCGGGCGACCTGTTCGTTGAACATAGCGGCGACTACGACGACTACCGCAACCACTTGGTGAGCTGGGAAGAGTATGAATGCGAGGTGCAAGGCTATAGCGAGATGGTCGGCTTGCCGGTCGAGCCGAGGGAGTTTGTTGCCAAGCTGCGACGCGAGATGAAGGAGCTGGCACGCGCGGTCGACCGTAATTTCCCGGAAAACTCAGGCGTCGATATCGATGAATCGGGCCTGATCATCCGCCGTCCGGAAAAGCAGAAGCCGCCCGCGGAACAGGAAATGGTCGACGAAGCGATCCGCAGCCAGCTTCCCGAGGCCAGCATCCTCGACGTGCTGACCGAGGTGGAAAATTGGCTTGACCTGCATCGTCTGTTCGGCCCGCTGTCCGGCTTCGAGTCCAAAATCGACGCCCCACGCAAGCGTTTCATCACGACCTTGTTCTGCTACGGCTGTAATCTCGGACCGACACAAACGGCCAGATCGGTCAAGGGACTGAGCCGCAAGCAAGTCGCCTGGCTCAATCTCAAGCATGTGACCGAGCAGCGGCTCGACAAGGCGATCTTCAAGGTGATCAACGCCTACAATCGTTTTGCGCTGCCGCGCTACTGGGGCTCCGGCAAAAGTGCCTCGGCCGACGGCACCAAGTGGAGTATGTACGAGCAGAACCTTTTATCGGAATACCACATCCGCTATGGCGGTTACGGCGGCATTGGCTACTATCACGTCTCGGACAAGTACATTGCACTGTTCAGCCACTTCATTCCCTGTGGCGTCTACGAGGCGGTCTACATCCTAGACGGCCTGATCAACAACCAGTCCGACATCCAGCCGGACACCTTGCACGGCGACACACAGGCGCAGAGTACGCCGGTGTTCGGCCTGGCCTACCTACTGGGCATCAACCTGATGCCGCGTATCCGCAACATCAAGGATCTGAAGTTCTACCGCGCCGGCCGCGACGATGAGCTGGAGCACATCAACAGCCTGTTTCGCGGCGCCATCGATTGGGACTTGATCGCCTTGCACCTGAAGGACATGCTGCGAGTCGTGATCTCGATCAAGGCCGGCAAGATCGCGCCGTCGACAATCCTGCGCCGGCTCGGCACGGCGAGTCGCAAGAACAAGCTGTACTACGCCTTCCGCGAGTTGGGCAGGGCGGTGCGCACCCAGTTCTTGCTGAAGTACATCAGCGACGCAGAATTGCGCCGGACGATCAACGCTGCGACGAACAAGAGCGAGGAGTTCAACGATTTCGTCAAATGGCTGTTCTTCGGCGGAGATGGCATCATCGCCGAAAACATCCGGCACGAGCAGCGCAAGGTGGTGAAGTACAACCAGTTGGTCGCCAACATGGTGATCCTGCATAACGTGCAGGGCATGACGCGTGTGTTGAAGGGACTGCAGGCCAAAGGTTTCCCGCTGACCGAGGATCTCCTGCGCGGCACGGCACCGTACCGGAGAGAGCACATCAACCGATTCGGTGAATATCCGCTGGACCTGGATCGGCGAGTTGAGCCGATCAACTACAAACTCGATTTCACCTTATAAATCATCGAGTTAACTTAACTTTGGCGAAAAAAACATTAATCCCGGCCGATCCTCCCCTACTCGCAACGGCATCGATGTGCCAAAGTGAGAGCGTCAAACTTCCACCTGAATCGAGAGGGGCGTCATTATGGAGATTACGACAGTTGGCATCGATCTGGCAAAGCATGTCTTCCAGCTACATGGTGTGGATCGGCAAGGAAATACTGTTTTGAAGAAACAACTCAAGCGGCATCAGATGGCCACCTTCTTCGCCAAGCTATCGCCTTGCCTGATCGGTATGGAAGCTTGCGGCGGAGCCCATTTCTGGGCGCGCAAGCTGCAGGCGCAGGGACATACCGTCAAGCTGATGGCGCCGCAGTTCGTCAAGCCCTATGTCAAGGCGAACAAACATGATGCTGCCGATGCCCAAGCCATCTGCGAAGCAGTCACCCGCCCAACCATGCGGTTCGTGCCTGTCAAAAATGTGGATCAGCAGGCCGTGCTGGCGCTGCATCGAGCGCGGCAGGGATTCGTCAAAGCACGCACTGCCGCCGCCAACCAAATACGCGGTTTGCTAAGCGAATTCGGCCTGATTCTGCCGCAGGGAATCAACGCGCTTTACCAGGATGTGCCCGCGTTGCTCGATCAAGCCAATGACGAACTGCCAGGCTTGATGCGCGAACTGGTACAACGTCTGCTGGCGCATCTCAAGGAACTGGACCGGCAAGCCGGAGAGATCGAGGTGCAGATCCAGGTTTGGCATCGGTCCAATGCACTGTCACGCAAGCTGGAACACATTCCCGGCATTGGTCCAATCACCGCCAGTGCCTTGGTCGCTTCGGTCGGCGATGCCAAGAACTTCGCCAATGGCCGCCAGCTGGCGGCATGGTTGGGCCTGGTGCCCAAACAGCATTCGAGCGGCGGCAAGACGACTCTGCTGGGGATTAGCAAGCGTGGCGACACGTATTTGCGAACATTGCTCATTCATGGCGCAAGGGCCGTCATATGGCATGTCCGGCACAAGCTCCAGGCAAACAGCTGGCTGGGCAAGTTGATCAGCCGGCGCAATGTGAATGTTGCCGCGGTCGCACTAGCCAACAAAAACGCCAGAATTGTATGGGCGCTCCTGGCACGCGACCGGACCTTCCGCAGCGATTACGCTGCCGCGTAATCGCTGCGGTCGATAAAGAAGTACGACAGTAAGCAGTTTCAGTAAAAGGAGAATGTCTCGGTTGCTCAAGCAATCAAGCAGTGATGGCGAACAGGTCAGACCGTGGTTGGCAAACCCCGCTTTGCTTATGGCACAACAAGTGCGCTTTGGCGATTGAGGAGCCAACCAGCAAATCCCATTAGGGACCTTGGCAAAAAGCCAAACGCAGAGTCCGGATGTACGGGTGCAATCTTTACCTTCGCCTCACATGATTGATCGCTTGGCAAACTGGGGGCGTCCATGTACGAAGCATTATTAGCATGCGCCAGGAATACCGACAGCCAGGTCGTCGATGTACGCTCGGCATGGGCGAAATTACATGCACTTCCGGACAGAGAGTTTGCGCCACCTCCGGTAATCCTTCCGTTTGTTGTAACTGCGATTGATTTCGAAGACGCAATGATCTGGCACGCCAGCACGCGGCCGACCTTAGGCTTGCAGCCGTTCGACCCGCTCGAGGCGATGACCAATCCGGAATTCTTTGAACAGAACGGCACAGTGCCACAGGGATTCCGCTCGCGATTGGAGCGCATATTTGGAACGCCCTACGAGGCGCCGGCGGTGCTCGACCGGATGTGCATGGACCGGCCGCCCAGAGAATACGGTATCAGGGACTAGGAAAACTATGCGTCGAATAATTATGCTCGCCTTGCTCGCTTCTGTCTCTGCAACTGCGTCAGCAATGTCCAACGAAGAATTCGCGCGTCAGGTGCAGACCCGCCTGGCCGAGATGAAGCAAGGGAAGGGGCTTGAAGAAGCCAAGGCGCTCTGTCCGATGCTGAGCGTGACGCGGCGCCAGGAAGATCCACTATGCGTCGCATATGAGAGGCACAAGTTCCTGAAAACGTCTGGACCGCACTCCGCTCGTATCAGGGTTTCGAACTAAGCGTAGAACCAAGGGGGGGGTGAAAGTGATTCGCCGTGAACTGAAAACACTGTTCGGAACGACCGGCGCAATTTTTTCCGACTGCGAGACATACCGCTACCGGCTTTGGCGCGTATGGGACGATACGCTTCCGCGTGCCCTGTTGCTGATGATGAATCCCAGTACCGCCGATGAAGTGGCGAACGACCCCACCGTCGAGCGCCAGATCCAGCGCGTCCAAATGTGGCCGAAGATCGGCTTTCAATTCCATGTGGGTGGGCTGGAAGTGGCGAACGCTTTCGCCTACAGGGAAACCGATTCCACCAAGCTTGCCGGCCTGCATGCTTCAGGATTCGACCTGGTTGGACCGGACAATGACGAAATGATCCTCGATGCAGCGCGCGATGCGGCTGTGGTGGTGTGCGGATGGGGGAAGCCCGGCGTCCTGGGCGGCAGGGACCAAGCGGTATTGCGGCTACTGCGAGGAACCGGCGTTACACCGTACGCGCTTCAACTCAATCAGGACCGTACGCCAAAGCATCCCCTTTACGTCGGCTACAAGACAATCCCTATCCCGATGTGAGGAAGCGCCCCTCAATGCAAATAGCCCGACGATGGGCGCCGGGCTATTCACGTGACGTTGTTTGGTAGGGTCGCGCGATCCTCGCCAACACAAGGACCGCGCGGAGTTCAGCCGTAGTCGAGCGTCCATGGGCGGGAGGTCGATCCGGCCGGAACGGAACGTGATGTGGTTGGCATCAGCCTTCCTGCGCGGGTGGTGGGCTCGCGGCCCACCGCTGGATACCCAAGCACCGGAGTAGCAAGTGCAAGCAGGACCAGGATGACGGCAGTGGCAGCGGTCGTGCCAAGGGCAACGAGGAGCAGTGCGGTCATGGTGGTGGTGGCTGGGGTATCCATGCAGACCATTCTGCCAAAGCACGCTGCGGACTCAAATTACCGCAAGCGCCCGCGGTGCGCCTTACACGGACACCGCTTCAGGCATCACGATCACCAATATCACGTAGCACCAGGCAAGGCATCCGGCCAGCGTCAGGACACGCATGGACTGGGGCAGTGCAAGCGTGCGGCGGACCAGCGCGTCGACATCATTGACGAAGGCAATGCGCCTGAGCCAGTGTGTCGTCGGCAGGGCGGCCAGCCGTTCGCGCCACTGGATCATGGCAACAAGGGCGAGGGTCGGAAGGAAGGCGACCGCGATCCAGGCCGGTGCGCTTTTCAGGCGAAAGAGCGCAGCAGCGAGGGCAAGGGCAATCAGGGAGTAGGTGGCTTTTTGTCGTGTGTTCATTTCTAACCATAGGTGACGCCGAGGATCCGGCATTACTTAGGCTATATCACGACGCGGGGTCACTTAAGCGCAAACGGGTCGGTTTGACGACTTTTTGATGTTAAAACGGGGAAAGATGATCTCGATCAACCGGCGGGCGCAGTCCATTCGCGTACGCGCAGATCGAGCAAGCGTTGCTGCATCTTCGCCTGCAGGCTGGGCGACGCGTTGTGCACGAACTCCAGCTCGATGAAGTCGCACGCGGCAAGCACTGGCAGCGCCATGCCACCGGAGTTCGGCAGCTGGACGACGGAGAGCGGGCGACTGAGGTCGAATGCGAAGCGGGGGAGGCGGGTGCGCGTTTTCATGACCGCGATTATCCGCGTTGTGCAGCGGCGGTCAACGCAGCCCGGAGCTTAGCTTTGGTCAGCCCAAAGGGCGAGGTCTTCGAGTCGATAGAGCGGTCGGCCGGTTGTGATGCCGACGGAATGCGGAATATCTTCGATTGCCGCAGCGCCGTTGATCAGCGCATGGTGGTGCGCCTCGAAGCGGCCGACCTTCTCTGGGTACAAGGCACGTACGAAACTGGCGGCAGCACCGCCGTCGAGCATGTCGCGGGACTGTTCGGACACCCGCTTTGGAGCACATTCCACTATCACAAAAACCTTTCTAACCTGACAACCGATGGGCGCACATCATATCGACGACAAGATGCTGACAACATTGATCAAAGGCAACAAAACGCAAATATAGGCTGCGTATAAGTACGGAGGGATTGGTCCTCAATCGTCTTTTTTCGGCACGCAGAGCCAGTATTCGTGCTTTTCATTTACCCGCCGATGCGGCTGGCTCCGGTCGATCTCCCAGGTCGTGCGCGCTTCCATCAAGGGATAATCCGAGCCACGGAGGCCGTAGGCCGTTTCCATCCGCCCGAGGTCTGCATTACCGTTGGGATCGCCATCAGGTGCGCTGAAAGTCGCGTAAACGCCGAGGTCGTCCTTATGGCGCGCATGAATCACGGCCCAAACTTCGGCGCTCGTGGGGATACGGGAATAGTCGCTCATGGATGGCTCCTTCAGAATGAACCCATCCTACTTGGCCGGCGTGCCTTCTTCCAATTTCCGATGCACTGATGGGCTCGCGTCGGCCCGGTTCGCGATGTGGACAATGGCGTGCACGATCGCCGCGAGCATCCATAGCACCGCGACGGCGGCTATGTCCGATTCCACGTCTGCCGTCCATGAAATACCGTGACGCAGCCACTGAAAGACCTGGGGGCAGGGCAGTATCAGGAGCACTACCGCAACGACGCGTCCCAACAGCAGCATGTGTTTTGTCTCCGCTTCTTGTTATTGATTTGACTGTAGCGGCGCACGACCGCCTCGCATGGAGATTCGTCAACTTGCCGCTCGCCGCACCGCGGCTTGGGGAATTTGAATTCCCGACGGCGATGGGTACGATGGTTTCATCACTTAAGGAGATCCATCCATGACCCATCACCCGTCTACCCGTACCCTCGTTATCGCCCTCACCAGCGGCTGCGGTGCCCACTGCGACATCACCTTCACCCGCGGAGCCGAGCAGGGCACCATTCGCAGTGACGGAAGCTGGGATACCGAGCCGGTCTTGGGTACCGAGTCGGCCTCGCTCACGCTGACGGCAGACGGTGTGGAGTCGTCGGTCGATCTCACCGGCGGCCAATGGCGCTCGCTGGAAGACAACGAACTGATCGACGACCTGGTCGAGAAGGTTCTCGTCTCCGGACTGGCGCTCGATCTTGCGGTTCAGCAAACGCTGACCGACGGCGACGGCGCTTCGTACGAAGTCATCTGCTATGCGTCGAAGGAGGATTTCGAGCAGGCCCGCTTCTGTGAAACGACCGAAGGAATTGAGACGCTCGCGAAAGCCCGCTGGTTCGCCACCTACCATCTGGCCAGCTATCCCATCGTGAAGATCCAGTCGACGTCACAGGAGACCGGTGAAGTCATCCACCGCGACGCCAAGGCACTTGAGCTCGCGGCGGGTGCAGAGCAGGCACAGGACGCGGTAGTTACCGACGCCATGCCGTTGCTACAGGCTGCGGTCGCCCTCCGCGATCTACTTGGCTCGAATGGGGCGGTCAGCGTCGCAGCGCGCCAGCAGGCGGAAGCCTTGGTAATCGGGCTGCAGAAACTCGCAATAGCGCTTCCGATCAAGGCCGTATCCGTGTCTGGCGTGGACGGGTTCGAGACCGACGCGCTTGTGCTCGTTCCCGGCTGGATGGATGACGCGGAAGCAGACCGCCGGATTGAGGAGGGGATCGTCGCCGCGAACCTCGCCCAGGGCAAGTTCGCGGACCTCGATGATGTCGCGGCGGAGTGGCGCAAGCGCGGCATTCTGCATCAACAGACCCGTACAGCCAGCTCCGTTGCCTGGGATTGCACTTTCGCGACGGCGGTCGACGCTTTGCCTGCCGTTCTCCAGTGCCGGGCAGGATAACAAACGAAGCGCGCACGGAGTGGGGGTCCCGTAGCGGTGCCATGCGCGCCGCTGCGATGGCGAGTAGGCAACGCTCAGCGCCACGTATACACTTCTTGACCAACACCCTTTGGAAGAACCGGACATGAGCACAATCGAGGCAGGCAAGGCGATGGAGCGGGGGCTGTTGCTTCGCATGGAAGCGGTCACCTACGGACGCGCGATGCGTTGCTGCCGTTGCGGAAACATGCAGCCCAAGGGGGCATTGATGCATGCCCATCCGCACCCGTCACGGCGGCCGATATGCGATCCGTGTTTCGACGCGCAATTGCAGAAGGCAATCGACATGCAGAAGCAGGACGCCGCACCGGTCGAACAGACCCTCATTGCGGCTAAGGTGGAGGCATGGGAAAAGGAGATTCGCCGGCTGGCCGACCTGGTGCGTGCGGCAACCGGCGGCAGTTGCGCCTTCGTCAAGATCACCGGAACCGACGACGGCTACGAGGACGTCGCACCGCAGCTCATCCTGGAGGACGCCCTCGGCGTCAATCCCTACGGCTGGCCGCAGGGCATGCAATTCGATGTGATGACCGACGAGGAATGATCGCCGCGGAGATCCGCACCTCACACCAGTTTCGAGATGGCATAGGCCGCTGCCGACACCGGTTCCCGGAGCCGGGCGGCCGTCACGCTAAAGCAGACGGATCGACCCCACCCGGTAACCCATATGGCCAAAATACTCCCGGATGCGCTCGCGGTCCAGGTCGCCCTCCGCCGTGCGGTAATTCGGACAGCGCTTCGGGCAGGTTACGTCGTTCAGTTCAATCTCAACGTAGATCATGTTCACTCCATGTTGAAAACCGGGATGCCGCCACCGACCGAAGCGAGCAGCTTCGCCATTTCCGGATTGACCGGAGCGGGCATTGCGGGAGGTGCAGGCGGCGCAGACGCCTTCACGGGTTGCGGAGCAGGCGCTGGTTTAGCGGGCGCAGGAGCGGCGGCGCTGGTCTGCGAGGCAGGAGAACTCCCGACAACGACATAGCCACGCTTGCCCACTTTCTGGTTCTTGACGCTGTCAAACACCTGCTGCGCCTTCCCCAACGTCACAAGCCCTTTGGACTTATCCTCGTAGCGGTTGGCGTTCCCTGTCGGACCGTAGTTCGCTTCGACGCGATACTGGCCGCCGCCGCAATCCACGATGCGCAGGTAGTAGACCTTGTTGGACGTGTTGGTGATGCAATGGAGATCGACGCTTTGAACGATGGGCAAGTTGGTGAAGGTCATTTTGGATTCTCGCAAAAGGCGTTTTCGATGAATCCATTTTCGCAATTCACTCCCCGGATTTCCAATTACCAGCGCCGTGTGTGATGGTCAATTCGTTGCTGCGTCTTTCTCTCCGTCCGTCATGTTGGGCAGGGCTTCCGGCTGCGCTACGCGCTCGACGCGCAGACGCTTTTCGCTTTCATGAATACCGAGCGAAAACACCTCCTTGGGCTGGATGCCCATCTCGATCACCTTCCCCACAAACGCACAGAGCGCCGGGTTGGATGCCACCACGTACTGAGCCGGTTCCTCGAACCCATCCACCGCATACTCGCCTGGCTGTAGCAGGCTTTCCACTGCGACGGGCACGATCCAGTGACGGCGGGGGAATGCGCTGTCTGGCAGCCGAACACGAATCTTCCACCAGCCGTCCACGGGCACCGGCGACTGCGCGGTATATCTGACACCGTTACCGCTATAGCCGACGCTGGCTTGCGCACCAGCAACCGCGACATGGTCAACCCGGTTGCCGCGCACGCCCCACATGCCTTTGTCCAGGCGGACGAAAACTGGCGAGCCGTCGAGCGCGAAATTGACCGCCACAAGCGTAACGTCGATATCGGCCAACACCTCCTCGGCGATGGTGCGCCGCGCGGCGACACCGCCGTGTCTTTGGATGACACGCAGTATCGCCATCTCCGTCACCGACAGCACTTCTTCCGGTGACACCAGGACATCAAGCCGGAAATCGTTGTACTGCAATTGTTCTACGCCGGGTATCCGACGAAGGACTTCCCGGAGCACGGGCAGCGGAGCGTCCAGAAGGTGCAGCCGGGGACGGTCCGCCTCGTAGCGCGTCATTCGCGCCCGCGACATCGCGTCATGGATCTCTTCCACGTCTATGTTGCGCGTTGCCACCGAGAGGACTTTGAGCGCGGCCGTCCTTGCACGGTTTTCAGTGTCCGGTCCAAACCAGAACCAGCCGTCCTCTTCAATCAACCATTCAAATTTGCTGAACAGACGACAGCATTGCAGAACGTAATCCGGCATCAGCCCGCGTCCAAGGTCCGCGGACGCAATCCCCGTGACGTAGTGAAGCTGGGCCGCGCCGCACGTTCTGACCATCGCGAGCGCTATTTGCCGCACTGCGCGCACCACGTCGTCATCGGGCGTGTCGTCCGGCACCGCGACCGGCTCGGAGTAACCCTGCATGTTGGCCGGTTTCCTGATGATCTTGACCACGCTCTTGCCCAATACCTCGCGGGCGAAGCGATCAACGCCAACCAGCGAAAGGGATTCGCCCAGCAGGCCGCGGAAAGTTCGGTCCAGGTCGTCCACTTTGCCCGGCAAGTTGGCTTGCAGCGCGTGGCGAAGCGTATCGATCACCGGTGTGGCGACAGCGGTGTCATCGAGGTTGGCGACAAAGTCCTCTTCGATCTGCCGCACCCGTTCACGCGTAAGACCGATACGGTCGCCAATATCCTGCAAGGTGCTGCCGTCCTCACCGTAGACGCCGAAACGCCATAGCATGATCTCGGCCATCCGTTGTTCACTTGGGGTCAACGCCGAGAAGTCGATGGTTCGGCGAAACCGGTTCTGGCGGGAGAACCAGTTCACCACTGCGCGCATTTCCTGAGCAACTGTGACGCCTTCCACAGATGCAGGCTCGGGAAAGCTGGGAGGAGGGTAGGGCTGCAACGCCGTATTGCGCAGCCATCCAGGAGGTACGCACAAGACTTTTTCCCACTCCTCCTCGATCGGGCGGCGCCTGCGGGGAAGGCTCCTTTCCCAACTGAGCAGACTCATTGCCCCAGAACCGATGCGCTCGCTCACGGCGTTTCGAGACAAGGACAGTTCCTCGCGTCTCGCCCGCGCTCTATCTCCCAGCCATTGCGCCCGCTCGGCGGAATCCACGATATCCCCGTCTGCGCTTGGCGGAGTGCCAGTGCCCTTGTCACCGCTGGCCAGCCATTCACGCGATACCTTGAACAGCTCGGCCAGGCGGTCGAGATAAGCGGTCTCCTGCCGCGCACTGCATTGCCGCTCGATATAGGTGTACTGGCTCTTCGACATCCCCAGCGCAGCGGTGCAATCTGCGATCGACAGCCCGGCCAGAACGCGCGCTTGCGCAATACGTGCCGCCACCTCCTTGGCGCGGTCGCCGACTTGTGGTCTGCCTCGGCCAGCTTGCCTATCCTCGCGAACGTCATCCATAGCAGATTGCCCTTCTGTCACGCGAGTACGATTGCGCCAAAACCCACCACGAGGCACAGGGTAAGACCTACTGCCAGCATGAGGAACATGACTTGGCCTTCGCGGCTCAACCCGGCATACGGGGTTGTATCGCTGCTTCCACTGATTTTCTTCATTGCTCCCTTTCGCGCGATGCCGACGCGCCGCTACGATGATACATCGTTGCTCAAATGAAAAACGAGGGCATTCCGCCCCTCGTCTCTCAGACACGCCTGTCCCGATCAGGCCGCGATCGCGCCGCTCTTGTCGTCCGGGATGTAGTAGAGCTGGCTTTCCCTCGCCGCCGACAGGTCGCTGTCGGTACGCACGAACTGGTAGGTCGGCTGGAACAGTGAACCGTTCGGGTAGGCGTAAAGGTAGCGCACTTCGAGCAAGGTGCCGACTGCCGGGATGGGCTTGTTGGCAGGAATGGTCACGTTGCCAATCGCGATCGCCATACCGTCACTGCGGAACACTTCCATTGCGACGCTTCGCTTGCCGTCATTGACCGCCGACACGCGAACCGTAGCCATCTTCCAGAACTTGAACTTCAACTGGGTTCCGCCGGAAGCAGGGCAGCCCGGTTCGTAGGGCGATGCCTTGAGCTTGAACACAAGGCCTTCGCCGTTTCGCGCCTTCACCGCCTCGTACAAGGCCTTCTTCTCTGCGGTCGTGTACGCGGTATACGTGATCTTGACCGGCGAGCCGTCCAACGCCGGACGCAGCTTCTCCAGCGCCGCGACACGCTGCTCGCAGCTCAGGCCGCGCAGATCGCCGCCCGCAGCGGAGTCAAACAGGACGTCGAACAGGTAGAGCGTATCGTCGATCTGCTCGCCGTCGGCCTCGATGGTACGTCCGTCGAAGGCGGCGAGTGTGCTTGCGATCGGCACGGTCAGCGCAACGGCGAGTCCCTTCTTGTTCACGCCAGTCGCCTCGGTGTCCTTGCGCACCATGCGGCGCTCACCGTTGTGCTTTTCCTGCGCCAGCCAGCGGTCGTCCTCCAGCAGCGCCAGCATGTCAGATTCGCCGATCTCGTTGAGCAGTTGCGGAACCATCCCGGCCACGACACGCTCCTCGAAGCTGGTGTTCTGGTAAGCCACGCCCGACTCGCTGCTGGTGTAACCCTTGCCGGTCTTTTCGGCGACGAGCTTGTCATACACCTTTTTCGCTTTCGCCAGTTCGACCGGCGACGGGGTCTTGCTGCCCGTGGTGAGGGTGGAACCGTAGCGCCCGTACTGGAACGTCACGTCACACAAGCCGTCGGCGTGCTGGATCAGCTGAGCGTGATAGACCTTGTCCGAGCTGCCTTGGCAGAAACGCAGGGAGACTTGTTCGAGGGTAGTGGTTGCGCCAGCGGGGGCGAGGGGGAAATCGACGATTGCGTTCATTAGTTGGCTCCTGAAGGTTAGTGCTACAAGAACCAGAATACCGACCCACGCGAGGGATTCAATTTCCCGAAAACGTCAGTGTCGAGACTGCTGTAAACCGGCGCGACCAAGGGCGAGGCGGGTCAATCCCGCCTGTCGCTGTTACCCCTCAAGTCAGCGAGAGAGCGTAACAGCAACGGCGCAAGGAGCGTCAACAGGATGACAGTGCGTTATACCGAGACGGTCTAATCGAGACCCTTTGGGGCACGGCCAAGTGCCACTGCAGTACTACCCTCATAAACGATCTCGAGGCTTGCAATCCCCACGAGCGGAATGATCTTCTCGTAGGAGAATTCGACGTCCACACCGCTGTCGGCCCGAACGATGGACAGGTCACGACCCGAGATCGAGGTAATACCCATCTGCTCGGCCGCGCGGTCGAAAGCAGCTCGCACTTCGTGCACGGTGCTGCCAGCCGCCTTCGCCTGGGCAGCCGCCTTTTTGATGTTCCCGTATTCCGTCACAGTGGGGACGACCTTCATGGCGACGAAGGCGATGGATCCGGCAATGGTGATGAAGCCAAGGAGGCCGGCGAGGGTGTGACCCCGCTGTAGGTTTTTGCTGCGCATGATGTATGGAAGTGGTTGAAAACAGTATCGGAAAAAGCAATTTCCGTACCGAAACACCGCTCCACGACATGAATTAACTGGACGGGCAGGGGTCAGGATACCGCTCGAACACGTTCTGCCCGAACATACGCAGCATGGCCGCCCGCGTGGTTGGCCTGTCACGCGACCAGGCAATGAGAGCCCGCACGACAGCTTCCCCGTCACCGGCTTCGACACACGCGTCGAGTTGCCGATCACCGACCTCGAACACGTCGTAGAAGGCGTATGACCGGACCTCGCGCTCGAGGTCGTGCTCAAGGATGATCTGCAGGAACCGAATCCTGCCGGCTGGCTCGTCGTCCTCCCGCACGGACGGCAGCAACGCGTTCAGCTCGACGAGGGTCTCGAAGTGCCGGCGGCAGAGTGCCTGGTTCTCGGCAATCGTGTGCGCGGGGGTACTGCTCAGCATGCCTCGAACACGGAGCACGGATTCCATGTTGTCGATCATGCTGCGAAATGCAGCGCGCTTGGCCTGCTGGATAGCCCCCGGGAGTGCCTTCTTCATGCGTCGCTCCGGCTAAGCAGGGACTGCAGGCCGCGGCGCCGTGCGAGCATGTCCTGAACGTCAAGAACCTGTAGGGTTCTTCCGGTCACTGGATCCAGACGGTAGGCGTCGCCAAAAGGGACATGCTGCAGCGTCAAGGGTTTGGCCGACACGACCACGTAAAAGGCGTTGCCGTCGCCGCGCGGGAAGGAAAGCAGGCCGCCAACGATCGTGCCCTCCGGCAAGGCATCGGACGCCGCGCGCAGTTGCGCCAGGAGCGCAGCGGTGCGGGTGAAATGGGTCTCGAACGTCTCCGCGGGATCACGCTGGAAGCCGGGATAAGGGTAGGGGTGAAGTCGGGCCATCGGTACTACCTCCATGTTTTCGTGTGATTGATCCCAATATACCGAGCACACTTCCGCATTCAATATCCGGCGTACCAGCCTACGGGCTGGGCAAATTAGCTGCTAATAACGGCGCGCGTTCGTCTTGTATTATCGTGATGCGTCACGGATAATGCGCCAAAGACTGGAGCAACCAATGGCAACGAGCGGCAAAAAATCCCGTGACAATGCAGTAACACCGCCCAAACGGGGAAGAGGGAGGCCGTCCACTGGCAACGCCAAGAGCGACGCCGAACGCGCCCGTCTTTATCGGATGCGCAAGAAACAGCGCGACATCGAGAAGCCGAAGACCCCAGTCGCTTCAGCACCCCCGCCGGCGGAGTCCGAACTGGAGCTGCTGAAACAGGAGAACGACCAACTGCGCAGGAGCCTGGTGGAGATGATGAACGCGGTCGATCTCTTTATCGACCATAGGCAAAGCAAGAAGAAGATGCACCGGGACATGTTCAGGAACATCTGTCAGAGTCACCTGAAGGTGATCCTGGTGCACAAGGATTTGTTCAAGCTGTGATGCAAAGGCGGTGGCACTGCCGGCCGCCTTCGCCGCACGCTCAGCTTGCCGAGGGCGTTGTAAGCAGGAGCTGGAAGTACACCTCGCGCGCCTTGTCGATCTCCGCCTCGTCCGGGGCAAATATGAAGGCAAGGTCATCTTCGTCGCAGTCGTTGTCGATCTGGACATCATGCCCGTAGCACTGCCGCAGGGCCGACACGTCGGTATGCCCCGCCGCGTCGAAATACGTATCCCTGGCGACCTGGCAGACGGCATGGACAACCATCCCGCCAGGCGCGCGCAGCAGAACAACCGGCCAGCCGGTCTCGCGGGATACGGCAATCGCAAATACGCCGCAATCTCCGAAGCGATACTGCTGCTGGAGATCGTGAACCGACAGCCCAGCATGGATGGGGGCGGGCAATGACGGGATGGAGTGGGATGTGGCATGCATAGGGAAGCTCCTTCAGTTGAAGACCCATCCTATCGACTGCACCGTCGGTATTCAAAATACCAGCGGAAAATGGACACGGGGCGAGACGTGAGCATAATGAAGGGGAGGTCCGACTCACATGGGCCTCCGGAGAGCATCGTGGAACAACCCCTACCTATCCCAGTTATCACCAGCGACGAAGTGATTGACCTCGGCGCGTTCGGCTGTACGGTGGCGCACTATATCCGGTGCGCGACCCCGTGCCCGTCACCAGGGCCAGACGGCGGCCATGCCTATACCCTTGAGACCAGTTCTACACCCGGCGACCGGACTCTGCGCCGCAACAGCGTGTCAGCGATTTCGCCCCTTCCGCTGGCCGTGGGCCAACGCATCGAGATGCTGTACAAGCGCCTTACAGTTGATGCGCCTCCTTCACTGGTCGCCATCCGTTACGTCCCCGTCCTTCAGACGGTACGGCCCAACACGATGAACTGGTCATTCTGGAAGATCGGCGACGGCGCTTCCACCGCTTAGGCACAGATCGGCAGCATCACGCAAAAAAAAAGCGGGCTTTGGACGCCCGCTTTGCTTCGTCTGGACTTACTCAGCGAATAACCTGTCCCCCGGCACGGCGCACAACACCGCTCCGGAGGACAACCCGAGGTCGACACGCAGCTCAACATAGTGCGGGCCGACAGGAGACGTCAGGCTTTCCAGCTTCCCGCTTTGATACATGTCGTACTTATCGCGGAAGGTATAGGTGGCGCCCACCTTCAGATCGGCACGTTTGACATACATCGTCTCCAGCTCATCGCGCAGGCGCTCCAGCTCGGACTCATGCCTCTTGATCGCGGCAATCACCCCGCGTGCCGATTGCGGTGCCGCCGTCGAGTCGATGCCCTTGAACTCCGCAACGGTAGCGGCATGACCGCAGGAGACGCAGGAACACGAAGCGCTGTCGTCCCATGCCACGTCCCCGCCCGGAGCATCAGTTCCGCTGTCATACACCTTCACCGTCGTCACGACCTCGATGGTGAAGGGCGCGAACGCGCCGCACTTGGGGCACTGCATATCCACGAGGCAGTTCTCGTTGGGGTTATCGCTGCGGGACGGTTTGTCGTTTGCCATGGTGACCTCCTGTTCAATGAATACAACCAGGTTACCGACCATGTACGCGCTTTTCAAAATATGAGCACCACTTCGATAAATCAATCCGCCCGACGAGGGCAGTGCGGAAATTGGAAAACCATGGACGACGGTGCAACACTAGTCAACACACCGATATTAAGTTCACTACAGGGAGCCATGTGTATGACCAGCGAAGCGAAAAAGGTTGAAGCCATCGAGCGTGTTTCGAAAGCCGTGCTCGAAACGATCCAGGAAGCAGGGGAGCTGGGCGCTCCCGGCGGGCATCTCTACGTCGCCATGCAGCTCTTCGGCATGACGCTCACCCAGTACCAGCAGTTCATGGCGGGTCTTGCCGAGAACGGCTGCGTGGCGCACGAGGGCGACTGCTATACGATCACCGTCAAGGGCACGCAATACCTTGCCCGGCTGCAGCAGAAATTCCCGAAAGCGGCGTAACAGGGCGCGCAATGAGTGCCATCCACGGCCCGGCGCCGTTCCAGAAGCGTGTGAACTACGCGGCGGCCTGCATACTGGCCGGTCGACGTCGATCCCGAGGCTATGCCCGCTGCTTCCAGGAGGGCGACGACGAGTACGTTGTTGAGGCGCTGCTTCGCCGTGCGCAGGTCAATGCGGCGCTTGCCGAAAGGCTGTACCAGTTCGTTGACCGCGACTTCGCCGCCGCCGCGCACGAGAAGCTCAAGTCCCTGACCCGTCCGGCGCTCGCACGAGCCGCAAGGCGCCACATCGAGCAAATGCAGCGCGAGCGAAAGGCATTTTTTGCCGAGCACTGCGAACGCTTCGTGACCGAGGCCGCATGGGGATCGTGGCACCAGGCGGTCCCGGAAGGGATGGTGGTCGTGAAGGCAATGCGACGGTGCGACCGTCGCACCCGTTACTTCCTTGTTCCCGAACAGGATTACGCGCAGCGTGGGCAGTACGGCATGGTCATCAACGAGGGCTTCCACATGGAGTGCGCGCCCATCACCTGACGGAAGGTCGCCAAGCGTCCTTGCCGTTGCTATGATCCTGACCGCGTGGGCCGGGATCGGCTTTGAGCGCTACCGGAGAACTGAATGATCGACTACTTCCATCACGTCACGGTCACCACCGGCCATTCAACCGAGTCGTATCAAGTGGACATCGACCCCGATGCGATCGAGGTCGGGCGCGTATTGCTTGGCCGCGCGCTGGCGGGCGAGCCCGCGTTGGTGGAACTGGGTAACGGTGAATCAGTGGGAATCGCCGCCGGGCAGGCCGGGCGCAGTCTTCACCTGCAGATCTTCAGCCGCACCCGGGGCGCTATCAACGAAGTGCTTGTCGCGACCTGCGCCGTCAGCCCGGGAGACCCGGACGGCGCCGGACTATGGCGCAACCTGCACGAGGGCGCAACGCTTCCGATTGCCACGAACGCCATGCGTCCACCGGAAGGTGCTTGGTGCGCCGTTCGCCTTGAACCGGCCGGGACAGTCCTGGTTGGGGCGGTACGATGGCTGGGAGATTTCGAGCGCGGCCTAGCCTGGGCGTGGTTCAACATGCTGGGTCAAGCGCCCGAGGCGCCGCCGGCAAACCACTGATCGCGAGGCAGATTCCGCTAGTTGTAGCAGATGACGTCGCCGGACTCCATCAGCGCGTACATGCGGAAGCGGTCGCCGCAGGGGCGGGTCAGTGCCTGCATGTCCTTGGCGATCTGGCCGAAATGGTCTTGGTGACGGGGAATCGGCACACCGTACACGCCGGATTGTTCCAGCCGCCGCGCATCGAGCTCGGCCCAGTTTCGGATCAGGTTGGAAAAGGCCTTCGCGTCGCTGCTAAAGGCGATGCCGTTGAATTCGAAGAACATCACCGGTTTGTCGCTGCTGACCGGATGCGGGCTGACAAACATGCCCACGCCGTCGAATGACAGCGCGCCGCTCTCGCCTTCGAACTGCTGAAGATGATAGACCCCGTACTGGATGCTGATGACTTTGAAACCCATCTGCAACAGGACAGAGGTTTGGGAGACGTCCGGGATCGTGTTTTGCATAGGCTCTATCGGGATATGGCACGATTCCAGTCTATAGCGATCCACAAAGAGGCGGTGCAGCTATTGGCGCTGCCGCCGACCCGTTTTGCAGAAACCTTGCCGTAAGTCAACTTTTGGTCAGCCGAACTCACCCACGTTTGTAACGGATTCGATACCGGCAGAGAGGACGCGGGCCTGCTGCCACGTCATCAGAAGGTCAGTCAACGGGCCCTTGACCCAGATGGTGGGCACGCGGGTTTTGCGGCTGCCTTCGTCGCCCATATCGAGAATACTGACACGCGCTACGTCGGGCACTACCACATCATCGCCGCTGGACTTGACTGGCACCATCAGGCCGAACTGGGACAGGATCTCGATGAATGGGGCCGAGCCATCAAAGCCGCCGCGCTGCACGTCCACTGCCTCGGAAAGCAGCTCGAAAACCAGCGGTGTTACGGTGATGACTGCCGGGGCTTCGGCGCCCTGCAGCTCTACCAGAACCGGCGACAATCGCGCAAGGAGGCTCCAGCCGATCCCCTGGATGCCCTTGTCGGTCTCGACCTCGATATGGCGCTCGACGATGGCGCACAGGATGCGCTGCACATCCTCGTCCTTGACGAGGAACCGTCGGCCCAAGAAAGCGGTCGGCGCTGCCGGCGTGAGATCCACTTGCGGCCCGTGCTGAAGGACCTCGAATCGCACGTCCATGGAATACTCCGAATCAAACGTCAGGTCGCCATCGGAAATGGTCCCATCGGCCTGAACCTTGAACGTGTAGCCATCTTCGGTGCGGATAACGGTGTCCGGGGTGAGCATGTTGCCTCCTGTGTGGTGATGAAAACCACTATACGGAGACGCTTTCCGGATTCAAATTCCGACCGCACCAAGGGATGCGGCCTTACTGCGGGCGCATCTTTGAATAGACTTGCTCGACCATGCAATTGGTGCCGTTCTTGAAGATGAGCGTGCCGCCGGCGGGCGGGCGGATCACAAGGACCGCATCATCCGCCAGTGCCAGCTCAAGGCACATGGCAGTCTTGATGAAAGTGTTCGTGCCAAACACCTCGTACCAGTTGTCGTCCTCCCTGGTCGCCATGACCCGGTATTTCCCCGGCTTCTGCGTGCTGGCGCCATACACGGCCTTCACGTCGCATTTATCGCGGCTGTCGGGGAAGATCAGTTCACCCCCATAGCCGTTGGTCTTCAGGATGGCATCTTCAGAGTAGGCGTACACGTAGCAGTATCGCGTCTGGATGATCACATCCTTCCCTGACACCGCGTACAGGTTGCTGTCCTTGCGAGACACCGTGACTTCGTATGCCTCCGCACACGCCGCGCCGGCGGCGACTGCCAGCAGCAATCCGATCAGGGAATTTTTCATGGACGGCCTTTATCGACGGAGAAGCCCAAGGATCGGGCGCAGCGCCTATCGTGGCACGGGCGGGCAGCCAGAGCAACAACGGAAATGGTTCAGCCCGCCTGCCCGAAAATTGCATCGGCCGCCGCCGGGTGCAATCATAAGTGTCATGAACCCAGTCTTCCCAACGCCATTAGCTACCATGCCCGCAGTCCTGACTGGAGCGTGGCTGCGCGCACTTCGCGAGGCCATGATGCTTAGCCAGGCGGAATTCGCGAGCAAGATCAACGTGCGGCAGCAGACATATTCCAAGTGGGAGCGCGATACCAGCGTTCCACGCACCATCGCAAAAGCCGCGATCAAACGCGTGCATGCTGAGTGGAAGCAGATGGCAGGCATACCGGATCACGCGTACATCCAGCCGTCACCGACCCTGACGCCGATCCAGAACGCTTTCCTCCATTTCGTGGGGGACTTGCTTCAGCGCGGCCAACTTCCCGATCAGACCTGTGTCGGCCTAATGACCCAACTTTCGTGCACCAGCGCCGCCGGCCCGGCGCCTACAGTGAGATAAGGAGAACCATGAGATCGCAAGCCCATCGCAGCAGCTATTCGTCCTCCATCCGGGAAGGCGTGGTCTGCATTGTTGACCACGACGACGGCAAATCGGTCACGAACGATGCGGAGAACGTCATTGCGGACCTTGTCCGTGCAGGCGTTCCCGTCCATCAGATGCACGTGGTCTATCGCGACACGGACGGCTACTGGGATCAGTTGCTGGTCAAGGAGGGACGGTTCGATGATTTCAAATGCCTGCGCGCACGTACCGTGGAAGAAGCGATCGCCGCCGTCAAAGCCGCAGCGGTCACTCCGTGACCCATTGCTATCTACCCCTCAAGACACCCGCGATGGACCCGACGGCAGACGAAACTGCGCCGGGAGCGCCAGACAGACGACATTTTCTTGGTCGAAAACCTTCACCGAGTTGACTGAAATGCCTTTGGTCGCGCCTAGCCGTGTGGTTGGAGCAAGAGCGATGACGCGCCGCTACGGGCGTGCTATCCTACTAACTGGTTGCCGAACACCTGTTAGTGCGCCCCACGTGGGTGACGAATTCGGTCGCAGTATGCATTTTTCCTCCCATGATCGCTTCGGGACGCGAATGGAAAGCGCACACCATTCTTCACTGCGTTCCATAACAGGAGTTGATCATGTCGTCCAATGATAGGTCGTCGGCTATTCACGCCGGCAATTACTATACCTCCGGAACCAAGCGCGTCGTCGCGAAATTGGCCTCAATGGGAATAACCGTTCCTCGGCAGGCGCTCGAAATCCCGCCGCATACTGGTCCGGGTCAGCCGTGGCAGGAATTCACGCGCCTTGAACACGCGATGCTCGATTGGTTTATAGGTCGCGACTACGATCAAGCGCAAGCGCTGATCAATTACCGGCAGCCTCGCAAGGACTGGTATGTCATTCGAGTGTTGGACGAGGACAAATGTCCGCGCGAAATTGGCCCCAACATGCTGTGTCCGTCGCTCAAGGACGCGATTGCCGCAATCATCTGCGCATGCGATTCTGATTCCGTTGGCATAGACGCATTTCGTCACGAAGAAGGGGGAGTCGCGGTAATAATCGAAGGTACGGTGGTCGCGCAGCTTGGACCGATTACCTACGAGCCTTTCGACGTCGACGTGCGGGATCGCGTACGTACGGCGTTCAAGGGCGTGCGCCGATACCATACCTCCATGCTCCGGTCACGCGTCGCGCGCTTGCCCGGTTATGACATGTTCCGTGACGTTGTCCCCCAGGCGGACGACGAGCGCGCGGATGCTTGTCTGCTTCTCGGATTCCCCGCGAACTGGGCGTTTGCCATGAGAAGCGCCCTTAAACAGGTCGGTATTTCCGTCAAACAGAGCCAAGCCCAGGAGCTTGCCGCCGTGTTTTTTGGCGCGAGCGACTGGCACCAGCTCATACGGCATCAACATGAACTCGACCCATCAACCATGCCAGTGGCTCTTACCTATCAAGGGCCGGGCGGTGCCGTTGAGCGTTTCTACCATACCTCGGAGGAAGCCATCTTTGCGATAGGTGACGCTCTAAGGCAAGTGCAAGACCCCGTGTTCTTGGATAGGTTCGACCTTGGCTCTATGACCTATCAGGTTTTCATCCAGTTCATCACCCACGCCGACTTCGAGAAGCGACGTCTTGAATTTATGTACCTGCCGGAGCCGGTGATTCACTGTGGCTACAACGATTACTGGAGCATTGCGGACAACGCCGACGAAACGTTTGGCGATGCGGCACTCCGCGTGCTCGCTACACTGATGCAAGGCGACGGCACCGCGCTCGGGCGTGGCGTGCTGTATCAGGAGAACAATGCCCAAGGCGTTCTGGAAGCCTCGCTCGCGCGGGAGGGACTTCCGGGCGACCATCTAGTTTATCTTGGGGACTATGCTGTAGGCGTATTTCATGTACCTGATCCGGACGGCCTCGGTATGCTGGCGGCGAAGGCAAGTTTTTTCTGCATTGCCGACAACCACGTTAAGCAGCTCGGTACAGTGTCGATGTACAAAGCGGTGGTGACGGTCGAGCCGGTCGAGGAAGAATGTCGCGTCGAAATCCGCGGTGATTACGGTAACCATGACCCCATTGTGCTTTCGCCTGTGCCGATACATCAGGTGCGCCGGTTCTTGCGACTCTGCTACACCAATGGCTTGTTTTCACACGAGGTTCCAGACATTCAGGTCAATGCGCTTAAAAACTGGAATCAAGGCGACGACGCATGACGCCACAGGTACATTGTCTTTGTAATCGGTAAGGACTGCTCATGACCAACCCCAGAACGATCACGTGGGCCGACACCCATCCGCTCGGCGAGTGCGCTGTCCATCTTGGCGCCAGGGTCACGGTGCGACGCGACCAGCGCCGCCTCGGTGGACCCAAATACCCCGGCCGTGAAGGTACGGTTGTCGGAGAGAACGGCTTCGGGAGGCCGGAAGGCTTGTGGTACGTCCACCTTGACGCCACCGCACGTGCAAAGGACCGCACTGAATACTTTTGGACAGGAGAACTTGACGTCCATCCCGCACCCGTCGACCGGCATCACCCAGAGGCGGAAGCGCCCGCATCGGCAGTTGCCTCGTTGAGGTAGCGGAGGTTCGCTAACGCAAGGTGTGCGCGCTCCAGCGGGCTCGGATCGCCCGGCATCTGCATGCCATCCCAGCGCAACCCGTCCGCCGCTGCCTTGACGTAGCTGCTGCTGTCGGTTGAGGTAGCACCCGCAAGCAGCATGGAGCGCACCCGCTCCGGCCTACCGACTCCGAACACATGCAGCATGGCCCCCTCCGGCAGTAACGCCCGCACGCCACGCACAACTGACTCAGCGAAATCGCCGTCGGCAAACCGCGGAACCATGCCGCCGATGGCCAGATGCTCGTAGCCCATCGCCAGCAGCGCCTCGGCGCACGCCCGGTAGCTGGCTGCGTCCCAGCCCTGAACCACCCCGAACACCACGAGCTCGCCCGTATCCTGCTCCAGCAACCACCGGGCGTTGGCCAAGGTCAGCTCCACCCGGCGATCGCGCTCCGTCGCCCCCAGATGGGCCGGGAGCGGAAAGTCCAGCGGGCAGGCATAGGTCGCCACGCGCCGCTGTAACGCCAACACTGCCTGCGGCGACACGACGTCCTCGCCATCCTCCGTCGGAATGACGATCTCACCGGTACCATCCTCGCGCGGGACGACGTAGGCGCCGGGCAGGAGCGCAGCAAAGCCCCCGGAGTCAACGAAGGCAGGCAGCGGCAGGGGGCAGGTGGCCTGGCGCGCGTAGTGGTAGCTCACCATGATGGTGCTGGCAAAGCGCGGCAAGAACGGGCGAATGAGGTTGTCCAGCGGGTAGGTCGACCCGAACGTGGTGACGGGGATGAATCCTCGCAGCATGTTTGTTCCCTTTCGAAATGGGTTAGCGCCAGCCGGACGCGCACGGCAACGCGCTATTCCAGAGGTCGGCCAGCGTAGCCAGGGGCTGATCAGTCCAGGCACGGTCGAATAGTGGGATCGATGGGTCGCCCAGCGCATGCAACACCGCAATCCGGTGCTTGCACAGATTTCCCTTGCCTGCGTCCGGACAGTCACAGTGCTGTCCGTCTGCCGCAACGCGGTGCGGCGCGGCGCCGCCGGTCACGCACCAGCCATTTCCGTCTCTTTCAACCCTTAAATCCGCCGCTCGCCGCCAGCGGTAGAAGTCCAACTCCGCCTTGCCAGCGGAGAGCGTTCCGGCGCCGGCAGCTTCCCGGTACCGAAACGCACCGCCTGCGGAGAGCAGATCCGCGGCGGCATCAATCCATCGCGCTGCCCGGGTTTCACTTAGCCCGTCGATGCGGCCCAGTTGTTCGGGATCTGCAAGCGCGAGGTCCTCGATGTCCTCCACCCCGGCAGCCAGAAGCTTTCTGGCAAAAACGGGGCCGATACCGTCCACCAGCGCTAGCGTGGCAGCCTGCTCGTCCAGTCCGGTCGCCACCATGGCGGCGACGGCAGCAAGACGCTCCGCGATCGGCACCTCGTCCTGCAAATCAGACTGGTCAGCCGTTGATGCGATGGCAACGGTTGCCCGCAGCGCCCCGAGCATTCTCACGGCGTCCTTTCTGGCCTCGTCAAGCGCATGGGGATCGACGCCGAACATCTTGGCTGCCTCATCGATCTCGCCCAGCCTCGTCCACGCGCGCAACGCCAGTGCCGTCTTCAGCGCGCCGACCATCTCCCGCCCACTCGGCTGCCCGAACGCCGCACACCATTGGTCAACGGGAAGTGTGTGGAGGACCGTTTTTTCGGCATTGAGGATGCCCGTCAGCTCATCCAGCTCCTCGAACGAGGCGCGAAGCTGACCGTTGTAGTCCCCGGACGCCGCGACCAGAGCGAGCGCATCGAGAAACGTAATGCCGCTACCGCGGTTCGCGAGGAACCGCTGCCACGACAGCACGGTTTCCGGCGACAGCTGATGACGTACCGCTACTGCACCAAGCCGTGTTGCCCGGAGTTTTCCGTCTTCTTCGGCAAGCATGCCGGCCTCGAGCATGGCATCGATCGCCGATCGGACAGATGCTGCGGCGCCCGGAGCCTGCTTAGCGAACAGCGTGGTGCCCACTGCACGCAGTACCTGGGCGCGCGAACGCGCAATCCCGCTCCCAAAGAGCGCGAGGACCTGCTCGGCCAGATGGGTTCGAAGCATCCATTGCGTGCGGATCGGCTCGAAGCGCCCAAGGATGTACGCGCGTGCCGCCTTCTGATTGTGCTTGGGCGCCAGTAACACCACCTCGCCACAAGTATCCAGCCCCCGCCGACCGGCGCGGCCCGCCAGTTGCCAGACCTCATTGACCGGCAGGTTGCTCCAGTTCCCATGGTCGAACCGCTGCAGGTCCGCAATGATCACCTTTCGGGCTGGAAGGTTGACTCCCATGGCAAGGGTGGGGGTCGAGCACAGGACGTCGAGCTGCCGCCGGCGGAACGCCGTTTCCGCATCAATTCGCGCCGCGCGCGACCTCCCGGCGTGGTGTGCTTCGGCCCTAAAGCCGAGCTCCCGTAGGTGTGCCGCAAGCGTTTCGGTCCGCGGCCGCGACTGGCAGAACACAATAACCTGCCCGCCGGCGCCGCGCGTTGCGCCGACCTCTGCGGCGATCGCGTCAGCCTTGCTTTGCTGGGCATTGCTGCCCGCGACAAAGGGCACGATCCGCCACTGCAGGGGAACCGTCCGTTCGGTGCTTGCTGCAACGCCCGCGTCGAGCCACGCTCCTAACTCCGGGGCATTGCCCACGGTTGCTGACATGGCAATCACGCAGGCGTACGGGTTGATCAGCCGGAAGCGCGCGATGACGCCTTCGAGCGTTGCGCCGCGACGTCCTGCCCCCAATAGGTGCAGCTCGTCGACAACCAGCAGGTCAAGATCGGCAATCCAGTCGAGGTTCGCCTGCCAGGCGCGAAGGTAGGCGTCGAACTTCTCGGCGGTGTAGATGCCCAGCGCCACATCACGCGGAGAGGGAGGGGTAGTTGCGTCGTCGGCGGCGTGCTCGCCGGTGAAGGCGGCAATTCCGCGTGTAGCGGTCTCTGGCCAGTCCGACCATCCGACGGCAAGTTCGCGCGCAAGCGAGCGCAGCGGACAAAGATAGGCGGCGCGGCGACTGCGGCCGAGCGCTCTCCGGATGGCGCACCCGGCCAACCAGGTCTTGCCGCTTCCGGTAGGCAGGTGCCAGATCGCAGACTGTTCAAGCAGTCCGCGGCTGGCGATCGACAACTGCAGCGGGGTCATCGCCGCAGTATCGGGGGATTCGTTCATTTGACTTCTCCGTTGGGTAGGGTGGACTTCACCCGGCCAAACCGGAGATCACCTGTTCAGGCGTGACCAACGATGCTTTCGGCCCTTTGACCGTACCCTTGCGGGCGAATCGCTCCTTCGGTACCTACTCCCTCAAGAGGAGTTGCAATCCGGGAATCCGGCTCGCGCCGGACTGGAATCAAAACTGGGACGACAACGATTGATGTGGCATGGGGTTCCTTTCGGTATTCCGCTGCGCTTCCTGCAGCGCTGGTGTGACTTTGGTCAGCACTGCCATTGCAGTTCCTTTCTTAGCGGGTGATCCTGTTATATCACCCGCCGATTCGCGGTTCCAATTCAGGCGCTGGGCGGAAAGGCCACTACTGCCTTTACCGGCGACGTCTTGGTGATCGAGACGGTACTTCCGTCATCAAATCGATACACAAAGTGCTGCGGATCGAGATCAACCATGGTGCCGCTGGATTCCTTGGCGAGCGCGAACGCTTCTGTTTCGCTCTTGCCATACACGGCGACCGCAAGCGTTTCGGCGCCGGTCATTGGCCTATACAACTCGGGCGGCGAGCCGATCCCCTCGTAGTTCATGTTGCCGGCCTTGACTTCGGCGAGTTCGCGGTCGTGCGCTTCCTGATATTTCGGATGCACGCGTTCACGTTTCTCGCAGTCCGAGCAGATTGTCTCGGTGGAGAAGCGCGACATGATGCTGGACGTCTTGCTCAGGTCGGCATTACAGCGCGCGCAGTGGCTGGGGAAACCGTTCATGCTTGGCCTTTCGGGTCATAAAGTTGCAACGTGTCGCCTTCGGCATCGTACAGGCCGATCATCGCTTCGCCCATGGTCGCCGGAAGGGCCGATCCGTCTTCGTCTGTGATCAGGATATGCATGTCGTCGGGATTGAAGATCGCCCACGCCATGCAGCCGCCGCCGGTTTGGTACTTGTAGAGGCCGATTTCGGTCAACACGTCTTCCGTGCTGGCTTCCGGATGCGCCACTGCCAATCCCTTGAGACGGTCGAACAGGTTGGGGAGGTCGTACGTCGCGCCCATGGCGTGAATTTCATACGACTCGTTGTGCGCGGCCATGCGTTGCGCATGCTCTTCGGACAACCCGTAGCGGTCGGTCTGCTCGGTGATGGTGTTTTCGCCACGCAGGGGGTTGTGGATCGATGTGCCGTTGTGGCTGAAGGTAATGGCGTGACGCTCGTGGTCATACGCCTTGTAGGGCACGAGGTCCCATTCCTTCTGCGGATAAGCAGCTTTGAGCATGTCGAACAGTGCGCTAGTCTTTGGATTCATGGTGGCTCCGTGTCGTTAGGATGCAGTCTTCTTGTAGATTTCGAGGGCTTCCTCGAAGGGCAGTTGGTTTAGCACCTTGGTGGCCTTGAGTTTCGCGGCCAAGTCAGGCATGGCGAGGTAGCGCTGGTGCGTCGCCGCGTCGAGGCGCTTGGTTTCGTAGATCGCGCCATCTTCCTTGATATACAGCACCCGATTGCGCATCGCCTTCTTCAGATCGTTAGCAACCAGCCAATCGGTCAACAGTCCATCCACGACCGTGTCAGCGTCGCGCTCCATCTCGAATTTGCCGGAAGCGGTTGTCGGGTCAGCGATATCGGTAATCACCGGACCGAGCGGTTTGAAGTTCGCAGTAATTCTGTCGCGGATCTTCCAGTCACTCCACATATTGCTGCCGCCGTGGCCTTCGTTGGACACCGTGCAGGCTTTCTTCCCGTCGACATAAACGGTGGCAGTAAAACAGTTCGTTTCCTGTGACATGGACTCGAAGTGCTTGATGTTCTTCAGTTCGACTTGCATGGTCGCTCCCTTAGTAATTGATGTTTGCGGCGGCGCCGGTGGTCGTCGCGCTCTCGGGAAGAAGATCCGCAGGAACAGCAATAGGACAGATGCCTACCACGGCTGCCAACACGAAAGATTTCACGCCGCGAAGTACAAAGCATTTCATTTGCCGCTCTCCATTCCTGCGAAGGTTTTCCTTGAATACATACCCAGATTACCGAGCGCAGATGCTCAATTCAAATTACCGCGTGCTCTATTTCTCGAAAAGAAAAGGCGAGACGAAAGAGGGACAGGCGAGCCGAGCCGCTACCGGCGTGGCAGGCGGAACAGGGGAGGGAGGAGGGGGTTAGTAGTCTTGATGCAAGTGGCCGCGGCCGCTGCAGTGGTCGCATTTGGAGATCATGTGCAAGGAGCCGTGTTCAGTCACCAGGCAGCCCGCGCCGCCACAGTGAGGGCATTGCACAGAGCTGCGAAGTCGCGAGCCGACCATGCCGGCATATTGAAGGCTGGGCACGGATGCCGACCGACCTGACTCCTTGCGCAACGTCTGGATAGCGCGTCGGATACGACGCTCGGACAAACGGGTATCTGTGGCGAACCGCTTGGTCGCCCACACCGCGGAAACCGTGTGGGGGGAGCGCCAGACATGGCGAAGCACAACAGGCACCATCGCCGCCATGTCGCGTCCTTTTGCAAGCAGCCACCAATATGTGTCGCTCAGCATGATCCTTGCCCGTCATTATTCTTTTACAACCATTATAGGCCGGTCGCCGGTGCGGCGCAGATGCATGAAAACTGCCCATTTCGGTCACCTTACGCCTGTCTGCGTGACAAGTATCTCCAGTACCATGCCTGCTGACCCGTCATGCCGAAGGAGCACGCTTTGACCGTTACCGGGCTGTTGAAACACTTCCGCCTCTCCTATTTACCGCCCCTGATGGTGTACCTGGCCGCCGGTGTATCAGGCATTACCGGCGTGGTCGGGGTGTTCTTCGTAAAGGAGCATCTCGACCTTCCCGCCGCGTTCCTTGCAAGTCTCGGCTTCTGGATTGGCCTGCCGTGGGCATTGAAGATGCCGGTCGGCCACCTGATCGACCTCCTGTGGCGCTGGAAAGCCGCCTTCGTCTACCTTGGTGCGGCGATCATCGGCGCCAGCCTGGCGATCATGCTCGGGCTCATCGGTGACAAGGAAGCCATGGCGGCAGTCATGTCGGTCAAGGCGTGGTACGTACTAAGCGTCGTCCTTGCCCCGCTGGGGTACGTGGTGCAGGACGCAGTGGCCGACGCGATGACGGTGGAGGCGGTACCCAGTGTGGATGAGGCAGGGCTACCGCTGGATGAGCGAACCCGCAAGGCCATGCACACCACCATGCAGGTACTGGGCCGCGTCGCCATCATCGGCGGTGGCATTCTTGTCGCCTGCATCAACCTGTTCATGTTTGCCGATGTCAAAGGGCTTCCCGCAGAAAAGACCTTGGCCATCTATCGCAACATCTACCTGATTGCCATGGCGATCCCGCTGGTATCGATTACCGGTGTACTTGGGGCCAGCGCGTTGAAGTTGCGGGAGCGCTCCCGGCTCGTCGCACTAGGACGGTCAACAGCCGAGATAGCAGCGATCCTCGACCGTAGCGGGGTAACACCCCCGCCGAACTGGTGGATTCTGGGCGGCAGCCTTGCGTTTGTACTTTTTTCGGTGTCTATGGGCATGAGCAACCATCCTGACAGCCAGGAGCTGGTCTTCGCGGGGTCTTTTGCCATCGTCGCATTCCTGATCTGGCGCATCTGCCAGGAACTCGACGACAGGGCGCGCAACATCCCGCTCGGTACCGCCATCCTCGTATTCGTGTTTCGCGCAGTCCCCGGCAGCGGGCCGGGCGTGACCTGGTGGATGATCGACCAGCTCGGCTTTGACCAGCAGTTCCTGTCCATCCTGTCGTTGGTCGGTAGCGGCGTGACGCTCCTCTCACTGTTTATCTTCCGCAGTTACATGGCGTCGAAGTCGCTGCTCCAGGTGATCCTGACGCTTACCGTGGTCGGGGCACTTCTCTCGGCCCCAATTGTGGGCATGTACTATGACTTCCACGTCTGGACGGCAAGCGTCACGAACGGGATCGTCGGAGCGCGGGAGATCGCGCTCGTTGACACAGCCATGGAATCGCCCCTGACACAGATCGCGCTAGTGCCCATGCTGGCATGGATCGCCGCAAGCGCTCCTGAGAATCTGAAAGCGACGTTTTTCGCGGTGATGTCCTCGTTCGCCAATCTTGCCCTGGCGCTGTCACAGATTGGCAGCAAGTGGCTCAACGAGGCGTACACCGTCTCGCGCGAGGTCAAGAAAGCGGGCGTCGTCGTCACCCCCGCTGACTACTCGCAGCTGGGCGACCTCATGCTCACGCAACTGGCGCTGGCAGTGCTTTTGCCCCTGACGGCAGTGCTGCTTGTCCGCATGACCCGTTTGCAGAGCGCGTAGTTTCGGGAAATTGATTCCAAAAAAGGAGCTGGTAGGGTAGGTACAAGATTAACTTCCTCGAGGTGGCGATGAGCCTAAACGACGAGATGCGCCGCCGTATCGCGGCCGACATCCAGCAATTCGGTGTCTTCCTGTTTGGCATTTCTGAAGGCGCATGTGACATCTGCAATGGCGCCCAATGTACGGCCCACGCCGGCAGCGCGCTGTACCGTAATCCGGACGATGCGTTCGTGTACACCGTTGGCCAGCATACGCGCGGCAGGCCCGAGATCGTCGTGCTCGTTGGCCCCACTCCCGGGGAGCCCGCCGCCGATAACGAGACGGTGCAGGCAGAGATGCGTGGAGTCAGCTTAATCATCAACCACATGGTGAAGAACTGAGACACGAAGCCGCTGCGCGAGCACCATACGTTGACCAGCGCCACGGGACGCTCGTACGTCGTGGTGCCCACGCTGCTGATGCCGCCCACGGCGAAAGAGGTGCTGACGGCGCAGACGACCGAGTACTACGGCCATGACCGCTACGAGATCCTGGTGGCGATCGGAACGACTCCATTACGCCGCGTTGGCGGCCCGCCCTGCGGGCGGTAAATGGAATCTCAGGAGCGATTTGCTACGCTAGGTACACCACTAAGGAGAAAAGCATGATCAACAGCAATTCCCGCACTCCGGCACCCGCATCCGCCCGTGCGTCCCTGCGCCTGGCGCTCTTTGCAACAGCGTGGCTGCTCATGATCGCCGGCGGCCTGATGGAGTCGCTTCCAGTCACGTTCAGCGGCGGTTTGCTGCTCATTCTCTCGGTGATGATCGAACTCGACCATGCGGCCTCGCAGCCACGTCCGCTTCGCGTTCGCGCTGGGCGAGGTGGCCGGTGAAGCCCGGCTATTTCGGTAGCCTCTTTTTGGGCCGGGAGCTCCGTCCTAACGTCTTCGCCGAGAAGATCGCGTCCGGCCGCTGGATGATCCGCAAGGCGAGCGCGTTCGGGCACATGCCGATGCGGATTGGCGAAGTGATGGGCGGCAATGGGCAGTACCTCGCCTGCACCTGCAAAGGCGACGTCAAGGGGAAGGCCGGCAGCCTTGCCGACGCCGTCTCCGTCCTCGAAAGCCTGACTCCGGCCATCGCCGCCTGCCAGTAGGCCGCTCTTCATCAAAAAACCTAATGAGCGGTGCCCTTTAGGGTCACTTTGCACCCTTTTCTTGCGGCGCCGCCGTGCTAGTATTCCAGTACCTTTTTGTGATTTGCCTTGTGCATCACACCACCATCGCGGTGAAGGTGACAGTGTTTCGTTAGCTTTTGCTATCGGCTGTCTATGAGTCCTTGGCAGGACTTCAGCGTACCTTGTGTACGCCACAAAAACTCATGCCCGGTTCTCACTGATCCGTTAGTCGCACGCGCGACGTCCCTGTGAGCTGGTCGCTGACCCGTTTGGCTTCGCAGATGCCACCTCTTGTTTTGAAGGTATTGTGTTGCGGTTGAACCTATTCAGGTTCTCCAACACCCGGCGATGTCCGGTAATTTCAAAACTCCCTCCAACCGAAGGGATAGCCTCAGACAATGCTTATCCACCTCGTGTGGATCGCTCTGAGTGCCGCAAGCACTTCCCAAAGACTTAATTCACCTCGTGTGAGTCATTGCCTTTGTCGTGCTCTGGAATCATCGGTTTTTCCTCTGGGTCATGTGCAGCTTTCTGCACTAAGGAAATAAAAAATCACGTTGTTTTGCACTTGCCGGTATCCCAACCCTTGTGCGCTGGTTTGTTGAAGACCAGTCCGTTACAGCCCCTACGTTTGGGCGTTGAATCAACAGCCTGAGCCTGGGCCAAACGTAACAACGGCACCCCTTGCACTCTCCTTACGGAGAGTTGCAATGGGGATCTAGTGGATATTCGCGGAGTGTCCAGTAGATCCCTATTGCGGCATCTGAATAAAAAGGGCTCTGCCAATGTCTCTAGTCACCAAAATCCTGCTCGGCGTCCTCGCGCTATTCCTCCTCGTCTTCCTGGTTGCCTCTCACCGCGTAGCGGCCCTTCCGGCGTTCATCGACAAGCATCTGCGTAACGGTGTCGCGCAGGCAAGCCGCAAGCAAGTACTGCTCACGGTCCTGATCGTGATTATGCTTGGATGTGCAGTCGTACTAAGTGGAATCTAAGACGGTGGGATGGGAAAAAAAGAAGAGGCCCCCGGGGAAGGAGGCCTCTAAAGGATGATCTCTTGAGAGGAATGAGATCTTGGAGACAACGACCTCACTATACTCAAAAAGTTTGCGTCGGTGTTTTCGTAAGACGCCCCCTTTGGGCACGTTACATTGTTTTACTCTGCGGTTTTACGTACTTTCCGCTGTCGTACTTCTCAATCCAGCGCTTCATCAGTTCTGACAGGGGCAGGTCGGCGATTCGCACGACGAACACTCCGTAGGGAATCTTCGCGTGCACGTCCTTTGTCCGTGTGCTGATCGGAATGAGTTGAATCTGATCGACCGGCACACGAAGCGCCTTGCTCCAGTAGTCGATACATTGATCCCCGTCATGGTATCGGTCATCGCACTGCACATAGAACTCAACGCGCTTCGTGCTCAAGACGCCAAACCACGACTTTACCGCCAGAAGATCGTGCACGTAGGTGCCGACAAGTCCCATATGCCCGTCGTCGCGTAGCATTCCGTGAACGTGGATCAAATGAATGAACTCGAAGAACGAGCATGCCTTGCCATCGTCCAGCGTAATGAGCTGGGTAGGCGCACCGTCGTCCAGCGCGGGGAAGATGCCGGCGGCTCCCTGCAGCTTCTTGTTCTGCGCCCTCGCGCGATCCTCCACCACCATTGCCTCGGCCTTGGTGTCCTCGTCCTCGGTGACCGGATTGATCAGCCTGGATTGCTCGAGCACCGTGACATGGTTCTCGTCAATATGGCTGAACCGCCGGGTGCGAGGCTCTTCCGCGGCCGTCGGCTTCGTATAGATGTCCTTGAGCCACCAAAACAGCGTCTTGGTATGGACCCCGATCTCCTTCTGGATCTTGGCGAACGACTTCCCGGAGCGGAACATCTCGCGCGCCACCTCCCGGCTGTATTCCCGATACGAAAGCAGTGAACGGGGGATGGCGTTACTGTGGGACCAGTCCTCAATGACGTTGCGGTCCCAGAACCACATCCCGGCATGGGTATCTGTCTTGGCGATATAGACGCCCTTGATGCCGCCCTTGTCCATTTCCCGCTTCAGGACCTCGCGCATGTCGCCGAGGTGGATGCCGAGGATTTCGGAGGCGTCGACCGACGAGACGAGCGGGAATCCGTGGGACCGCTCCGCCTCTGCAACCTTTGCGGCGAACCCGATCGACCGCGCCGCGAGCTTCGCGGCATCCGCTACCTTGTCGACCGCCTCCTTCATGACTTCCTTGGCGACTTTCTGCGCGTGGGAATGGAGCCGCTTCATGTTCGCTCCGCTGGTCAGGCCCGGATTCTCCTGGATGTAGGAGAACAGGCGTAGCCGTAGACGCATCTCGGCATTGTCAACGTAGTTGGCGACCTTCCGGTACCGGCCGTCCTGCATGAGCATGTCCTTGTGCTGCTCAAGCAGCTGTCGCGCCTCGCTCAAATCCAGCTGCTTGCATTCGGCGGGGATGTCAGTGACCAGTTGATGCGCCACTTCTTTTGGCACCCCAAATTCGCCGTGATCTATCGCTGTTCCCATCAAGTTCTCTAAAATGGATGTAATACCGCAAGTTTAGCGGTAAAACCGGCGAGCCGCGGGTCTTGGCTGCGCCAGGCGTGTATTCGGACCACAATAGTGAGAAAATGGAACTGGCGGGACCGAAATGCTGTAATACGCACGCCGCCCCATCAAAACCGAGGTCATGCAGTGTTATTGAAGTCGAAAATTGCGGTTGTTCTTGCTTGCGCCTTGCCGGCTGTCGCCATCGCGAACCCGGCCGGCGAGATCCTGCTCGGCTCCTGGACTGGAACGGCTGTCTATCAAGCTGCCGCAGGCGGGTCGACCGCGCACGTCAACAACAACATCGAATTGTCACTGGTGATCGACGAGCGGCGCCGTGTCGTGGGCGCCAGCTCCGAGAATAACTGCTCGTTCGTGGGGGAATACAAGCCGACGATGTCGGCCAACGACTTCAGCCTCAAGGTGCGCGTCAACGGTTGCAACTACCAGGCGTTCAACACGAAATTTGACGGAACGCTGACCTACTTCCCCAGCAATAAGCAGCTTCGCCTTATCCTTACCCGCGACGACTCGCCAACGCCCCGTAAGGTGATCCACTACGTCATCGGCGCAAAGCTCGCCCGCGAAGGCAAGCCCCCGCAGTAAGCTCACATCGAAAACCCTTCAATTCTGGCGTGGTAGGTAACATGGCTCACCAGGTGTGAGTTGCCCGCCAACGCCCGTAACGTCAATTGCTTGAAGTCCTGAGGACGCGCAGCGTTCTTTTCGCACCATCGGAAGTAGAGCCGCAACGCGGTCTTCATCTGCTCGGCGGAAAGGTAATCCTCGTAGTAGTCGGAGTAAAAGCGCAGGTCCTGGCTCATGGGGCGTAAAGCTCGTCGTCTTGCGCTCATTATGAATCTCGCCGTCATCCACGCTCCCCCGCTCATACCTTCGGCTTGCCAACCGTTTGCATTTTCGTTGATCCAGATCAGGCGACCACCAAATCTGAGAATAACCGTCCAGCAGTTAAGAAAACGGCACCGCAACAAGCACTGGCGCTGCAGTGCTTTTTCAATCCTTGAAAAGGGCAAACGGTTGTCGCAGGGAAAACGCAAGAGTTTCCCTTTTGGGCGCAAAAGGACTGTTTTGCCTTGCATATCGCCGTGCTTAAATGCGATCGCCCATGCTGGGATCTGAAGCGTTTGTTGAATGATGAACGCTCCCCAACCCGAAGTTCGGAATTTGAATATCTCGGAGTGATGCGTAGGATTTTCGGTGTGAGCCATGAGCGCCGTTTGAATAGGACGGCGCACCGTCAAACGATTCAATGAGCACTGCACCGGCTATGACAACAGCATCACCAGCGAATACAGAAGAAGGTTTGCGCACATCCGAGTATCTGGCCTTCCGGCTTGGCAGGGAAGAATACGCCCTGCCGATCGAGAAGGTCGGCGAAATCCGCGGCTACGACGCCGTTACCCGCATCGCGAACGCCCCTGAACATCTGAAGGGCGTGATCAATCTTCGCGGCACGATCGTGCCGATCATCGACCTCCGTATCAAATTCGGCATCAGCGAGCCGACGTACGACCAGTTTACCGTCGTCATCATCCTCATGATCGCAGGCCGCACGGTCGGCATCGTTGTTGATGGCGTGTCCGATGTCATCTCGATGTCGGATGCACAGATCAAGGATCCGCCGGAGCTCGGCACTGCCGTCGATTCTGCCTACCTGGTCGGCGTGGCGTCGCTTGAATCGCGGTTGCTGATTCTCGTTGACGTCGCCGAGTTGGTCGGCGCTGACACGCTTACGGGACACGAACGCCTGGCGGCTTAAACCGCCGGACCGTAGTTGTAGTACCAGAGGTGGCGCAGGCCACTATCAAATAACCAGCATGGGGAAATAACAATGAAAAAAATGATTGCAAGCTTGATGGTGTTTGGAACCGTGGCATTTAGCGGTATGGCAGTGGCGGCGGAGAAGGGCACCGCTGCAGAAGCAACGGCAATGGTGAAGAAGGCCGTCGCTTACGCCAAGGCGAACGGAAAGGAAAAAGCGTTTGCGGAGTTCAGCGACCCGAAGGGCCAGTTTGTCGATCGCGATCTGTACGTGATGGCTTACGACATGAAGGGCAACAACAAGGCACACGGCGCGAACGCAAAGCTGGTCGGCCGCAATCTGTACGACATTCAGGACGCCGACGGCAAGTACATCGTCCGCGGGCTGATCGACACCGCGAAGAAGGGCGGCGGCTGGTTCGACTACAAGTGGCCCAACCCGCAGAAGGTCGTTGAGCCGAAGTCCACGTATGTTGAAAAGATCGATGACGACACCCTAGTCGGTGTAGGCATCTACAAGTAATCAGGCGTGCCGGGTCGCGGCCAGGTCACGCGCCGCCGCGGCCCTCAAATAGACGGAGCGCAAAATGAAGTTCCAAAACCTTAGAATCGGAACCCGACTTGCCATCGGGTTTGGCATCGTCCTGGCCCTTGTCGCCATCATGGCTGTGCTCAACATCGGCAGCATGGCAAAAATACAGCGTAATTTCGATCACAACGTTAAAGTCACGGACGTCAAGGTCGACACCCTCTACAACCTGCGCCAGGTCATCATGGTCGCGATCGTACACGGCCGCAACATCGCGCTCCTGACCGATCCGGTGGCGATTGGCGCCGAGAATCAGAAGCTGGCGGAGGCGCGAGCACAGTACGGCGTGCTCTTCGACAAAATCTCGTCCATGGCAACCCCGGACGAAAAGGCGTTGCTGGACAAAATCACGGCGGCCCGCAACAACGCGATCGAAGCGCAAAAGAAGGCAGCCGCCTTGTCCAAGGCCTTTGAAACGGAGGCCGCGATCGCGATGACGATCAATGAAGTGCAGCCGTTGCAGAAAAAGATCATGGATTTGATCGAAGAACTGATCTCGACGATCACCAGTAAAGCGGCAGGCGCAAACACGGACGCAGCGGAGGCAAACGCCTTTGCCCGCAACGTGACGCTGTTCATGTCGCTGCTTGCAGTCGCGATCGGCGCGGCGCTCGCGTGGTTCGTCGCCCACAGCATCACTTCCCAAATGAAAAAAGCCGTTGAGCTGGCGCGACGCGTGGCCGACGGCGACCTTACGACCGACATTCACGTTGAGTCGCGGGACGAAACCGGGCAACTTATGCAGGCGTTGAAGGACATGAACTCGGCGTTGCTGCAAACCGTGAGCGAAGTGCACCGCGCCACGGATACAATCGCCACGGCCTCATGCCAGATTGCATCCGGCAACCTCGACCTTTCCAGCCGCACGGAGCATCAGGCAAGTTCGCTCGAAGAGACCGCGTCGTCCATGCAGGAATTGACCTCGACGGTGAAGCAAAACGCAGAACATGCCAAGGAAGCAAACACGCTGGCAGCACAAGCCTCGGAGGTCGCCACGCGCGGTGGCGAAGTGGTTGCACAGGTGGTTGACCGTATGGGTGCGATCAACCAGTCTGCACGCCAAATCGCCGACATCATCGGCGTGATTGACGGCATCGCCTTCCAAACCAATATCCTTGCGCTGAACGCAGCGGTTGAAGCAGCACGCGCCGGCGAGCAAGGGCGGGGGTTTGCAGTGGTGGCATCCGAGGTGCGCAACCTCGCGCAACGTTCGGCCACAGCAGCCAAGGAAATCAAGCAGCTCATTTCTGCTTCGGTCGATGAAGTGGCGGCAGGCAGCGCGCTCGTCGAGCAGGCCGGTGCAACGATGGATGAAGTGGTGGCAAGTGTGAGAAAGGTCACCGACATCATTGCCGAGATCACGGCGGCAAGCCGCGAGCAGAGCGATGGCATCGGACAGGTGAATCTGGCGGTCGAGCAAATGGACCAGGTGACGCAGCAAAACGCAGCACTCGTTGAGGAAGCTGCCGCGGCTGCCGACTCCTTGCGCGACCAGGCCTTAAAGCTGCAGCAAACCGTGCGCGTATTCCGAACAGGCACCGACGATATCGCCCACCAGGTGGAAGCGCCGGTCAACGCGGCGCCGCTTGCCCCGCCGGTGTTGAAGCAGCGCAGCGCCCCGGTCGTTCGTCCGTTACGCAGGGTAGCAAACGGCGTCCCAGTGGCGCCAGCCAACGATGGCTGGGAAGAGTTCTGACCTCACAGACAGCCCCTCGAATTCGAGGGGTTTTTCTTCTCCACTTGGTATTGCTGAATGCGCGACTCGCTGTAAACCCCTTACAGACTGTTGCAATTTGGCACATAACTTGCAACGGGGTAAGCGCTTCACGATTCCACTAAAAACAAAAACGAAAGGTAAACATGGCTTTACAACTGACGATTAAAGCGAAGCTCGTTGCGCTTTGCATGACTGGACTCGGGCTAGTCGGCATTCTTGGAACGGAGGCCTATGTGACCTCATCCGAGCTTGAAGCAACGATTCAGGAAATGGAGCAGAGCGCTGCTGCCCACGCCGATCAACTTAGTTCAGACATGCATCACGACGCGTTAAGGGGCGATGTGCTTGCGGCCTTCGTTGCAGGGTATCGCGCGGACACGGCAGCGCAAGCAGGGATCAAGGCGGATCTCGCCGAACACGCCAAAGAGCTGCAGGACGCGCTGGCTGAAGCCAAGGAACACTCAAACGACCAGGTTGTGAAGGCGAAGGTCGACGCTGTGTCTCCGGCAGTTACAAGCTACATCGAGTCGGCAAAGGCGATCGTCTCGCTTGCGGGATCGGATATGAAAGCCGCCGAGGCGCAGCTCCCGGATTTCCTCAAACGCTTCAAAGCGGTCGAAACCGAAATGGCGGCGCTCAGTGAAGCGATTGAGGCGAACCAACGGACCATCAAAGACGACAGCGCCGCGACCATCTCGGCTGCGCATATCAAACTGGTGGCGTTCACCATCGTTGCCGCCGCGGTGCTTCTTATTATCGGCGTGGCTATCACGCGTTCGATCGTCCGTCCAATCGATGCCGCCATTGCCATTGCGGAGCGCATCTCCGGTGGAGACCTGACCGGTCAGATGGTAGCTGACCCGGGCGATCAAACCGAAACCGGACGCCTCATGATCTCGCTTCAGACGATGAACGCCAACCTCATTCGCATCCTGGGGGAGATCCGTTTCACGAGCGACACCATTGCGACGGCGTCGACGCAGATTGCAGCAGGAAACCAGGACTTGTCCCATCGCACCGAGCAGCAGGCGGGCTCGCTCGAGGAAACCGCGTCCTCGATGCAGGAAATCACCGCTACTGTCCGAACCAGCGCAGAAACAGCGCAACAGGCGAACCTGGTCGCTACCGACGCAACGCAGATCGCGGAAAGAGGCGGCGAGGTAGTGTCGCAGGTTGTCCAGCGTATGGGATCGATCAACCAGTCGGCCAGCGAGATTGCGGGGATCATCAGTGTCATCGACGGCATCGCCTTCCAGACCAATATCCTGGCGCTTAATGCAGCGGTCGAAGCAGCGCGCGCAGGCGAACAGGGACGGGGATTCGCGGTTGTCGCATCGGAGGTCCGCGCTCTAGCCCAACGCTCCTCGGCGGCGGCAAGAGAGATCAAGGCATTGATCGACAATTCGGTCAGTGAGGTGGCCGCAGGCAGCACGCTGGTGCAGGAGGCCGGCGCAACGATTGATGAAGTAGTGGCAAGCGTGCGTCGTGTGTCCGCGTTGATGGGTGAACTGGCATCTGCCAGCCGTGAGCAGAGCGCCGGCATCGAACAGGTGAACCGAGCGATCGAAGATATGGACAGCACCACGCAGCAAAATGCATCCCTAGTGGAAGAAGCGTCGGCAGCGGCAGAGTCGCTTCGAACGCAGGCCCAGCGCCTTGCCACAACAGTTGAAGCCTTCCGCATGCACGGATCCGTTGCTACTGCACAACCGGCGGCGCGTCCGGCTCTCACCGTGCCCGCACGGACCGCACCTGCAGCGGTCGCACGCGTCGCCACTGCCCGCCGCGTGCCTCTAGCCGCGCCACGCGCTGAGCCTCGGGCTCGCATGGTCGGCAACGGCACGCCCGTCATGTCGGAGTGGGAAGAGTTTTAAACGCCAGTCGCGGCCGGCAGGAGCTGGCCGCACATCCGAGCAGCGAGATTAGAGGCGAGGGTACTTCTGCAGCAGGCCTTCCGGATGGGAGGCACTAGCCTCAAGCAGTACTTGTAGCTTCAAGGGGCCGCGAAACTGCTTTAACCGACGCGACTCTGCAGGCCAGCACTCTCCCTCGATCATCTCGTCTGCTGGACGCAGGTACCGCAGAAGCTGCTCCGCGGTAGCGAACGTGAAGCCGCCCGCGTAGCCCAATGCATGACAGAGCGTCACGCCACGTATTGCGGCACGCTCGCGCGGCGAGAGCGCCTCCAGCAACTCGATCAACGGTGACGTCGGGGTGAAGGTGCGAGGCAGCCTGCCCGATGCTTCAAATTGCATCAGCTTGCCTGGGTGCCGCAGCAGGTGGCGAATGACCCGAGGGTTTGTCATGGCGCATTCATGTGTTTGGTTGGTATGCATTTCATGCTAAACCCCCGATACCGCGAAATCGAATTCCTGCCCGACCCCTCTAACAGTATTCGACGCGCGCAAGTTCATGCCCTATGATGGGCACGATGAACCGCATATTGCAGGAACGACGAAGCAGCAAAGGCAACACCTGATGACAGCAAGCATTCTTCGATTTTCCGGCCGCCCGCAACGGGCGAAGCAGGAATATATGGAGACCTTTCTCCCGGCCGGTCCGTGGGTGTGTCCCGACCAGCACTCTCGCCGTGACCTCATCGGCTTTGCGTTCACCTATCCCACCGGCCCTGATCACCCGACGCACGCAGAAGTGGATCCTGCCGACTGGAGCGCAGCGAAGTCGATAGCCGCCATCGAGTTCGAGGGGGATCTCGAAGCTGCCGACCAGATCCGGGCGAACACCTTTCCGAACACCCGCGTCCTGGCCTTCTGGACACGCCCCGAGCGCCGCAAAATGCGCCCGGATGGTCTGCTTCTGTTTCGCACCGTTGGAGACTGCACCGCCAGTGAAGAACTCAGTGGGATCACGGTATTCATCGACTACTGCTGGCTGGCCCCCGTATTTCGTGGGCTGAAGTATTCCCATTACTTTGCCTGCTATCTCCGCGCCTTCGTCTTCTGGCACCCGATCCACCCGTGGTATCCGCCGGCGGGGCAGCAGGCGCCGGTGGCCGAGGACGGCGTCGCGGTCCGGCTCGTCGCGCCGCACGGACCTGGCGCATGGAACCACCTCTGCCACAACATTGCAGCCATTTTCAGCATGAACATGAGCATGTGGAAAAGCGACCGCGAGCGTGGCCGGGAAGCAATTACGCCTTATCCAGCCAAATGGGCGGTGGAGCGCCTGCAGCTCGAGGTGCCGCACATGCCATTGGGCAGCGACAAGCTGCCATTCTGATGAATGATGCGGGGATGAAGGTGCAGCAAGCCCAATGGGGCACTGTATTCGGTTCGCTGCAGTCGTGAGGAGGCGCTACGAGCACGGTAATGCGTGCTCGCCGGTCTTGAACGGTTAGGTCAGAAAGTCCCGATTGTCGTTGCACCAGGCCGTGCATGCCTTCACGACGATGGGGTCAAATGCGCTTCCGGATAGCCGAGCTGCCTCCTCGAGCGCAAAGTCAATTCCCAGACTGGGCCGGTACGGGCGGTGACTCCCGATGGCCTCGACGGCGTCGGCCACGGCAACGATCCGCGATTCGAGCAGGATGTCGTCGCCCTTCAGATTGTTGGGGTAGCCGGTCCCGTCAATTTTCTCGTGGTGCTGTAACGCCACCTTGGCGACTGGCCAGGGAAACTTGATCGGCGCCATCAGGTCATGTCCCAAGGCCGCATGTTCCTGCAGCAGCATGCGTTCAGCGGCCGTGATCGCGCTCGGCTTGGACAGGATTTCGTGGGGAACGCGGATCTTCCCGAGGTCGTGCACCGCTGCGGCAAGCGTGATGCCGATGATGTCATGGGCGGGCAATGCCAGCCGCTCCCCGATCCCCCGTGCAATATGGCTTACGCGCTTCTGATGTTGCGCAGTATAGGCGTCGCGAGCACGGCAAATCTCGAAGACACATTCCACGATCCCGTGAAAGTCGTCGGGATGATGTCTCAGGTTCTCCGCGACGACATCGCGAATGAGATCGGAGACGGCTTTGTGTCCGAACCGTGCCTCGACATGCGAAAGCATGGACCGAAACATAGTCGAAACCTCGTCGATCCCCATCTTCTCAATAGCGAAGGGGATGGTGGATTGGGGCAGCAGCATCGGGGTCACAATCAGTGGATATTTCGTAGCAGCAATTTAATTGATTTAATGACATAAGGCAAAACCCTTACGTCAAAAATGGTATTTATTTGCCGGCCCGATTTCAAATTACCGCAAATAAAAAAGGCGGCATGGAGATTCCGCCTTGCCTTTGAGCCTGCCGCGCTCACTTCGGTGGTGCCGCAACTCCCGTGGCCGCGCCCGCGTTTGCTGGCATGGATTGCTGCTGGAGCTCCTTCAGGAGGGACGGGATTCGGACTTCGTCCAGTTGCCACCCGAGTCCATCACGCACCAGGATGAACAGCACTTCTGCCGAACCGCTCGCTTCTTTGGCGCGAACCACGAAGCGATTGAACCCGTCGTAGCCCTTTTCGATGACTGGCCCCGACTCCTTCCCGGTCAGCACCTCAGCCGCGTGGGCCGTGCGGCGCGTGCCGTGGAAGGGGATCGCTCCAGTCAGCAGCCGCATGATATTGGGCGCCGTGATGGCTTGCTCGAGCATCGGCGCCACATATTGGTCGGCGATCAGGTTGAGCATCTCGGGCGTGATCGCCTCGGCTGTCCCGATCTGCGCGGACATTGCCTCCTTGAGCTCTTCTTTCAGCGAGGCGCGAATTGCCGCCACGTCCACATATTCCTCGAACCGCTGCTGGTCGTTGCCCTCCGCGGCCTGCTGAATTTGCGCGAAGCTGTAATAGGGCGCGTAAACAAACACACCGACCATCGAAATAACCGCAAGCACGGCGAGCGCGACAATGCCGGCGACAAACAGCGTTGATAAGTTCGTCGCGGTACCCTGTGCGTCTTTGTCTGTCATGATTTCCTCTGTTGATGCGGAATTTTACCGCACGGCCTTCGAACTACTGCTAATCCGGAGTACTCGCTGTTGTCGCCCGTTCACGCTGCCAGCGCCATCTCAAAGCCCTTGGCATCTGTGAAACGACTGGCCGCACCTAGCAGGTACTCCACCATCACCTCCGTGCCCATCCAGCGCCGGCCAAGACGTTCGGCGGCGACAAGCGAGGTGAACGACCCTGCAAACGGATCTGCAACGACGTCTCCCGGTTCAGTAAGGAACTCGACAAGGAACGACGCGAGGCTCAGCGGCATGGGAGCGCCGTGAGGAGTTAGCCCCGCCGCACGCGCCTGGCGCTTGTACTCTCTCTGGTCGGCACATGTATGCCCGAAGCTCAGCACATTGCGCGGAATGCGTCCCGGCGTCTCGTTGCCAAATGCGCCCGGCGCGCGCCGGTAAGCGCCGTCCGAGTAATTCCCTTCCCGCAGCTCGCCGCCTTGCTTAATGAGTTTCAGATGCCGTTCGGTGTGCGCCTGAAGTACGCGCCGGTTGTCCGACTTTACCTTGGACGGGTTATTGCTCAACCACAGCACCGGCTCCCACGACTGGTTGAGTTGATAGCGGTGAATGCTCGCCCACTGTATCGGCCCCGGCGGGCGGGCCGGGTTGTGCCACACGAGGCGGTCCATCAATTGGAGACCGAGCCGATCGTGGAGCGCGAGCATGAGCCGTTCGATATACATGGAGCGTGCAGGCGTACCGCTTACAAAGACATCTTGACTGATATTCAGGGCAATGCTGCCGCCGTCGACGAGGTTGCGAACGACAGGTTCCAGACACCGACACACCCAGTCAACGTACTCAGATTCGGGCGGATTGCCATACTTGCGCGGCTTGGCAAGACAATACGGCGGCGATGTCAGGCACAACGTGATCGGCGCATCGATCGCCGAGAACACGGTCTCACAACTGCCGAGAATGGCGATCCCCAGTTCGGTCGAAAATCCGACGACCGCGACCCCGGAGTTGATCTTGTGCAGGTCCTCAGCGACTGGCTGGGTGAGCCGCCACACGCCCCGTTCGCCTTCCACGCGCTCCAGGATGCCCGAGTGCTTGAGCGATTGCTGTATCCACCGCACGCGCCTTGTGATCAGGTTATGCGGCTGCTGCGCGCGGCCAATCGGCACCCGTTCCTTCAACGCCTCTTCGGACAACCCGATCCGCTCGCCGATGCGGCGATACAATTCTTCATTAGCCAGCGTGCCGCGGTTCTCAGCAGAGTACGAGTGGAGCACTTCAGAGAACAGGTCCAGCTGCGCAGGCAGGGGGGAATGGTTTGCGTTCATAGCTTCAGCTTACCTTCGCAAATCCGGCAAGCAAATTAGGAGCTCCGTGACCAGCAAACCACTCGCTAGGCAGCGCGCGGATGGGGACGGCGGGAAAGACCGCATAAAATACGCACTCCACATGCAGGGAAAGCACATGGATTACGAAAAAGAGAGGCTGAAGGGGAAACTGCGCGCCGAGCGTGAGAGTCACCGGATGACCGTGGTTTTCTTCATTTACATGGCCGGGATCATCGTGCTTTTCGTCCTGTTGGGCGAGATCCAGTCCTTCACGTTCTGGATTTCGTCGCTTGGACTGGCCTGGCTGGCGTTCTTTCTGGCCAAGCGCCTCCTGCCGGACATCGACGAAGATTAACGCCGTGCGGTACCGGTTACAGCACGCCTTCACGGGTGAGCTTCGCGATCTCCGAGGAACGCGCCGCAGGGAACACGAGCGATTTCATCTTTGGCAAGTACAGGGCCTGAAACAAAACCGGCGTGAGCACGTCATCGAGCCACTCCTCGTCAGGGTCAAGCTTGGCGTACTCGTCCAATAACGACCCGTGCTTTGCCGCCAGCACCCACGCTTCCGTTGCCTCGGCGTCCAGGTTGATGAGCATCGCGACTTTCCGCACTTCGCTCTCGGTCAGGAAGCCCGGCTCCTCGGCGACGCACCCCTTATAAACGGCGAAGGGGATGAGGGGGTTGTCCCCGGTCAGGTCGTTTGCCGCGTACAGGGCGATATCTTCCGCACGGTTATGGCAGCGGTCGGTCAGTCGGCGCCCGTGTCCAACATGCGCGAGCAATCGGCAGGCGTCGCAGGTAATCAGCGTATGACCAGAACAGCCGCGTATCAGCCCATACCGCTCGCCAAAGGCTTTGGCGTTCCCGGCCACGCCGAGCAGATGGACATGCTTTGGATGGCGGAGCATCAGATCGTCCAGTTCGTCGCTGGTCATTGCCGCCTCAGATGATGGGATGCTGGGCACGCCCACTGCGAAGGCGTCGGTGCCCAGCATGTCAACTTGACGCTCGAACACTTGGGAGGGAAGCAGGGGGCCGCGTTGAATCGGCATCATGACCTGAGCGCCTGCAGTAAGGAATCCTCGAATCTCGTCGCTGAAGCGCTCCTGAAGCGCCAACGACGCCTCCTGATCACCCAGCACGTCGGGCATCACCAGCAACAGGTTTTGCGGGTTGCGGGTGCTCGCGACCAACTCGCGGTACACCGGAAAAACGTCCTGCGCGAAATCGATGTGCACGCCGTTTCTGAAGGCGCCGACAGCGCCGGAATCGACGAACAGCTTTCCGCCTTGGTCGAGATACTCGGCCGCCAGCTTGCGCACGGCTGGGCTTAGGGCTTTTCTCTCCACCGATCCCTTATTGCAGGCGATATGGACGGCAGTGACGCCAACCGGCACGCGCGCCATCATGAATCCCCGTAGGTCGGTGACTGTCGACACGCCGGAGCGGTAGACGTCAACCAGCGATGTCTCGGCGAGTGCGCAAGTCGGTGCCCGCTTGATCTGCGTGGGCAGCGCCCAGTGGTGTTTGCGGCCCGACGCGATACGCGCCGCCTCGAAGTGGTTTGTCCAGGTGGTGTCCATACCACTCGTTTTACCAATATGCTCCCCCGCGTTCCAATTACGAGCGGCCGCCCGTCACTTGTGCCGATGTCACTAAAAAACCCGTAAGGTGCCCGAAAGGGCAGGATTAGGTGGGTCATCTGTGCAAGGATTTTCGCTATAGTCAGGCACCAGGCGACGAAACGTTCGCGTCACGCCGCAACCGCATTCGAACATCCTCATGGCAAACACAACGAGAAAATCCAACGCCGAACAAGAGCTTCTCAAATTCCACACCTACCTGCGGCGCTTCGCCGCGTTTTCGGCCAAGGTTCCATGGTGGATCGGGATGACGCTGGCGGCCATGAGTTACCTTTTTTTCACGTTCTACTATCCCCAGATCAGCCTGGCAGCGCCGGAAGACGGTGCGTTCATGCGAATGCTCGACGACATCCTTCACAAGAACGCGGTCGTCAACATCATCAATGCTGCCTTCACGTCCACATTCATGCTGATGACAGCGTTCTCAGCGGTGAAGGAAGCCCAGCGCAACGGCGCGCTCGGTGGTGACGACGGCACAGACGAGTATTTCGGCATGAAGCGCGACCGGTTCGGCTCGCTCGTCGTGGAGTCGCTCGAGCAAGACGGGTACCGCATCAGCAAGCCGTCCAAACGCAACTCCGTGGTAGACGTGCTTGCAGAGCGCGGCGACGCCAGAATCGCCGTGCGCTTCTCCGACTATCAGGTCTATGAGATCCATGAACCCGAAGTGGAAGCACTGGCCAAGGCGGCAAAGGTCGAAAAGGCGACCGGCGCTCTGTATGTCACCGTTGGTGGATTCGGTAAGCGCGCGGTGAAGTACGCGGAGAAGAACGGCGTCCAACTGGTCGGGAAAAAAGCGGTTCTTGCCTTCCTCAAGCGCGAAGACCTGGCCCAAGCGGGAACGACTGCCCCGGACGGCGTTGAACAGTATGCCGGGAGCACCCCGGTCAGCCGCGCGCCAGCTCAATTCGGCGATGGGATTCAGAACAGCGGGGCAAGCGGGCCTCGCCGGGCGAAGTCGTCGGTACTGACGCCGCGCCCGGCCGGACAGTACAACCCGACCTTCGTGCTGCCGAAGGAGGTGATCGCGGCGTCGAAACAGTCCTCCGATGCAGAATGAATTCGTCGACCCGGCAGGAGATGCCGCGGTGTCAGTGATACAGGACGCTCACCGGACGCCTTCGGCATCCGGCCTGCTGGCGCTTTGGGTGGGCCCGGAGCTGTGCAGCGCCTACCACAGCCTGGACAAGCAAGCCAGGGCGCGGGTCCGCACGAAGGTAAAGTCGATTTTCCGTGACGTCCTGCATCACGAAAATCCTTCTGTTGCCGCCTCGCAGGCGGACGAGTTGACGGAAGCCGGCATCCGGGCGAACGCGCGTGGCATTGCCGGGGCAATCATTACGGTGTTGCGCGAAAAAAAGGCCTACACAAGCGTCATGGACATCACGGCAGCCGTCCAGAAGGATTATCCGTCTGTGTCGGCCTATACGGTACGCCGGGTATGCAACCGATGCGCGCAGGCCGCCCAGCCCATCATGCTCAAGGGATCGATCCCGAACCCGAGTCCGGTGAAACAGGGCAACCGTGAACGCGTCGATGCCTTCAAGCTCACCCCTGAGATGCAGCGCCGGCGCAAGCAGGGGAGCGTCGTACGTGACGGCATGGTCGTCGACACGATCCGCGATCGAATCCTGCAGATCATTGCGAAGTCCGACGAACCAGTGACAGCGCTGGACATCAAGCGCGCGCTGCAGATGCCGTCGCTGACTATGGACAACCTGTACTCCTACCTCAGCACACTGAAGGCTGAAGGCGAAATCAAGGTCTGCGACAAAAAGCCGGGCGGCTCGCGCCGGGTGAACGCCTACGTGCTGAATCAATGCAATGAGGAGGCTGAATCTTGTCCCCCGCAGTAATTCGATACGCCTTCCTGATCTTCGCCATTGGCCTGGCGCTGTGGGTCGCGCGCGGCATGTTAGCCCCAATGGCTTGGGCGGCCGTGATCGCCATCTCGTCCTGGCCGATCTTCAAACGTTTCTGCCACCTGTTCCGGGCGAGCAGCCGCAACGCGCTGGCTGCCGCATTCACGTGCATGATGGCCGTCGCCCTGGTCCTGCCCATCGCGTACGCGGCCGTGGCGCTGGCAGACGTGGCGCCGGCGGTGACGGGTTACGCGGCGAGGCTGAGCGCAGGCGGCGGATTCCAGCCGCCCGAGTTTCTGGCCGAATTGCCGATCGTGGGCAGCTGGATTACCGAACAGTGGACGCACACGCTTGGGCGTCCGGATGGCCTCATTGCAGTGATTGAGCGGCTGCAGCTCGACGCCTACCTTGGCGCGGTCGCCAATATTGGGCTGCGCGCGGCGGACGGGGTAACGACGTTCCTGATCACGTTGTTCACCCTGTTTTTCCTCTACCGTGACGGCGAGCTGGTCGCCTCCGAGATCCAGCGGATCGGCAACCTGTACATCGGCCGGCAGTGGAGCACCTATGTGGCGTGCACGAATAGCGCCACGCACGCGGTCATGAACGGCATGGTGCTGCTCGGCATTGTGGAAGGCGTCCTGCTCGGGGCGTCATACTGGCTCGTCGGCCTGCCGTCACCGTTATTGATCGCCACCATCATCGGCGCCGCCACGGTGCTCCCGGGGATCTCGATACTGCTCCACGTCGGACTCTGTGCCTTCGTCGCCATCGACAACAGCTCCATCGCGGCAGCCGGACTGCTCGTGTGGGGTTTGGTGGTCCTCGGCGTATTCGACAGTATCGCCAGGCCAGCACTGATTGGCGGTACGACAAAAATTCCTTTCTTTTGGGTCATGGTGGGCATTATCGGCGGCGTCAATACCTTCGGACTGCTCGGGCTGTTCCTCGGTCCGATCGTCATCGCTGTCATGCTCGAGGTGTGGCGCGCGTCTAAAGCCGCTGCCGTCAACGGCAGGCCTGCGACCACTTCCGTTTCCCCCATCCGGGAAATCAATGGATAAACAAGAAAAAAGCTTCTTCCTCGCCCATGCGCTCACCCACGCGGCAAACCCGATGCTCATCATCGACAAAGGCGCAAAGGTGGTATGGATCAATCGCGCTTACGAGCGCTTTGCGGGCGTGCCCGAAACCGAGTTGGTCGGCAACACTCCACGCTTTCTGCGGCCCGACGGCCATCGCAAGGAGTTCTTTCGCACGCTATGGAAGACGGTGTTCTATGGCAATACGTGGATGGGGGAGCTGCTCGAATTCCGCGGCGAGCAGGAAACCGTTCCCGTCGAATGCGTAATCACGCCCTTGGTGGACACGGCAGGTCGACCGTCGAACTTCCTGGTCAGCTTGCACGACATCAGCAAACACAAGACCCAGTTGGCCATGATGAGCCATCAGGCAAACCATGACCCCCTGACCGGGCTGGCCAACCGCGCGATGTTCAATAGCGTCGTCGCGCATACCGTGGCCCAATCCAAACGCAGTGGCAGCACCTGTGCGCTCATGTTCCTGGACCTCGATGGCTTCAAGGCAGTCAACGACACGTATGGCCACCACGCGGGCGACACGCTGCTGATCGAGATTGCCACCCGCCTGAAGCGCGGCGTGCGCGCCTCCGACACTGTTTCTCGCCTCGCCGGCGACGAGTTCGCGATCTTGCTCGACAACGTCGACGGCGGGAACGGCGCAACGGTCATCGCCACCAAGATCCTCGAAAGGATGATGGAGCCCGTCACGCTCGACAGCGGCGCCGTCAGGGTGGGCGCCAGTATCGGCATCGCCCTGTACCCCGACGACGCGCTTACACCGGAGACACTGCTGCGCAAAGCCGATGAAGCCATGTATGCCGCCAAACGGACGGGCAAGAACAAATTCGTGTTCCACCGCGACCTTGGTACCCCCGCGGAAGAAGCGCAATGCGATGTGAAAGATCCGGAGAGGGCCTCCCGACAGGTGAACAATGGCAAAGAATGAAACTTACGTACCGCCCGAAGGCATCCTCCGCACGATCGAGCAGTGGGAAGAGCAGCAGCCAGCCGTCGACACCTACGTGTCGCACAAGGACCTGACCCGCTGCTTCATTGAGGGGCGCCCGGCCAAGTCGACGGTCCTGCACGTGCAGGTCATCAAAGACGGCCGGAAAACCACCCGTATCCTCCTGCACGCGCATTCCGGCAAGGTCTTCTTGACCGCCAAGACGCACAAGGACAAGGACATCGAGGAGTTGATCATTCATCCGGACGCCGGTCATGCCCCCCCGTCAGCAAAGGAAACGATCGATTTCGTATCCCTCTATCTATGGGCGGCGCGCGTGACCGTGCAGGAGTACGGGATAGACGTGGCTTACCCCACCGGGGAGACGACGCACGGTTACTTCTCCAGCGGGCCGATTGCCGTCACTGCCCTCAATCAGGAGGCGTCCGCCGCGATCGCCGAGAGCCGGCGCCGGCTGACACCGGAGGTGATCGACCCGAATACAGTGAACGTGATTGGTTGGCGGACAGCAAAATACGGCGGAAGTGCGTCGGCGGAGATCAAATACCGCACCTCCAGCACCCATCTGACGACTGGCCAGCCCCGCCTGGGTACCGACGCCTGGGACGTACTTACCTTGTGCGAGATGACGGTGCCGATTTCGGCCGGCGACGGGCTGGAGCCCCTGCCTGAAGAGGGGCTGCTAAAGGAAGCAGGTCCATTGTGTGAAGCGTGTGTCGCGGCGTTACCAGCAGAGGTCGCAGCAAAGGTGATCGCCAATCACGGGCTTGCACGGCTGCGCACGCTGGACACCTTGCTCTCTCGTGAACCGGCAAAGCGGCGCTAGGACAGGCGCGACAGGCATGGGTTGCCGATCAACGCGCGGACCTGAGACTCGGAAAACTGATCGAACTGCGGCATGTTGAGCTTTCCTTCGAACACCAGCTGCCCCATTGCGAGTTTTGGCACGCCGAGCAACTTCGCCGCCTCGTCGCCGCTGATGAGCGGTCCGGCGCTTTGCGCGGTACGGTTTTCCGGGTGGGGCATGGATGCCGCCAGTCCTGCAGCGAACGCGAGCAACGATTTTCCGCTTGAAGCCATTTCGATATCCTTCTTGAGAACGGTGACGGGCAGTCCCTTAGTGAAGCTTCTGGTACCGCGCCTGGATACGGTCGAGAATATCACGATGCAGGCTGTCAACCGAACGAGCCAGCTCCAGCGGAGTCGTGTCGCCGGCGCCGAGAACGACACTGGCGTGGCGGTCGAGGTGCATTCGCGCGATGTGCGAAAACCCGCGCCCCAGCGCACAAGTCAGGGCAGTCATGCCGTCCACCGTCTGGGCGTCGACGTCCAGGTAGTCGAACTGGTACAGGGCCGCCACGCTGCCGACATGACCGACCCGGCTCGCGTGAATCAGCGGCGTCGCGCCGTCGTCGGCCTGGTGGTTGATGTCGCACCCGAGCAGCACCAGCTCGGTCACGGCGGCGCTGTCATCGTGGTGAACTGCAAAAAACAGGGCGTTCCATCCGTCCACCCCCTCGGCGATCGTCAGTCGCCGGTCGCGCCAGATGAAGCGGCGTGCCATGTCGAAGTCGCCCTCTTTGAGCGCTTCGAAGAATTCGTCAATCACACTCCCGGGTTTGCCCTCGGCGCCAAGATCGCGGCCGATCGGGCGCACAAAAGGCTTGTGCCTGGTGGTGCCTGTGGACGGGGTAAGCATTCGGTTCTCCTTGATGACGGCCGGCGGGTGACCCTGCGCGACCGGATGAGCACACTCTATGCGCTGCGCGCGGCGAGTTCAAATTCCGACGACCCAACTCCCGGGCCGCTAGCTTCAAATTCCGTTACACACTAAGGATCACTTCCATGCCTTCACGTCTTCAAAAAGATCACGACAACAGCGTCAGCGACCTCAAGGACATGATGACGGCTCCGCCGATGTCTCCATCGGAGCACGCCAAAAGACAGCAGCAGCGCGTGCAGGCGCGGCGGGCAATCGAAAACGCAAGGGAGGAAGCATCACTGCGCTGCGAGGAATTCAGCGACTGGTAAGTCGGACTTCGTGGAGTGCGCGGCGCGGGCAGGGGGCCGGGAATTTATGCCGCGATTTCGTCGTCGGCGTTATAGCGGCCCGTCGCGGCATGGAACTGCTCGACCAGATAGGCTGTCAATTGGCCCAGTTCTTCGAACCGCTCGTCGTCCATCCCAACGAGCTCAAGGTCGGCTAAGTCGAACAGGGTACGCAGTACCATCCCACCTCCGCCGAATGGCAAAATCATGGCGTCTGGCGTGCTTCGATAGCGGCGGAACCAGGCGGCGTTAAGCGCGTCGGCCTGCGTCTTGTTGAATTTGAGGAGGAACCGCGGCTTGCCGCCGAAGATCCCCAACGAATACAGCGCCCCCTCCAGACCGCGCATGACCTCGACCTTACAGTCCTTACCGATCCGAACGGTTGCGCGCGGATCGTCAGGACCAAGAATCATGGTCATGTGGTTGAACTGGTCGAAGAATCGGGCGCGCATGGATGTCGAACGCTTTGCAATCGGGGGCGATATTATGCCGGGAGGCAAGCCGCAGGGAAACTGCTGGCGGCCACTACCTCGACCCCGACCACCTCAGGCAGCTCGATGACGGTCGCCGGTTCCACTGCGGCGGCACACGGGATCGACTTGGACGAGATCGCACGCTTCACCTTGCGCTCCATCTTCTTGACGTCGTCGACAGCCAGACCGAGCAGGTCTCCCACCGCCTTCTGGCGGCACTCAGACGCCAGGCGCAGCGCTTCCTCTTCGCCGTACTTGGACACGGAGAACTTGCGACGCACGATCTTGCCCGGCTCGCTGCACCAGGCGGCCACGTAATAATCGCGCCCGTCTTCACGCACTTCGCCGTTCTTGAGTTTGCGCTTGTATTTCTGGGTCATCTTGTAGACGCCCACTTCGCCGGTGTTGTTGTTGGACTGGATCCGCTTCACGTAGCGCCCGGAGCTGACGGGCACGCCGAAGATCTTCATGTACTCACGATCGCGAAACGCAATTGCCTTTGCCTCAGCGTTTTCCTTCGACCCGTGGGCCGCGTCACTGAAATATGCCGACACCAGTCCGCCGGCCGGCTTCGGGACGCGCACCGAGTAGCCTTTCGAATGGTCGTCCATGCGTTGGATGTAGAGATGGTTCTGGTCCATGGTGTTTTACTCCTTTTTGTATGCGTATAGTCTCTCAGGCGTCAAGCCGCTTTTCCAAATATGGATTGAGAGAACGGAGGCAGCGCGTTCAACATCTTCTTGCCGTAGCTCGTAGTCGCGATGCGCTTGTCGAGAATGGTGATTTTTCCGGTATCGGTTTCGCGCCTGAGCAGGCGTCCAGCGTTCTGGATAAGCTTTACCGACGCCTCCGGCACGGTGACCTGGTCGAAAGGCCTGCCGCCGCGGGACTCGATCCAGTCCGCAAGCGCGCGGTCGACCGGGTTATCAGGGGGCGCAAACGGCAGCTTCGCAATGATCACGTGCTGACACAGGGCGCCGGGCAGGTCGACGCCTTCGCCGAAGCTGGCCAACCCGAAGATGACCGATGACCACCCCTGCTTGATCCGGGCAGCGTGCACATGCAGGATCTGCGCCTTGGGTGTCTCGTCCTGTGCGAGGATCATTGGCTGCAGGGCAGCGGGCATCCCCCGCAGTACCTCCTGCATCTGTTTCTTGGAGGAGAACAGCACGAGCGTGCCAACACCGCTGGTCGAATCGATCAGGTCGGGAAGCATGCTGACCAGCTCCCGCGTATGCTCGTCGGCATCCTTCGGATTGCTCTTGAGCTGCGGCACCACAAGCTGCGCCTGGTTGGCATAGTCGAAGTTGGCGCGTAGCTGCAGATAATCAACCCCCCGGTAAGCGCCGAGGCCGGTCCTCATGTTGAAAAGATCGAAATTGCCGAGTGCGGTCAGCGTTGCCGACGTCATGATTACGGCGGCGAACCGGTCAAACACCAGACGCGACAACACCTTTGCCGCGCTCACCGGCGAAGCCGATACCACGAACTCGATCTTGCCTTTGCGCGCCACCAGCTCTACCCACTTGGCGACAGGCGGGACATTTGCGGGACGATCCATCAGCATCAGCGTCCACACATTGCTGATCGTCTCGATTCGGCTCAAGGCCAGCCCAAGCTGAGACAGCATGAGTTGGCGGGTGGCGCTCTCCGGCTTGCCCTGGGCGTTCTCGAGGAGTTGCTCGTGCAAATGTATCGTCGCTTCGAACAAGGATTTAGCAAACCCCGCAACAGATCGGCCTGCTTCTGCAACCGGATCCGGCAGCGTCCCATTGCGGAACTGGTGCACCGCACCGTCAGCGACGTCGGCGTGGGACGCTTTGGCAAATGACGGAAGCTGCTCGAGCAAGTGCGCGAGGGTATCGAGGCTGCGCTCAAGGTTGGTTGCATGTTCCGCCACGTTGCGGCCAAGATCGGCGTCCTCGAATTGCTCTGCTTCCCGGGTCGCAGTGGCGGCGAGCCGTCGCAACCAACGCTTCGGCGCCAGAACATGGTGCTCGGCGGCAAACTGCTCGATGCCCTTCGGAGCGAGGTGGTGCGCCTCATCTGCAATGTAGATGCAGTCGGCAGGATCCCCGAGGATTGAACCTTGCTCGGCACGCAGGTTGGCCAGCACGAGGTCGTGGTTGGCCACCAGTACGTCGGCTGTTTTTGCCTTGCCTCGGGCGACGTAGAAGGCACATGTCCCCATGTTCGGACAGGACCGGCCGATACAGGCGTGGTGATCGTTGCGCGCTTGTACCCAAAGGCGTTCGGGGATGGGATCGGCGTATTCATCGCGATCGCCGGACCACGTTCCCTTGCGGAGTTTTGACGCCATGTCCCTCAGCAACTCGAGGTCTTCGGCGCTTGGCGGCTCATCCCAGAGGCCGTCTTCTGCTGCTGCATCCAACGGCGCCATGCCCGCCGCGAGCTCAAGCCGGTTGCGACAAGCGTAGCGCCCCCGTCCTTTAACCATGGCGTAGGTGAGATTCTTGTCGTAGATGGACGCGATCGCCGGCAGGTCCCGGTTGACGATTTGCTCCTGCAGCGCGATGGTGGCCGAAGAAATGACGATCTTCTTCTTGAGCGCGCGCGCGATCGGCAGGGCGGGTATCAGGTAGCCATTGGTCTTGCCTGTTCCGGTACCGGCCTCGCACACCAGGATCGCTTTCTGATCGGGGTCACCAATCCGGGCAAGGGTATTGGCGACAGCGGCTATCATCTGGTGCTGGGCCGGACGCACCTGGTAATCCGGGGTTGCTGCCTTGACCTTCTTCAGCAGTCCGCGGATTTCATTCTTGAGGGCGTCGTCGAGGCTCATGATCTGTCCAGTTCGATTTGTTACTGGACAGTTTCACAAACTTGATCCCGTTATTCCAATTACCGGTGGATCGTGGAGGGCACGTTGCTTCTGCGTAGTACGCCTAGCGGACCAACGCCAGCTGGTCTCCACTCAGGTCGAAACGCGCCCTCACTGTTGGCCTCTAATAGTTTGGCGACACAGTGGTCGTGAGACGGAGGATTGCCGAGCAGGAGCTGGGTCAAGAAACCGTTGTCCGCCGGATCGCGGTGTACGACATACGCCCACTGCGGCGAGTCAAAGGCTTCCTGCGCCAGGTCGCAGGGCAGGTTCACAGGCGCCGCAACAACAGATCCGTTGGGATACCCGGTCCAGAGCACGCCGTCGGCCTTCTCACTGATCGTTGCGGATCCTTCTGCTGCGCGCATCGGCAGCCATTCCGTCAAACCGCAGCAGAGGCACATCACTTCGCGATAACTGCCGCCCGCATCGTCCTCACTGACCAATGCAGGGGAGCCGCATTCCTGGCAAGGAATACTGGGGGAAGAGCAGGGCGCAAGGTTGAGAAAGGTCATAGGTCCGTTGCAGGCCCGGACGGATTCGCCGGGCGGGAGGTGAGGGCATCGATCACCTGCTTGTATGTTTCGCTTGTCACCGAGAAGGTCATCACCATCATCTTCAGTTCGAGCACTTGCCGCTCGTAGCATGCAACGTCGGCACATTGACGGTTCAACACTTCCTGCACACCGGCGGGAACCTCCACGGAACATGGTTGGGTTGCGGCAAAGGGTTCCTGCGCCTGCGCCGTAGAGCTAGCGAGAAGGGCGAGGAGGGCGGCAGTGAAAAGGCGCATGGCGTGGGATAGACGAAGTAGCGTGGGAAGACGCAGATGTTACCTTCCCACGCGGGGGTTGCGCTACGCCGTTGCTGCCGTCATTGCCGCCGGCACGCGTACGCGACGCTGCATAGTCGCTCGCTTCTCGCAGATACGAGCGTGTTCTGCTTCATCGAGCGGGTAGTAGTTCTGGTTCCCGTTGGCGTCATTGACACCGAGCAGGTATGCGTCGCGCTCTTCCGCCGTCGGGAAACGGCGCTCTACCATCGCACCTACCACCTCGCGGGTAATGCGGCCCTCGGCGATTTGCGTTGCCTGCGACTCGCCAAAGACGACAGCGGCAAGGTACCTTCCCTGATTTGCATTGGTGCTCATTCAGATCTCCTAAAACAGTACTTTCAGCATACGGGGCGGGGCGGCGATTTTCCAATTAGGGCACCCGCCCCATATGGAGGACAGTCACCCCAACTGCTACCATTGCGGGCATGACGAACGCCGCGAAAAGCCATCCATTGACCGCCCGTGACCGGGAGCTGCTGGCAATGCAACCCATTGCGGCCCAAATGCCTGTCCGTTTCGCAAACGGGGCGCTGTGGGAGGACTTCAAGGGTGAATGCAAATGCTGCGGCAAAGAGCTGCCGGATGATCAGGTGCGCGGCAGCGTGGTCGCCCATTCGGCGCGCATGAGCGTACTAGAGGCAGTAGGGGTGTGTCATGCCTGCCGTCTGCTCACACGCTACCTGTACCGCCTCTACGACAACAAAACGCTGAGCGGCATGCAGGACAGGACGTGGCGCACCTGGTCGGCGAACGAGCAGCCGTTCGCACGGCGTGTATTCCGTGCGCTCTCCCGCGTTTTCGGCAAGGGTAGCGAGGCACCATGACAGCTGAAAAACCCAGCGTCTATCTCATCACCGTGCTCGAAGTGCCAAAGGCCGATCGCGTGTTATGCCAGGCTCAAGGGTGCGGTCACGCCGTCTACAAGCGCATCCATGTGATTCACGATGACGGCGCGATCAAGGTTGTCGGGTCGGAGTGTTTCAAGCGGTTGTATGGCGACTTGCCGGCCGTCGCCTCAACGCCGCGATTCGGTTCGTCCGAAGGTCGCCTGCTAAGCGCGGAGGAGCGCGAGGCGCTTGTGAACAACACTGCGGCGCTGGTGGCGATGCTGGAGACCGAGCACGATGACGTCGAACGCGCGCGGCAAGTGCGGGAAGGCGCAGTGCGCGCAACGGCGTTACGGCTGCAAGACGAGCGTGCGGTACGGGGAACGGCAGCGTTCGCGCGGCCGGGCGCCGCGATGGCTGGGAGACCCCAGCCAGATCTTCCTGCTGCCGAGATGGCGAAACTACGGGAGCAGGCCAAGGAACGCTTGCGGGCGATCCATCCCGGCGTCGACCTCGATTCACCGGGTTACATCGGACTGGTCACCCTTGAAGTGCGCAAGCTGCTGCTCGAGATGAGCCGCGCGGGCAGCCAGTCAGGCTAGGGAGCCGCCTGCTGCGCGGCCAGCGCCTCCAGCTCCATGATTTCGCGGAACCGGTCCGGCATGAACGACCGCAACAGCGGCAGGAAATCGCGGCACTCCGCGACCGCCGGAAACCCCAAGGCATCCCCGGAGAATTGGCGCGTCATTGACGCGAACTGGACGCTGGCGTTGCAAATCTGGCCCCATGGCAGGCCTTCGTCCTTGGTTTCGGTGGCGTTGCGGATCTGATCAAAGCTGTCTTCAATCTTGCGGCGCCACAGCGACACTTTCGCGACTTCGGCCAGGACGTTCGGCTCGTCTCCGGCCTCTTCTGCCGCGATAAACCGCTCCATGTGACTGCACATGGTCTGGATATCGTTATGAATACTCGTTATTGCAAATCCTTCAATCACCACAACCCCTTCCGAAAGCATCGGCGGCCACTGGCCGCATAAGGTGGAATAACGGGCCGACTAGGCTTGCGCGACGTCGCCGGCGCGCAGCAAGGCGCGTCCGACTGCCGTTATCCCGTACGAATTACCTGATTTTCGCTGCACCAGCCCCAGTTCTGCAATGCGCAGCATCAGGTCTTTGCCAACATCGCAGTCAATGTTGCCATTCAAGCACTCAACAAACCGCGAAAATGCGCTCCATTCGTCGCTTCCGATCGTTACGCCCAAACGCTGGGCGAGCACCTGCGGCGCAGGGGCGGGCTCGATACTGCCCGCTGACTTGACTGCCCCGTACGCCGCGCCGGCCTCCGCGCATGCCACAAGGCTGTGGCCAACGATATCGGTGGCAAAGCGCGCTGCGTGCGGCGTGTGCGACGGCACCAGGTACGCGAGCCTGCCGCCGAAGTACACGGCGCTGGCCAGCGCCTGGGGGCAGTGCACGATCACGGTATAGGCGCTGGTAATCGCCTGACCGCCGACGCCGCCAAAACCCAAAGCGGTGGAGGACCAGGTCTGCAGGAACATCTCCACCTCGCAGTCGCGGGGCTCCGGACGGCGCTCGCGGTCGATGAACGGTCCCTGCACCTGTCCGGTTGCCGATTCCTTGGCGACCAGCGCCGCGCGCTCCTCGCGATTCAGACTGTCCATATGCCTGCGGTGCGCCTGCCAGTCGCGGTCCCGGTACCGGATGACCGGCAGGTCCGCATAGCATGCCGCGTAAAGCGACTGTGACAGCGCTTCAATGGGGGAGTGGTAACTCATGACATCCTTTCATGCAAAGTTGCAGTATCTCCGACGCACCTGACGGGACCGTTACGCCGCCACCAGTTCTTCCTCTTCGGTCTCATCCATGATCGGGCCCTGATCTTTGTTCAAGTCGAGCAGATCGTTGATCTCCGCCTGGCGCGCAACAAGGTGTTGCAGGCGCTCCTCGTACTCGAACGGGCGCTCAGCCTCCCGGCGCAACACCTCAAGTCGGGACTCCTTGTGCGCTACGTCCTTCTGCATCGCTTCACGGACGCCGGCGAGGTTGGCGGCCCGGTATTCCAACACCTGAATGATCGTGCCCACGGTATTGCGGTCTGCGGTAATCGCATAATGGTGCTCGCCCACCAGCACAACTTCAGGCGCATGCTTGCCGCCGGCGGTGGTGTCGATGGCCAGCTTGAGACCGGCAAATTCGCCGACATACTCACGCCTGTTGCGGCCGTCGAGCTTGGAATGCTTACGTGCACGGCGGATCATATCGGCCAGTTCTGCGAGTGCAGTGGAACGGTCTTTCAGCACACGTCCCTGTAGGCGAATCGAGAACTTGTCTCCGGAGACGTCCTGCACTGCCGCCATGTCGGCGCCAACGCGGTCAATCCGCTTGCGAAGCATGTCCAGCACGGGCGGTATCGACGCGATCTCGTCCTTGAGGCGATAGAGGTTGTCGAGATAGGCCGTCTTCAGCAGAGAATACTTGGCCACATCGGCGTCGATACCATACTTCTCCATCACCATCGGATTGCCGCTTGCCAGTGCCTTGATTTCCGCATAGGATAGCGACGTCCCATCCGCATCTTCCATCGTCCGCAGCGCGGAATCCCCCTTCATTACCTGCCTGATGAAGCGAATTTTGCTCTCCAATGTTTGCCACATGAAGGCGTCGAAGCTACGCTCCGTGATGTAGCGATAGATTGCAATCTCTTCAAACATATTGCCCTGGCGCTGGCCGCGTCCGTCACGCTGTTCGATGTCGGCCGGACGCCACGGCGAATCAAGGTGATGAATGGCACGCAGGCGGGTTTGCACGTTGGTGCCGATCCCCATCTTCGCTGTCGAGCCAAACAACACGCGCACTTTCCCATCGCGCACCGCGCGGAACAAACTGGCCTTCTGCGCATCGGTCTCATAGTCGTGGATGAACGCGATTTCGGCGAGCGGAATGCCGCGACGTACCAGCTTCTCACGGCAATCGTTATAGACCGAGAACGTACCGTCCTTGGTCGGGGTCGAGAGATCGCAGAACACGAGCTGCGTTGCACGCTGCTCGGCGTATTCCGTATAGATCCGCACGATGTTATCGACCGCCTTGTTTGCCTTGCTGTTCTCGTCATCGGCGAAGCAGGGATCGATCAGACGCATGTCGAGCGCCGCCTTGCGGCCGTCATTGGTGATCTTCAACATGTTGTCATCGCGCGGATCGACGCCGCCGCGCTTCAATGCCTCGGCGCGTTCGACCAATTCTTCCACGTAGGCGCTTAGCAGGGTCGACGGCTGCGCAACGACGGCACTCGGGCGGCCGCCCTCGATCGTCGGCACGGGCAGGTCCAGATCTTCTGCCATGCGGATATCGGCGACGGAGCGGAACATCTGCATCAATTCCGGCAGGTTGCAGAAACGGGCAAAGCGCGTGTTCAACCGGTAGCCGCTGCCGTCCGGCGCGATTTCCAGTGCCGTCACCGTCTCGCCGAAGTTCGCCGCCCACGAGTCAAAGCTTGCCACGCCGCGCGATTCGAGCATCAGCGACTGGAGGTAACGCTGCATCGTGAACATTTCCGCCATCGAGTTGCTGATCGGGGTTGCGGTGGCGAACACGACGCCGCGCTTGTAATTGGCCTGGCGCGAAATGTACTGGCATTTCAGGTACATGTCGAAAGCACGCTGGGAATTGCTGTTCGGGAGGCCAGCAACACGGGTCATCTTCGTGACGTAGAACAAGTTCTTGAAAAGGTGCGCCTCGTCGACCAGCAACGAATCCACGCCAAGTTCTTCGAAGGTCACAACCCCATCCTTCTTCGACGCCTTGACCATCTTTTCAAGGCGCGCGCGCAGGCGTTTCTTGGCCGATTCGAGCTGCTTGACGAGCTTGCGGCTGCCATCTCCGCTGCTCTCCATCAGGATCGCCGCCTCCAGCTCGGCAATCTCCCAGCCGATCTGCTGTTCGATGGCTTCCGCCGACATCGGAATCTTCTCGAAGGTCGAATGGGTAACGATCACGGCATCCCAGTCGCCCGTCGCAATGCGCGAGACCAGCAGCTTGCGCTTATCGCCCTCGAAGTCGTCCTTGCTCGCGACCAGGATGTTCGCCATCGGGTACAGCGCAAGGAACTCGCGGGAGAACTGCTCCAGCATGTGGTTCGGCACCGCAATCAGGGGCTTTCTGGCAAGGCCAAGGCGACGCTGCTCCATGGCGATCGCGCACATGACCATCGTTTTTCCCGCGCCGACAGCGTGTGCAAGCAACAGGTTGCCGCCGACGATCCCGCGCCATATGGCATCCTTCTGATGCGGGTTGAGGGTAATAATCGCATTGATCCCCGGCAGGACCAGGCGCGACCCGTCATAGTGGCGCACGCGGATATTGTTGAACTGATCATTGTAAAGACGCACAAGACGGTGCCGGCGTGCGTCGTCTTCCCAAAGCCATGTACGGAAGGCGTTCTTGATGCGTTCCTGCTTTTCGCGCGCTGCTGCGGTCTCGACCACATCGACGTGCCGCTTGCCGTCGTCATCCTCGAAATAGATCGTGGTCAGGCGCATGTTCAATGCATCCTCCAGCAACTTCGTTGCCGGTGCATACGCCGTGCCGTAGGACTGTGTATTGTTGATGGCGAACTGGTGCCCCCAGCCGTTGGAGTCCACGGACCATGCGCCGACCAGGGCAGAGAAGCGCACGCGGGCGTTCTTGTCCTCCAACAGATAGGCCATGAACGCTTCGATGTCCGACGGCGGAATCCAGGACGCGCCCAGACGGGCATCGATCTCGGCAGCTGGAATGTCTGCAGGCTGAACCTCGCGTAGCGCCGCAACGTTCGGGGCGTAGGCCGGTTCGAGCTCTGCGGCGGCTTCGGCGGCCAGCAGCTTTTCCCGCACGTTGCCGGAAAGGTATTCCTCGGCGGTCTCCCACCGGCGGGATTCGGGGTTGCGGAAAATCAGGCTTTCCCCGGCAAGTTCCTCCGCCAGCTCCAGCGCCGACCCGCCCAACAGACGGGCCATGTACCCGAGGTCGACCCGGCCGCGCTCATTGAGCGAATAGATCAGTGCCTCACCGGGATTGGCAGCGGATTCGATCCGGCGCGGCACGTTGACGGTACGAACCGAAAACACTTCGGCCTTGGTCGCCGTTTTCGTTTCTTCGTCGTAATTTTCAAGAGACAGCAGCAGCGGCAGGTCGGGGTCGCCGAAGAACGCGCGGCGGTTCGTTTTGTCGCTGATGGGACCGTTCTTGGCCACGAAGGCATCGTAGGCGGTATTGAGATCGGCGCGCAAGGTCTCAACGGCATCGTCTTCGGTACCGTCGATTTGGGCTGCCAGAACAGCCCTGATGGCGTCGCGCACGACAATGAGGCCGCGCACACGCTCTTCGGTCGCCGCTTTCAAACCCGTGACCGGAATAAGGGCGTCGGATGCGCGAACGTAGAGAACCCCGTTCTGCACCACAAAGGCATTCGGCTTGACGTAATCCGGCGCCAGGATGGCGCTGTTCGCGTCTGCCTGCTCGTCGCTGGTGGCGTCGTTGACCGGGACGTACGCGCCGGCCGGGAACTGTTCAACGGCTCCGGCCAACCGAGATTCAAGCGTCTCGCCTTCTGGGAGCACCACTTCAAGGTTGTGGCCGCGCGGGTTATAGCGGTAGCGCATCTCGCCAAGGACCATTTCCGGGCGCGAGATGAAATAGTGGTTCATGGCGACCGCGTTGGCGTGGAAACCCTCGCCAATCTTCGTCGTTTCGACATTGAGCCACGAAGTGTCCGATGCAATCTCGCCGGGATGCAGCTTGCGCAGGAAAATGGCGTCGGTCACCACCTCTGTTCGCGCCATCCCCTTGAACGCGCATTTCGGCAGCCGCAATGCGCCTACCAGTTCCGCACGTTGCGACAGGTGCGCGCGCAGGGCAGAGCGGTGTTTATCCAGCGTGCCGATGCTGGTGATGAAGGCGACCATACCGCCCGGGCGCACCTTATCAAGGGCCTTGGCGAAAAAGTAGTCGTGGATCAGGAACTTGAATTTGTCGTATTCCGCATCGGATACCGAGTAGTCGCCGAACGGAACGTTCGACACGGCCAGGTCGTAATAGTTGTTCGGCAGGCGTACCTTCTCGAATCCGTCAATGCGCAAATCCGCGCCTGGATACAGGAGCTTGGCGATCCTGCCCGAGATGGAATCGATCTCGACTGCGGTAATACGCGATCTTGCCTGCATATCGGAGGGCATACAGCCAAGGAAATGCCCGATACCGGCCGACGGCTCAAGGATGCGACCGCCATTGAAGCCGAGTCGCGCCAGCACCTTGTAGAGGTGCGTAATAATCAACGGGTCCGTGTAGTGGGAGTTGTTGACCGATGCGCGCGCGCTGTCGAGCTCGTCTTCGGTCAGCAGACCTGCTAGTTCTTCATATAGCGGTTTCCAGTTATCCGGGTCGCCCCAGCGATTGACGAAAATATCCGCGACGCCGCCCCAGCCTGCGTAAAGGACCAGGATGCGCTTTTCGGCCTCGGTTGCCGGGCGGCCTTCCGCCTCGATTTCGCGCAGCATGCGGATCGCGGCGATATTGCGACGTGCCATCTCTTTCGCCGATACCCCACCCAGCGGCACGCTGGCATCGATTTGGAATCCCAGTGCTACCGGCTCAGCGGCCTGCTCGGGTTCGATAGGCGCCGGCGGGTAAGCGTCATTGATCGCTTCTGCCATCGGCGTGAGGGCGACGGTACCTACGTCGAGCTCGATTTCAAAGCCGGGAAGCCAGCCTGTGGTATCTGCGGGGAAGGTCTTGCGAACACGCATTTTTGCCTCGGGTGTTTTCACTCAATTGCACCCAAGTTACTCTTTGAATGGTGTACTTTCCAATTACGGCACGATGCTGGAACAGCGTCCTAACCACTCGGTTTTTGCTGGTGAAGCTCGCGCCGTTTCCGCGTCGCGGCGCTACCGCAGCAATGTGGGGAATGGACTTCCGCGCAAATCCCTATATGCTTTCCATTGCATGCCGGCAGGTCAGGCAATGATGTGAAAGAGAGGATTCATGCGTGCATGGTTGGATTGCGAGTTCAATGGATTCGGGGGAGACCTGATCGCCATGGGGATCGTCACCGAGGACGGTAGCGAGTGGTATGAGACGGTCGGGTGTGCCGACCCGATCCCCTGGGTGACCCAGAACGTTCTGCCACACCTGAACAAAGAGCCGGTGACATTGCCCGAACTGCAGGTGGGCCTTGCTGAATTCCTGCGACGCTACGACAAGGTCGAAATCATCGCGGATTGGCCGGAAGATATCGTGCACCTGGCGCGCGCACTACTGCTCGGTAATGGCCGCTGTCTCAAGGTGCCTGACTTGACGATGGTACTCAAGCTGGATCTGCCGCCAGTGTCGAAGGTGTCGACAACACCGCATAATGCGCTCGAGGATGCGCGTGCACTGATGCGGCTTGATCAACACATTTCAGCCCGGGCCGCTCAAATGCCTGCGCACAAACAGCCCCGCCCTGTGTCAACTGCCCAAGACAAATGAAAAAGGCCGCTCGCGGGCGGCCTCGAATGTAGGAGCGTACAGATCAGCTAGGCGTGCCCGCGTCGAGCGTCGCCGGTACGGCAGGCACGGCCTTCTTTTCGCCTTTCTTGGATGGGGCTACCGGCTTCGCTGTCGTCCCCGATGCCTTCTTTGCCGTGGTTTTAACCGGCTTCGCCTTCACTGCACCAGCCTTTTTAGGCGCAGCCTTGGCTTTGCCTTTAGCTGGCGCTTTCGCCGGCGCACGTGCCTTGGCAACCTTCTTGCTGGATGCCTTGGCCTTCTGCGGCTTCGCTGCAGCAGCCGTCGCACCGCTTCCTCCGGCAATCAGGAACGCGTCGCGGTCCTTTGCCTCACGAATCCAGCTCGGCGGCTTGCCCATGCCGGACCAGGTAGCGCCCGATTTCGGATCCTGATACTTGGGAGCGGGTTTTGCCATGCCGGCCGCTTTCTTGGCGGCTTTACCCTTCGCGCCGGTTTTCGGTGCTGGCGCGGTGGCCGGTACCGGATCGGTCTTCTTGACAGAGGCGCCAAATCCGAGGTCCTCTGCGGTCAACCCGAATCTTTCGATCTGCTTGCGAATTTGCGGAATGGCCTTTAGTGCAGCAGCACGCAACTTCTGTGCTTCCTTCTCAAGTTTGGCGTAGCTTTCTTGAATCTGGCGGTACGTAGCCATTACGGATATTCCTTTTGACAATTAAGAAACCAAAAAATAACACTATTTGGCTGTAGCGGTCAAAACGCAGTCACGCCGCGGCGATGCGCTTGAACGGCGAAAGAAAGTCCGCTGCCTGTTGCAGCGTCGCGAAGCTGTTAGCCGTTTTCGATACTGCGGCCAATGCCGCGTCGACATCCACCCGCTCCTGGCTGACTACCCAGCTGGCTTGCGGACTGCCTTTATGCGGTCCTCCATTCAAGGTCCATGCGGCAATTCTTCCCGGTTCCGTGCGGCTCACGCTTGAAACCGCACCTATGCGGAAGTCCTCGTAAACCTGAGTACCGCCTTTGAGGTAGAACGCTTTATGAGTCACCTTCACCACAATCAAGTCACCTTTTCTTGCAGCCGCGTTCGTTGTCACGGTGTTCCCTCCAGTTGCGCCAGGTGTGACGAAAGCGCCTTCTCCAGTTGCGGCAGCTGATGCTTCATGAAGCCGGGATAAAACGTCTCCCGAATCCAGCGTTCGCTTTGCAGATAGACGAGGGCTTCGGGATAGCCGAGCACCCGCTGACACAGTGCTTCCCTCGAATAACGGGCCAGCGAGTAAAGGAACGAGACAAACGCCGACGCACCGCCGCGTGCTGCAGCGACAAGCGCGGCGGCAAGGGTCCATTCGGAGGTCGAAAGGCAGGAAGGCGTCGCCCAGGCCGAGCGCCTGCGTCGCGTGACGGAACAGAAGAACGACTCTCCGCATTTACACTTCATGGAGCACCTCAGCTACGCGACACTCGCCACTGAGCGGCCCAAGCAGGCGCAACTTTGGGGAGACAAGGGTAAGCAGGCTCTTGCCTGTAATGGCGTGGAAAGGAAGGTCTTCGACCTCGCGCCACAACGACTTCATTCTGCGATGGAACATCAGGTTAGCGGACTCGATACAGCAGTCGCAAACCGCCGCCCTGGTGGCACCGGCAAAGCCGACGAACCCTACTTGCGTTTGGTGCAATTCGCCACACACGGAGCAGTGCTCCGGGAACTGGCGATTGTTGTAGCGAACGTGGATGGTCAGCATATTCCCTTCCTATGCGCAGTTGAGGACGCGCGGCCACGCCGGGAAACCGTGCTTGCACAGCCCGTCAGGAGCAATGCCGGTACAGCCGTCCGTCGCCCGCGCGAATCGTTGCTCGATCTGCTGCATGACATCGCTCAAGGCCGGGATCATTCCCCGCTTGAAGTCCACCCATCCGGTCGCTCGCCGGCGTTCAACGTACTCCGTTGGGTTCAAATCGTCCGGCACCCTGCCCGATACTTCCCATAGATCGCCAAATGGCGGTCGAGACAGGATGGCACCATCGGTGCGGACAGCGCGGGTCTTTCCGGTCTTCAGGTTGATCAATGTTGCGATGGTTCTAGCAGTCATACGGCAAATTCAAAATCAGTTACGGCGATGACCACCATACCGATCGCGTCTGCAATTTCAAATTTCGGCCGGGGAGGGAGGGGAGGACGCTGATGTAACGGTCTGACAACAACAGGATTGACGGGCGCACGACCTGGTTGAATAATCAGCATCGTGAAGACAGAGCACACAGCCAACGATATCGATGACCTCGCGCCTTACCCGCTGCGAGCGAGATGGATTGAGTACTGCGTCCTTAGCACCCCAAGTGGCTCTTGTGGGTGCGGCAGCAGCGGCAGCAGGCCGCAGGGGCACGGGAAGATAACCTTCACCAAGGGTTCTTCAACAGTACATCCGTCAATCGATATTGCATAAGAGGCTGCCATGACACCTACCTGACATTGCCCCGCTTTAACGATCGAGCATGTCCGTTTGGACAGGCTCTTGCTCGCCCGCGCGCCGCGACGCCCGGTCCGGGATCTCTATGACTTGCAGCAACGGGCTGCCCCGTCTGCGAAAGGATTTACCATGCACACCGAAATCATCACTGCCTTGATCACCTGGGTTCAGTACAGCTCCTTCCACGCACTGTGGGAAGCCAACCGGCACACCAGGCAATTCATCTATGTGGTCGGCGAGAGCCATCACGTCTACATCGGCCAGATCGGCGGGAACCGGGAAAACACGCAAGGCATGCCAATGCGTTACCAGCCGCAGTACCTGAAGTTCGCGAAAGCGATGTTCGGCCTCGATTACAAGCAAGGCCAGGTGGCGTACGCTGGCATCATTACCAGCCCGCGTGGAGTGGACTGTCCGACTGTGCTGGCCGCAGAGGCTCACGTGCAGGCGCGGTGCGTTGAAGCAGTAGGACTGGCGAACGTGCTGTTCTCGCCCAAGGGGATTGTTCCGGGCTACGCCTTTGAACATGGCGGTGTTACGCCCGCCTTCCTGGTGCCGGCATTGTGCAGTTAGCGGTAGTCTAACGGCTCCATCGCAGCGCGCCCTTTTCCGAGAACCTTAATATTGGCGCGGCTCTCAGTCTGGTTCTGCGCCATTTCCTGAGTAAATGCCACTGAATAAGAAGCAATCAAGTCGCATTCAGTGTATCTACACTGTAGACACAATCGCTTGACAGGCATGCTCGCCGTATCTACAATGTAGACACATTAAAGGAGTGCTGAAATGGAACTGTCGATTCAGAAATGGGGCAATAGTGCCGCGATTCGCCTGCCGTCCGGTCTACTGGATCAGCTCAATGTCAGCGCAGGCGACAAGCTGGCCGTTGAAGTGCGCGAGGGCGGCGTCATGCTCAAGCCGAAACGAGTTTCGTATTCGCTTGCTGCACTGATTGCGCAGTGTGACCAGAATGCGCCGCCGCCAAAAGATTTGGAAGGCTGGGATGACGCGAAGCCGGTAGGTAACGAAGCATGGTGAGGCGCATAAAGTTTGATCGTGGCGATATTGTGCGAGTGAGCCTTAACCCAGTGACCGGACGGGAGCAGCAAGGGGATTTTCGCCCGGCATTGGTCTTGTCGCCTGCTGTGTTCAATGCTCTTGGCGTGGCACTGGTTGCACCGATTACCCAAGGCGGTGACTTTGCCCGATATGCAGGCTTCGCCGTGCCGCTCGCAGGCAGTGGGACTGAGACACAAGGCGTTGCGCTGGTCAATATGATCCGCTCGATGGACTTGGAAGCGCGCGGCGCGAAGAGGGTGGAAGTTGCACCGGACTTTGTGGTTGAGGATGCGCTTGCGCGTCTGCAAGCGATTTTGAACTAAGGAAAACGCCCGTGGCCTTTCGCCTTAAACCCGATGAGTTCTTTACCGGCCTGATTTGCCAGCCTGGAGGCGACGGCGAACGTGTGGTGATTCAGCGCGGCACTCGGGCGGCGACCGTACAGCAAACGGTACTTGCGGCAGGTCGTGTAAATTGGGATTGGCAAATTCAGCTGTGCAGAGATACCGACGACGAAGACCAGCCTGTGAAAGTTGTCCGAACCTGGACCTCCCTGGATGAGGAAGATTTACCTCCGGTCGATCGGCCGGCGGACTTGTAAAGGAATTCGTCATGGCAATGATTGTGATTGAAATCGAAGATCAGGCGGACGGAGGGTTGAGTCTGCGGTTCGTCGGAGATGATGTGAAGACGGCCAAAACAATGGCGTCCAATACCCCGGCGCAGAATGCAGCAATCTTGATAGCACAAGAATTGCGCGAGGTCGGGATTAATGCCCCTGATCTTTCCGGCGATGGCACGATTTATTCGGAGACATCCGTCAGCTATCTGGATGAATCCAAGCATCTACTCAGTGAAGGCCGCAGGGTCGGTGCCTTCAACAAGGAGTAAGAGGAAAACAATGAAAGCAAGTTTGGTCACACTGACTCCTACGTTTTGGGCGCGAAGCGACATTGCCAAAAAGGCCGAGCAGATTGCAGCAGCCGAACCTGTTGAGCATCATCGTCGCTGGGCTACGCTCATTCTTGAAGCAGTCTTGACGCTAATCGACCTGGAAGGATCAGACGCCACGAACAGCTTGGTCGAGGAATGTTTGCTTGATCCTAAACGACTCGTACCAATTTGGGACGCCGTAAAGGCATCAGCGCAGTTTTCGGAAAGTTCTGTGCCGATCCCAATGATGGACGCATTGATTGCGCTTCAGCAGACGCCGGCAGATGTTCGTGAAATGCAGTTCATTCATGTGGTACACGGTCTGCGAAAAGGCGGTGCCCAAGAGAATCACGCATAAGGCAAAGGAAATCGCCGAAAGTGGAAACGCCAGCTACGCTCCCGACCGCCCGCAATCTTCGCAAGGCAAAGAGTTTCACGCCCAAGATCGAAAGCGACATTCCGCTTCCGCCCGACCCGCCAAGAAAGCCGAAGGGGCCGAATGTCGGCCAAAGAATCATCTGGCCGTTCGGGTCCATGAGCGTGGGCGACAGTATGGCAGTGCCGGAATGGTGCGATGAAAAACGTGCGTATGCTGCGATCTACAAGGCGCAAACACTCGATGGACGGGTTCCGTCCAATTGGGAGTTTGTAATCAAGGAAACGACGCAGGGGTTCCGCATCTGGCGGATTGCCTAACCCGTTACAGAGTCAAGGATAAGCAGATGGACGATGTACTGATAGTTGCACTTGTCGCACTCGGATGTTTCGGCGCCTACGAGGGCATCAAGTGGTATCTCAGCGACGACCGCCAGTTGAAGCTTTCCTATTGGAGTAAAGAGCAGCTCGATTCGGCGTTTGCTAGATCGCCGCTGGATCGCCAGAAATTTGAAGACCGGGGAACAATGAGCCGCAACGAGTGGCGAGAGCTGATGATGCGGCGCGACAGAGAAGTTGTGGCCGAATTGAAGCGGCGCGGTCTCGATCCCGGAACAGGCACGAAAAGCTAAAGGAAAACGATTATGGAACACAAACCCACGCCTTTGCGCAAACCGGACCCTGAAGCACAAGCCAAAATGCGAGCAGCGATGGAAGCACGCGCTCGTGAACGCGATCAGCGCATCAGTGAACTACCCGCGATCCGGCTGGAGGGCGAAGCCGCATTGCGCCGCTTGCTACCCATCGCGCAGCGCGATACCGGCCAGTCCAGCGTAGTGGCGCGGTTTCTCCTGAATCTCTACAACGGTGATCGTTTTCCATTTGACATGACCGATCTTCGTCGCCTTGACTTCGAGGTGTTCGATGACTGCATAGCCGTGCTGAAGATGGATTCGCAGCCGCTCAAGGAAGTTCATAACTACTTCGAGAACGGCGGCAAAATTTGGGAGCAACTGGCTGCTGATTGGGGTTTCAAAGATCACTATGGCCTTAACTGGCGTCGTGCTGAATAACGGGAAGGAAATCAGGCACTTACGTTCAGCCCTGGCGGGTAGCATTATTGATTAACGGGAGTTATTGAATGACAAAGCAAACGGTATACAAAGCGATTGGTGCGGCAAGCTATCAAGAATTCAATAAGGCTGTGAATTCGGCTGTACTCGAAGGGTGGGCGAAAACTGATGCAGCAGTTTTCGGTCAAGACGGCATCCATACCTGTCTCTCCGCAGAGGTAGAGCAGGTTCTTCTTGATTACCCCAAGAAAGCGGAAACTGAAATGCGTGCCGACGAATTTTACAAAGAGAATTTCTCGCGCATTCAACCGCTATTACAGACGAAAAGCACCGATCAGCCAAAGTCACTGCCTGAAGGAGTCCTGTGCGATTTGACGTTTGCTGGTGATGCCGGCCAATTTGAATATAAGGGTCGTCTATTCGACTTGGCGCGTGCGAAATCAAAAAACGCACCTGTTCCTGAGCTAGTCGTCGTTTGCCGAGCGAACGCGGCGGAGCAAGTTCTTGGTGTCAATGTCGCCTATCAGCTCTGAGTTTTCGAGTAAATACCGCCATGCTTAGTTTCAAGCCCCAATATCACCCTCAAATTGAATCCGGCGAGTTCGCCGGACATTGGGCCGCTATTTCAATGCCAGTTGGTTCATCTGCTACGTGGGCTGCCCTCTGTCAAGCTGAGGCAGCGCGCATTCAGAAGGACGGTGGAGTCGTGATCTATTTCAACCCCAAGGCTGGCCCGGAGGACGAAGAGCTTGTCGCTCAGCTCCAGAAACTGCTCAGCCAGCAGGTCCAGTGACCAAGGAAAACGACATGCGCGATATATTTGAGCCTCGCCACGAGCCGGCCAAAAGCATCTACCTGGCGTTCCAAGCTGAAGCCGCAAAACGCAAGAGCCGAGGCGCGGACGAATGGATGAAAGCAGAGCGGAATGCCGTATTTCGTGAATGCGCCAACCAGGCTCAAAAGATGGGGCTGCACGCGCCCAGCATGGACGAAGTAACGGCTGCTGAGCGCTACGCTATGGGTTCCATCGACTACGGCGCAAAGTGGGCTTACCAGCTTGTGCGCGTGATGAAGCCGTTGGCCGACGCCGCGCACTGAACGGGAAGGAAAACAATGAAAGCAAGTTTGGTCACACTGACTCCTACGTTTTGGGCGCGAAGCGACATTGCCAAAAAGGCCGAGCAGATTGCAGCAGCCGAACCTGTTGAGCATCATCGTCGCTGGGCTACGCTCATTCTTGAAGCAGTCTTGACGCTAATCGACCTGGAAGGATCAGACGCCACGAACAGCTTGATCGAGGAATGTTTGCTTGATCCTAAACGACTCGTACCAATTTGGGACGCCGTAAAGGCATCAGCGCAGTTTTCGGAAAGTTCTGTGCCGATCCCAATGATGGACACATTGATTGCGCTTCAGCAGACGCCGGCAGATGTTCGTGAAATGCAGTTCATTCATGTGGTACACGGTCTGCGAAAAGGCGGTGCCCAAGAGAATCACGCATAAGGCAAAGGAAATCGGGAGCGCTACGAGTACGTGATGTTACCTCTCGATCTTGCTCGGCGCCTGTTTAAAGCCGGTGTACACGGAGATATCGACATATTCTATACATGGGTTCTACCGCAGCTTTACGTCGTGGGTTCCCACTGGGGAGTAACCAATTTTCATGGCGACAAATGGACAATAGAGTTATTGCTCGGCGCAGATGGCAAAGAGTGGCAATCCCCGTTACAGGATCCATGGAAGGAATTTTCTGGATAACTGAAACTGCATTCATGAGTCAATTGTGAAGGAAAACAGCATGGCGAATCGTAAAGCAGTGCCCCGCGAAGAACTCAACAAGTGGCTCACGCAAGAAGTTCAAAAAGTCGAAGATTGCGAAGGTTCGAGCTTGTCAGTTCAGTATCTGTTAGCCGAGCCTGATGCCGACGGTTGTAATTGGTCCGGCGTTGTTTCAAAGGTCGGCCCTAAAACGACGGCGGAGCAATTGGCGCCAGTCGCCGCTCGCATCGCAGATAAGGCGCGGTCTCTATTCAACCTAGCTGAATGATGGGAGAGGCCAATGCTCGCCTCATATAAGAGAAAAGCAAACATTGCCGCCGGAATTTGGCTCGCCAGCGTCGGATTGCTGGGCTTTGTCGGCTCCAGAGGACAAGGAAACATTTGGGATAACGGCGACATCCTCGTCATCTCTGTACTGGTGGTATGTATGACGGCTTACTGGTACGCCTTCTGGGCGTACGCAAGAGCAAAAGGGAGGTCCGGAGCATGGGGGATCATACTTCCAATTTTCTCTATCCTCGGACTATTGACTCTTGCTGCTCTACGCGACCTTCACCCTGAGGAAGACGCGTCGAAAGGATAGGAAAAGCCACGGTGCGTACAGGTTCGATGGTCTTTAAGCGACGGCATGAGCAGCTTCCACCAGATATGCGCAATTGGCTTTTGATTTTCTTGCGGCCATCTGTATTTGTTTGCGCGGCGATGTTGGTCGCATCTGTGTTACTGAAATGGTTCTAAAACCGAGGAAAAACATGGCTACGACATTTGAATTTGATGAATGGCTTGACGAAGCAGAGCCAAGCGGCCACGAAGACGTTTATGCGTTGTACCAAGCAGTTGATACGGAAACTGAATTCGCAGGCTACAAATGCGTTCGGGCAAATAATGGAAAGCTAATCGTCTCCGCTCATGGGGCAGAAAACCAACTGATCCTTGTAAGTGAGGCTGCAAAAGAAGGCTTCCTTAAACGAATCTGCGGGCGTTACGGAGTTGAGGGTGATATTGGCGGCTGGTACATCATGATGACCGGCTTATCCAAAGACGATTAGCCGGAAAGGAAAAGCAGCACGAGATTCGCACGGTGCTTGGCCTCAACTGACAAGGAAAAATCATATGCAAGTCGAATTCAATGCGGCAGAAGTACAAAGACTTTTAGAGACATGGAAAAAGAATGCCGATCTCCAGTCGCCAATGTCAGATGACCTGAAAATCACATTCATGTCTATGCGTCGCAAATTGCTGGATTCCTACGTCGACGTTGGTACCGTAATTTTGCAGATCATGGAACAGATGACGCCACTTGAGGATTTGGAAAACTTCGAGAAGGCGAAGGCGTCAGCCAAGGCATTCAGGACATGGGCGCAGAACGGCCTGATCGAAATTGAAAAGTTGAATCAGTGACATCCAAGGAAATGAAGAATGACACCTCAGGCCATCAAAGGAGCATTAAACACTATCGCTGCAATCGCGGCAATTGCTGCCGCGTTCCTCTGGTACAAGGCGTCGGTCGTAGTCGTTCGCCCAACAGAGACTGTGGATGCTAGCGGAATGATTGATGCACAGATTACCGTCGTTGATTCTGCGATTGGCGAGATTGACCCGTTTGCGACAGGAATTGAGCAATCACGTTGGAACAAATGGGGAGCAACAGCGGCGTCGATAGCGGCACTTCTGCAAGGTGTGGCCCTTTTTATTCCAGGTAACTGAGGAAAACGCGTTCATGGGGATTAACAATACCGGCTATGCGACCTGCAAGCATTGCGGCGCAGAGTACCGGCTGTTCACTATCTTCAACAGGGACATGCAAGGTCTCTGCAAGGTATGGAAGCGGCGACATGAGCGCACTTGCGAGAAGAGGACGCCCGAGCAACGCCGGGCCTGGGCAAGAAAGTATGTGGGGAAGGATCGCGTAGAAAGCAGCATTACCGTCGATCTTACCCATTCCGGATTTGCAGTGACACAAAGCTAGGGAAAACGATGCAGATTACGATCGACATACCGGATGAGGATCTGCCAGATCTGATTCGGCTCGCAGCAAGGAAGCTTGTCATGCAGTCATCTGGATTCAGCTCTTTGTCGCCGCTTGAGTCCCTAGCCGCGGATGTTTTGAAGGCGGCGATCGAGCGCAGGCCGGAGTTGAAAGAGTTAGCAGTCTCGGCACCGACCCGCATGCGACGTAGAACCGGCACCAAGTAAAGGAAATCAGAATGCGAATTACAGCCAATCAATTTGTTGATCGCTACGGTCGCCGGGTTCTTACTGATGAAGGCAAACCCGGCATGGACGGGAAAGAAGGAGTTGGCTCAACTACTGAAGCCATGCGAAACAACGTTGCGGCGTCCATCTTTGCAAATTGCAAGCAGCTTGATGATGCCCAACTGGATGAAATCATCGGCTGGGTGCGTCAATTCAAGATGAATCCTTAACAGACCGAAAAACGCGATGCGAACCAAGCAAGAGCATCTTCCAGACGGCGAGTATTGGGCAACTTGCCGGGAGAAGGATGAGATGCAGGCAATCATGAACGGACACAACGCCGTTTTCCCGCAGTCGAAGATGACGGTAAAGAACGGGATCGCCCACTTCTTCCGTAAAGGCATCGAGGTTTGGGACTGCAACAGCGTCTACGCGAAGACGCATTTCATTATCCAACAGGCATAGGAAAACAATGAATCCAGCATATGTACTGATAATTGATGCTGCTGCAGAAACCGCACTGCGTGCGTATCGCTCCCAACTCGGAGAGCGCTGCAAAGTTCGCGTTCGCAATTCATCAGAGCCACACGACGAAATGCTTGTCGATGCCTGGTGGTCTAGCGAATCCTTTGGGTTATCGTTCAACTATATGGACGGTGATTCTGGGGATGTCGTACATTTTGGGCCTGAAACAGCTGGCACGCTTCTGCACAATAAAAAGTAGAAAAAGGATGCTGCCGTCAACCTGCCGGTGGAGTGGGTTGGAGCGCCGGGCAATGCGCCCCGGAATGTGATGCAGGTCAATCGGCAACGATGAGGGGAAAAATATGAAACCAATAGCAATCGCGCTTTATCTTTTCGCAGCTAACGCTTGGGCGGCCAACTGGGAGGTTGTGGCAATGGGTCTCTCTCCATACGTCACAGTTGACATAGACGCATCCTCTGTCACAGAACAAGGAAAATACCGAAAGGCTTGGTCTCGCTGGATTTATGGTGGTCCGCAACATTTTCCAGAATCAACCATTGAGTACAGATCTGCCAAAAGACTTGAATACTACTCATGCTCTGAAAAATCCTCCGGTGTTGCGTCAATGACTGTATTCCCTGATAAAGATAGTCATGGCAAGCCTCAGATTGTTTTTTCAGAAAAACTGCAAGATGTAAACTTTCGCAATGTCGAGCCAGATTCAGTTGGTGAACAAATTTTCAAATACGTCTGCAATTATCGCATTGGTCAGAAGAAACAAAAATAAGACTCAATTTTGATAGGAAAAGAATGCGATTCATCACTTTTGGGGTTCTCGCCTGTATTGCCATTTCTACGACGGGATGCGGGAAATCTCCGGAGAAGTTGACTCCGCAGCATGTGGCGCAACAAAGGAGCCGGGACCATTGTATCGACACAATGGTTGCCGCTGGAGAGAGGATGGTAAAGATCGTCGATACTTGCGAGCGCCTTTACCCTGATCCACCCTCGGGCAAATGATAGGAAAAGCATGGGCACGGTTCTCTTTATTTTGTACGCCCTGGCACTCACCGTGATGATGATGGCGGCATTTGGTGTACTCAACTTGATACTCGCGAAGAAGGATGGCAAGCGGTTTATCGGGTTTTCGGCGGCATTTGCCGATGGAGTAGCAAAGAAGGCATTGGCAGGGCTGTTTTCATCCCTGTTCGTCATCTCGTGCTTTGTCGTCCTGGCGTTGAGTGCAGCACACATTATTTCGATCTAGGAAAACGGCCATGCCCCTACTCAACATCGACATTCCAGCTCTGGCGAAAGCGTTGCCTGGAGAAATGCAAGCCTCCAGGAGCTTCAAAAGCTGATTGGCTTCGCGCAAGCGAGACCCGGCAATGATCGTGCGATCCGCGCTAGACCGGAATACGTGGGGAAGTGGGGGGCGTCACGCCGCCTCACCCATCACCTCCGCTTCCTTGGCCGTGTCCTCGGACGGGAGGGGATCGCGCTGGATGCCGAACCGTGCCCATGCGGTGACATTGACCGGCAGGGGTGAGCAGTGGCCGGACTTGGCATTGAAGAACACCGCGCTGTGGTCGATTTCACCGAAGCGGAACAGGTTACTGAGCATGTTCAACGCGTGGGTTGCGCACATTTGGTTGACGAAGGCGGCTTGCTTCTGGATCGCTTCTGCCAGCGAACAGCTTGGGCCGCTGTCCTTCTCGGCGGTAGCATCCTGCACCCCATCCAGAATGTCAGGGTAAAACTCAGTAATGACCGGAGGACGGTGGTACTCCTTCTTGAGCGCACTTTTGCCCTCGCTCTCGCCCAATACCACTTGCCCCGAAAACGCCTCATTGCCGAGGTCGAGCCAAATGACGGGATTGAACGACTCGTTAACGCCGTGGTGGATGATACGCCGAGCCTTGCGCGTATCGACGCAGCCGATCACCACATCGAACTGGCCGATGCTCTTGGCATCAGATTTGGTCAAGTAGGTGGGGTGCGCTTTCCAGTTCAGCCCGTAGCAGGCATTGACCCGGTGTGTCAGCACTACCGCCTTGGACAAGCCAATGTCAGTCCTGTAAAAGAGCTGGCGACCGACGTTGGATTCGGACACGGTATCGCCGTCCACCACGGTTACATCAAGGCCGCCGGGGTGTCCGAGCGCGATCATCGTTTGGTGCAAACGAGCAAGTCCCGGCAGCAGTTGCGATCCGTTCCCACCCGCTCCAACAAGCAGCACCTTGACTGTTCGTTGGAGCATCCGTGCGGGAAGGCGATAGGCATTGTTGTTCATTCTGATTCCTCCATGTCGGCAGGAAGCGCTTCTGCGGCCAGCGGGTCAAACGGCACGTCCACGAACAGCCCCATAAGGCAGAGGCGGAACCTCCATGTCACGCGTCCGTTGACGTTGCCGATCACCCCCGCAATCTTGACCTCTCCCGAATCGTCGGCATTGTCCTTGCGACTGAAAAACGCGCCGCCGTAGCCGTGGGAGTGGAGGTCAATCACGAGGCTCTCGTGGGCGGCCAGCGCCGGACGCCGGTACACAATCTCGGCGGAGCTGGCAGAAATCGCTTCACATGCCTTCAATTCTAAGGATTTGGTCTGCGTATTCCATATAACGCAAGCGGCGATTTCCACGTTTCCGGCCTGCCTCGCCCGCAGCTCGAATTCATCCGTGATCCACCTTGGAATCGTGCCGAACGCCAGTGTGACGCGTTGCTGGACATGGCCGTAGGGCTTGGCAGCACTGCCCGCCGTGCCGTCCTGCCAGATCGCGTGCATCCAGGGGCGCTTGACTTCAATGAACGTGCCGTTACCGGCGATCAGAAAGCGATGCCCATCTGCGGCCAGCGGCTCGAACGCGCCGTGCAGCGGCACTGGCAGGGCCGGAACGACCTTTTGCAGCATCAGGTCAAGGGGTGCGTACTTCATTGCTTGTCGCCTTTCGCCACTTGCTCGACCAGTTTCCCCGCCGTCATCTTGGTTGGGACGAGGGTATGCTCGGGGAACGTCTTGAACTTCTTGTCCAGCAGCGCCTTCCAGAGCGCATAAGGGCCGGTGCGGTACTTTGTCAGCCCGCCCTTGGTTCGCACATTGGGATGCGTGAAATAGCTCTCAAAGAACGCCTTTTCGTAGCCGTCCATGCGCTCCTTCAAACCAGCGTGGGACGGGAGCTGGACGTTGCCGGTGCAAATCTTCCCGCCCGCCCATACGTTGAAGTAGGGCGCTTGGAACAGTTCCGTTTCCGGTGTGGGGCGCGAGTCGCCCTTGACGGCGAATACCGACCAGCCGTGATCGGTCGCCGCGAACACCAAGCCGGGATGCGGCGTATTGCCGCAACGCGCACCAATGGGCTCGTCCGTGTTGAACCACACGTTCCGGTTGTGAGGCCGACACCACCACACGATATAGTCATCGCTCACGGCCAGCACGTTCTCAGGAAGAAAGCCGAACGACTCTTTCGCGGACAGTCCGATCAGCGCCGAGGTCAGCGCCGCGCGAGTCAGCGGAACGCCGGGAAGCAACTGCGGACGCGACCGGCCATCGTTTGCCTGCACACCGTGTACCGTGGCATAGCCCTGCGTGTCGCTGCGATGGGCCGGTTCGTAGATCAGAATGGCCTTGGACAGCTTGAGCGTCGTTTCCTCGACGTTCGATACGAGAACCGCACTGGTGTTATTCATCATCGTTGTATCCCTCAATAAGTGACAGCAGTTGATCCAGCATCCCGATGACGGTGAAGTAGCGATCCGCTTTCTTCATCCATTCGCGGATCGCTTCGGGGTCATCCAGCGCGAAGCAATCAAAGCCCATCGCACCCTCGTAGTACCCCTCGCCGCCGTTCTGATATGCCTGCGCCATATCGTCGAAAATATCGGTGACTGGATCAGCGTTGTTCCACCGGACAAAGACCGCGGGGGCGATCTGTTGCAGGTAATCATCGGTGGATTCGTTCAGTCCTAATGATGAAAACACATCGAACTCACGCTTTCCAATTCGAGCGTGAATCTTGAAAAACAGCCCCAGGAGAGCACGTTCGGACGCGCCGGTTGTCTCGCTGTGCATAATTTCCTTCATCTTCTTGAAGGACAGCACACATTTTGCCCTGACCACTTGCGGCGGCAACTGTGCGTCAAACTCGGCGCGGGTCAAGCAGCCGGATTCCTGGAACTCATCCACGCTGTTGTACTGCGCCACGACTTCCGACTCGTCGTCATTGCCCCACCACGAGTAATTGCACTGGTCATCCAGCGCACGACAGGGCGTATAGGCGTTCAAGTTGGTGCCCATAAGCCAACGGTCAAGGTGAAACCATACTGTCTCACCAAGCCCCTTGGCGCACGATTCAAGCGCGTTGAACGCGCCTTCCAGACGCACGAATCCCCAATCGGTCGGCTCGTTGCCAAGGTAGAAGCGGGGCTTGTCCGAGACAAGCAGCGGCATCTTGCGGATTTCCGCAACCGATTCCTCGTCGAAGGAAAATCGCACTGCATTGTCGAGGTTGTCCGACAGGTTGATGTTCAACCCGATATGCCGCAAATTGCCCAACCGTTTGCCGATCCAATCGTTCAGTGCATTCCGCGCAATCTCAGCCGCGTCGATGCGATCCATGTTTACGGCTTCGGGATCGACCATCCCTGCGTCCAGCAGCGCTATGGCCACACCCGTCCACCACGGATTGTTGTTCGTCAACACGACCCGTTTGGGGGCCGTGAGTTCCGGCAGCGTCAGGGCAGCAGGGGCAAGTCCTGCCAGTTGGGGAAGCGGCTCTGCTCTGGCGAAGCAGTCTGTCGCGAAGTCTCCACCAATTTTTTCAGCAGTACGGCGCATTCGACGGTTTCCTTGTTGGCTTGCAGATCAGGGTCGTTGAGGTAGATGGTGTCCGATGGGGGAGGGGCATCAGTGGCAGATGCCAGAAGCATCTGCCGCAGCCGCGCCGACTTCACGATCAGCCCTTGGTTCCGACTCCGCGTCGGAACTCGTAGGTGAGAACGCCGTCTTTTTCGGTCGGGCCTTCAATTGCCGCCGATACCAGTTCGGGGTAGGCGACCGCATACGCGGCCTTGACCTGTTCGACCGTCATGGTCGGATCGGCATCCGGCAGGGTCATGCCGTTGTAGCGGAAGGTGCGCGTAAGCGCGGTGACTGTAATGGACATGGCAACTCCTTTCTTAGAACAGGACGACTTCACCGGCGTTTGCGGTGGCCGGAACGGGCGCGGTGCCGGTTGCAGCCGGTTCGGTGGCGGGGGCAGATGCAGCCGGAGCTGCCGGTTTCTTGCCGCCATTGGCGACGGTTTCAACGGCCTTCTTCGATGCGTCCTTTGCCGCCGCGTCCATGACGGCCTGCGCGTCGGCCAGGGACTCCTGCAAGGTCTTACGGCTGGTGCTGAACGACGCGAGGATCGACGGGAACTGTGCGTCCAGCTCAGCCGGTGTGCCGACCAGTTTCAACGGCTGCGACAGACCGGCAGAGGCGTCCTTCTCGCTCGGCAGCGGGGTGACGGTGACTGCAAGGTTTTCGCCTTCGACCGCCATTGCCAGCAGCAGCTTGCATTTGCCTTCGACGGCCAGTTGATGAAGTTCTTGGAACATCTTTGTTACCTCCTGTAGTGATAAGTCCATGCTACCGACCGAATCGCCAGAATCAATTTCCCGAAAACGGATCGGCGCGAAACCACCGGACTGCGTGTGCTGGCGCTATTGGGACAGGGTGACAGTCAGTACAGTGGCGACCTGTCCCACCGGATCGCCCAAACGGTTGACCGATTCAAAGTAGGCTTCGTTGCCGCTGCCGCACGCGCGCAGCTCCATGTCAACGTGACTGGCAAGTACCGAACTGGCATCGGCATTGGCGTGTTGCAGCATCTCAGCCAGGGCGTGTGCTTGAAGGGCGAACCGCATGGCGTTTCCTTTCTTGGGTAGGGGATCGATACGCGAGTGACGGATATCGGCAAGGTGGCGGTGCTTCCACCGCCACGCTGCCCTTTAGTCGTTGTCGCCGTTATCGTCGCTGCCGTCTTGGCAGGGGTCGCCAGCATCCTGCGTCACCGGCTCGTCTGCCGGGGCGGCGCTGATCGGAGCGGTGGCGCTGGCGCTCGGCGCGTCATCGGTATCCTCGTCGTCGTCCGCGCCGGTTTCGCCAGTAACGAACGCTCCGCTTGCATCCTTGTGCCCGTACACCAGCACAGCGGGAACGGCGTTGGTGTAGTCGAACCCCTCCACTTCGAGCAGCGCCTTGACGAAAGCGTCCTTCTTGCCGCCAGCGAGCTTGGCGAACTTGTCACCCATTGCCGCCTTCAACCCGAGTTCTTCTGCCACTGTCTCGATTTCGGACTTCGTAAGCAGATTGAAGTACTCAGCGCAGGGCTTCCAGTGCGCGGCCATGTTGGCTTTCAGGAAGGACAGAATCGTGACCAACTGCGATTCCTCAATGTCGCCCATCGCGGAGGCCGACAACGCGTCGAGCATCTTGGCCTTGGCGGTTTCGTGGCTGGCAATCGCTTCCAGAACCCCGCCGAGGTTGTGAGTGTGCGTGGAGGCATCGGTTTGCATGAGCTTCTTGAACGCATCGCCCATCTTGCTGCTGCTGATGTGCCGTGCGCTGCCCACCACGCCGAGGGCAACCAACAGCGTCAATGCGTCGGTCGGACGGGCGAGCAACTCCTTCTTCGCCACATCGCGCCACAGCTTCACGCGGTATTCCTTGACCTTGTTCGGAACTTGCACGGTTGCCGCCTTCTTCTTGGGCGCGGTTGCCGCCGTGCTGGTCTTTCCTTTGGCGGGGGCGCTCTTGCCTGCCGCTGCTGCCTTGGTAGCCTTCTCGGTGGGAGCCGGTGCGAGGGAACGCAGGTGCGCCGCGACCTTCTTGGTGTTACAGGTCGCATCGAAGCACACAGCGCGTTCGACGCTGCCGAGTGAATCGGGCAGGGCGCTTACCGTGCAGCCAAAGTTCTGGCAACCCCTGCAAGCCTTCGCCTGTTCTTCACCCACGCCCATCTTGCCGGACGCGACAATCGGGATCGCGGTGATGGCATCGCCAAGCGCGACGATCTTCACGACCGGATAGTCCTGAGTCAGTTCGTCGCGCATCGCTTCGAGCTTGGCGGTCGTCTTGCTTTCGTAGCAGGAACCGTTGGTGCATTGACCGTCGTTCAATGCCTCGGCAAAGAGGGCACTCTGGCAAGAACTGTTGAAGTTACAGTTCAGGCACTCGGCCTTGTCAAAGATCGCGCCTTCAAGTGTGTGCGCCGACTTGGCGATGAAGGACTTGACGTAATCCACCGTCAACTTGTGTTCGATGATCTTCGCCAGCGCGGACACCTGCTTTTCTGTCGGGAGCGCGGCCAGAAGCTCCGCGTGGCCGAGCAGGATGCGGCGCTCGTTGAGGGCGACGCGAACCTCAGGAGCGCAGCGCATCAGTGCAACGCGGCGCTCAACTTTCGACACCGGCCAACCGAGGCGCAGCGCAACCTCGTCGCGGTCGTTGTTGTAACGGACGAGCAGCTTGTAGGCGGCTTCGGCTTCTTCCGTGGGACTCATGTCGGCGCGAACGGTGTTTTCGATCAGCGCCAAGTCCTCGGCTTCTTCCTTGGTCACATCTGCAACCATTGCCGGAATGGTGCCGCTCTCGCCATACACGGCGATGGAAGCGCGGTAACGGCGCTCACCGGCGATGATTTCGTACTTGTCGTCACCAAGCGGACGCACCAGGATCGGTTGGATCACGCCCTTGGCGCGAACGGCTGCGATCAGCTCGTCCATCTCCTGCTGGTCGAAGTACGTGCGGGGGTTGTCACCGATGACGAGAGAAGTCAGGGGAAGGCGCTGCGTCGGAAAGTCTGCGTGGTTCATTGTGAGGTTCTCCTTTTCGTGAAATTGATTCGTTGCTGTCACCCAATCTACGCATCGGCAACGCAAATTCAAATTTCCAGAACCCCTGACGGCATCGGCTTTTCCGGTCGCCCATCGCACGCAATGTTTTCGCAGATTGCAACCTTCAAACAGCCAGCGGAAGCACCGTGACAAGAGCCAGGCGGGCACAGTACTTCTCAAATAAAGTGGTAATATTCCGGCATTACATTCCGCGTAACGGTGTTACGGCCCAATACTCGCCGCATCACCGTTACCCCGTAACGACAGCCCTTTTATGCCCCGCACAAACGCTCACCGAGACACCGATACGGTCATCGGTTTGATCTATGAAATGACCGATCTCCTGTTAGTAGATATTGCGGAGGGGTTGAGGCTGCGTGCCGGGCGCGACACACCGCCGACGCCGCAGCAGATGTCGGACTGGAAGAACGGCCGTAAGCCGGAGCCGAAGTGGCTCCTGGCCGTCGGCCGCCCGTGGGTTTCGGAATTGTGGGGAAAAATCCCGAAGGAAAAGCGCGCCGAACTGTTGGACGCGATGGGATTCAAGGATGTGTTGGTTGTGCTATCCCTGATCGACAAGTACCAGGGCAGTGAGGGGCCGGAGGCGGAGGCCATGCTGAAGGACCTCCGATCGCTCAAAAAGCATATGCTGGACAGGATTGCAGCGGAGCACAACCTCCGCCTGAAGATCTAGCGCTTATACGTGATCCAGCGTGAAGTGGTTTCGCCCAAGCACGGCAATGTCCTGCTGGCGGAACAGGAACCACGCCATCGCGATGTCATCCGGATCGGCGCCGAAGCCGGCGCCAAGAACCTTTTCCTCCACCAATGGCTCGCGCTGATAGTAGTAGGCGCCTGCGGTGCCTCCGATGACAGAGCGAAGCGATAGCACTGAGGCGAGGTGGACAGCCAGGTAGTCGGGGCACCAATCGACACCGGTAGTTTGACCGTCGAGCATATCAAGCTCCGCGGCTTTTTGGCGGATCTGGTAGGTCGTGGGGTCGAACAGGACGCCTCCTACTTCAACCCACACATGAAACGGCAGCTCGTTGGGTTTCGGCGGCGGCATGTCGGGCATCGGGGCATGGAAGATCACATCGTTGGGGCCGGCGCCGGTGCGCCAGCCCGCGAAACCGGCTACGACGCGGGCAGAATAGCCGAGCCGCTCAAGCAGCGCAGCCGACAAGGCCGCATGCAAGGCGCAGTCGCTACCCAGCCGAGCACTGGACGCCGCGCAGAGGCGGCGGACCGCCGAAGCGATCCGTGCCATGTCTGCCACTAAAGCCGGATCTACCGACGCACTTGCCAACCTGCGTTGTTTTGCTTGTCCCATTATTCGTTCCTTGTACTCAATGCGACCATCCTATGAAACGGGTCAGGGAATTTCCAATTCCCGATGGCCACGTCCGCGAGCCCTTTGACCGATCAAGGTACAATCGCAGCTCCCCTTTCAATCCCGAGAACCATGTTTATCGTCCTCCCCATTGTTGGCTTCGTTGTTTGGATCATCATCGGGTTCGTCCTTAAACCGAGCTTTCTTGTCGGCTTAGTCGGGGGCCTCGTTGTATTCTTCGGCGGCTTTTTCCTCGGCCATCATTTGGATATGAAGAAAGTGCATGGAAAGATGGACCGCCTTACGCAATGGCTGAAGTCAAACGCAGGTTTCAGCATTGCATCAGCGAGCTACTGCGCAGCGAGCGCTAGTAAGGTCATCGCCTGCGATTCGGGACCAACCAAAATTGCCCTTGCAGCGCTCATTGGCGACCAAATCGACGGATGCATTGTGGGCCGCGGACAGGTGACCGGGTATGACCTTGCATCGCGGCAAGTGCGCTTGCAGAACGACGAGATCAAGAAGAACGGCTTTGCCTCCTTCGAAGTACAACAGGGCCAGGTCACGACGTTCTACGACCTCACCATCTATCTCACTGGCGCACGGTGGCCTGCCTTTGCACTGAGTTTCATCGACGATGGCACCGCGAGAACATGGGTCGGGGTCGTGATACAGATGCAGCAAGGCGGACAGGCGCCAGCCGAAACCCAACCTGCTGCGATCGCTGAGGACAAAGGCCTCGCCACTCAGCTCGCAGAGTTATCCGCGCGGCATACCAGTGGTTCACTTACTGCCGAAGAGTTCGCAAAGGCGAAAGCGAAACTGCTGTCATCCTAAGTCAGCCGGAAGATACACTCCAGCGAGACGCCTATCGCGTCACGCAAACCGGTATAGAGGCGCCGCTGCCATTGGACGTTATGCTCGCGGATGACGCGCCGCAACTTGCAACGGAAGCGCGGCGGATGGCAGGGCGATCTGATGTATCGGTTCGGCATTGTCCATCTATAGCAGGAGTCCCTGCGCTGGCGGTTGCGGCGAACGGGCATCGATGAGCAGCGACCGGATGCGCAGCAAAGCGCCGCACAGGCTGTCGTATGAAGAGACCGGCGCATACCATACGCCTGTCTTGTCGTGCCAGAACGCCCCGGGAACATGCGAAAGGAGAAAGTCGCCTCCATCCGTGGCGTCAAAGCTGACCTGGTAACGCTTGCCGTCGAGCTTGACCCGCACCCCCGAGGTATTCGACGCAAGACTTGCGGCGGCTTCCTTCGCCAAACCACCAAGCTCTGCGTCATTTGGCGCGGCGAGCTTTTCCGACGCCTGCCGAAGCCGGTGCGCGAACGATGCGAACTCACCGTACGAGGTCACCGGAATGCGCCACTCGTGGTCGACAAACCGCTTTCCCGGGATCTGCTTGATCTCTGCGACAAGGCGCGGATGAAAGGGGAAGGCAACGAAATAGGTGTCGGTCCGAAAGACGATGTGGTAGCCGTCGCCTTTGAATCCAAGCGGCGTTGCAGCCTCTTTCTCTAACGCTGCCGCCAGCTTCTCGTATGTGCGGCCTGTCTTTTCACATTCGCGCTCGTAGCGGCGCAGGCGCTGGGCGAGTCCGACTTCGAGGACGGCGGCAATTTCCCAGCAGTCGTGGTTCCAGCGCGCACCGACTTCTTTCAGCCATGTATGCACGCGCTTATTGAATTTCGTTGGATGGGTAATCCGGAACCCGAAGGGCGCTTTATCCACACGCAGTTCCCCCACAATGCCGGGCACGACTGAGCGCACGAGCGAAGGAGACACGCCCGTGGGGGTTGCAACCTGTTTGACTGCCGCCATCGTTCCACCTCCTTCCTGTCGGTTCATTGGTGCCTTCCATGCTATCGGACACACCTTCGATGTCAATTTTCGGAAAATTGGCTCGCCGGAATTGGATTGGGAGAGGTGCCTTCGATAGCATGGGTTTCAGGAGGACCTTCACATGACCAACAATACACTTGCCGCACAGATTGCCGCCGCCGTCGCAAACGCCGACCGTGACGAGTATCACCGCCTGATCCTGTCGAATCTCGCCGCACTGGAGCGGCCACAAAAGATCGCAGATGAAACCGAGTACGCGATCGCCCGCGCGGTAAAGACAGCGCTCTGCTCGGTCTCGTGCACGACGTCGAACACGACTCACCCCGACGACGCTCGCGTCTGGGCCATTGAGTCAGCATGGGGCAAAGTCCTGCATGCCTTCAATACCCGCGCGCTGATCCAGGACAGCGACACGCGCCTGCTGGCCAACTACCTGCTCTGGAACCGAAGGCTCATGAGTGTCAGTGACCGATCACTAATGGAGTTGGCCGCGGAGAGAGGCATCTTGCGCCAGCGGGAGGGTAAGGTGTACGTAGTCGGCCTGTACAAGAAAGTCGGCAATAACGTGTTCACCGTCGACAGTAACGGGCGGGAACATCGGCAGTTCATGAATACCATCGGCCGGCAAGCGTTCTCCATACGATGGGACTGTTACCAGGACGCCGCAAAAGACTTACATCCGCAGATCCCGCCGCTGCCGGAGGATTACGAGATCACCGGTTGTTATGACGGCAAGTATGGTGCGCGCACGCCTGGCTTTACCCGCGCCGCCCGCTGCAGGATCGTCGACATGGTCAACCAGTGGGAGACTGCACGGCGGACAACGAGCGAAATCGTGGCAAAAATAGCATTGAACGCGTCGAACACGGCGGGAACAGGCCAGTCTACGTTGCCTTTTTGATCCTTCCGCCTGTTCCCAACAGGCATGATGAGCAACTCACGGGGCTGGTACAGCTGAACTTCAGCCGCTACGAGGGCGGTCGAAAGCGCATGGTTCAACGGTGACAGCGACCCCGACGACGTGCTGTAGACACGCGATACAGGGAAGAAGAAGAGCACTTCACGACCATCCCTGTGTCCCGGCCGATCGACGCGGCCCATCTCCTGGCAGGCTGGCCACGCCGCTTCAGACGAGGTAAAGGCGAAGTGGATATTGGCGACCAGGAGCTATCTTGCACGTTTGTCCGGAGAGAGAACAACCGACTCCAACAACAAAGCGGATTTTAGGTTTTCCGGGGCATTGGGGACTTGCAACTGGGGCGCCCGGGGCACTTCCTCGGGTCGCCGCCGGCAAGCAAAACCCACCCCCAAGCCAGCTTCCGCAGGAAAGCCGTCTTAAGTTGCCCATTTTGGTCATCTTAGACCGGCATCCTTGTCACGGTAAGACGCTAGAATCGCCGCATGTATCTGCGCCCCGTTCTATTGATGATTGCCTGCCTGCTCGCCGCCGGTTGCGACGCCGAGCGCCGCGCGGTGGCGCCAGTGCAGCAACTGCTGGCCGATGCACCAGCACCCGCGCGGGCTGACGAACCTGCCACGCCGGGGCGCCTGGAGAAAGTTCTGGCCGAAGCCAGCCGGCCGTCACCGGACAGCCGATTAGCCGCGATCCTGTTCAACAACCGCGCTCCGACCATGTCTCAGGTGCCGACGGAAGTCGAAGACGAGCAGGACGAATCCTGCCCGTATGAGATCACCGAGGAAGAGTCGATGCGTACCGGCGCGTGACGCGCCGCTACTTCACAAAGAGCGCGGCGTGAGGATCGAACCGACCTTCGAGAAAGTGTGCCAGAGCGACCAAGCCGACGGTATCCCGACCGCAGTAGCGCAGCAGCTTGTCCCGAAGTTCCACTTTCCGTTCGGGAGCGGTGTCCGCCGCGATTGCCTCCATGTAGGCGCGTTGGGCTGCCACACCGTTTGCCACGTCGCCCAAGTCTTCATAACCCAACTGCGGGGCGATGATCGGGAGCACGACCTTGATCGAGTACAACCCCTTCATCTGCGGGTGGTAGTAGCTGGATCGGACAACGGGCAACAGATCAACGATACGCACGAGTATGCGCTCGATAGCAGGGGCAAGATCGGTGAACTGATCGGCCAGCTCCTTCAGGCGGTCGCGCTCGAACGTGCTGTACACGAAGATTTGGCCACGAGTGCCGACGGCTGCGATCAGTGCTTCGGCGAATCTGCGCTGCGGGTTGTCGCCGGTGAGGTCGAGGAACTCACGGTGGTTGATAGCGCCGTCCGATTCCTCGATATGGCACGACCACTGGAATGGCACCTGCTGGTAAGGCCGCACGCCTTCCCACATCGGGGCGGCGGTCTGCGCCGACTCAAAGTCGAGGTGGAATCGCGGGTAGCCGAGCGAACCGAGGAAATCAGCCGCCTTCGGATCGAGTTCTGCCTTGCCCGACGCGGTAATACGACGCAGCCGTTCGGCGACCTTCGACTTCAAGGAGCCAGCGGGCACGTCCCGCACGTCCAGCACACCCTGTTTGCCAAGTTCCGCCACATCCTTGCTGCGACCGAGAATGGACAGCGGGTATTCGGTGGCGCAAGCCGGGTGGCAGAAGCTCTGGAAAGGGCAGTCATACGGCGAGCCGCATGTGGGAGCCGCCGGAACATCCGGCATTTCCCCTGCGAGGATGCGCCGCGATTCCTCAATCCATGCGGGGACGAGATCGATGATGGAATGTACCTGTTCGGTCACGTCCTGCAAGGCGAGGACGGAGCGCGGATCGCCGTCGTACTGGGCCTTGGAGTCGGCGATGGCGAGCTTGATCGAGTCGAACCGGCGGCCATCGGCCTCCGCCGCCCACGCTTGAATGGCGCAGTCGGTGATGAAATGCGGTTTGACGCGGGTAGACGACTTGAACTTAATCATCTCGGTACGCCCGTCCTGAATCGCCAGCACGTCGAGCTTGACGAAGATGCCGTCGCGCTCAAACGGCGTGTCGAAATAGATTTCCGGCTCGCCGGACGCCAGCGCAGGCGGCACTTCCATCGCAACCAAGGACGAGAGCGGCGCGGTGCGGGTGTTCTTCGCCCATGCCTTCTTCCCGAAAAGGCTGAAGTCGAGGGCGTCGACGTCCCGTTCGGACTCCAGTTCGGACGGGAGCAGATCAGCGCGGTTCTTGTGCAACCAAAGCATACGCGGGCACTGCTGGCCTGCGATGACGAGATGTTTAGTGAGCTTGTCCATGTACCCATATTAGGGCACCAGTTCACGAAAATCGAATTACGGCAAGCCACCAGGCCGACCGAACAACACGGATATAAGCTGCTAATTTGGCGGCGAGGAGAACACGATGGGTCAAGCGCGTCAACCTTCAACTGACCTCGGGCAATTCGGCATTGCACGCCTAAAGCAGCAATCGGACGGAGCGCTTGTCCTCATCACGACCGAGACCGAGGTATTCGGACGGCTTCTAAAAGCGCGGGACGTCGCCGCCGTATTTGCCGAAACAGGGTTTGTGCAGACCAAGCGGGCGAAAAACGTCAACGCATGGGTGTCCGAACCTGTCGCCGTTACCGCGCCGCGTGAGGTCCGCGAAAAGCGGTCCACGGCCATCAAAACCTTTCTCGATCTGATTGTGGACGGGCAGCGGCTGGCGGCAGTATCGGGGCTAATCGCGCGCAGGAAAGCCGCCATTGCGGCTACGCCCATCGCCACTGGCCGAATCGGCGATTTGGTTGTGAGCGAGGCGCCGGGAGGATTCCACGTCACACCCGATCATCCGGAGCGAAGCTACAACACGATCGCGACGCTGTTACGACGCCAGGGCATATGGAGGGAAGCCGAGAAACGGTGGTTCATCGCGGACGGAAACCGTCGGATTCTCAAGAAGGCCATCGTTGCATACCAGTCGGGCGCGGTTCAGCGCGAGCCTGACCCGGCATCAGCAGGCGTGCCTCCTAAAGAGATTGTGCTCCGGTCCGACGACGCATCCGGAGCGCAACTGGAGCTGCGGGAGACTGGACAGCGCAAGGTATTGGTGACATTGAAGGGGGAGCACGCGGTGTCGTCGATCGCGATTCCGTGGGATGCGGCGGCCGATGCGTTCGCCGCGTTTTTCGCGAACGGGCAGGGGCAGTGAGACGACCTCCCCAAGCAGCAGCGACCGCTTTTGCTTCCGATGGTTATCGAATAAGCATGGCAAGGATGAAGGCCACTGCGACGCCACCAACTGCGGAGGCGAGCACAGCCGCAATCGTGCCGAAGCGCGGCTTCACGGCGAAGAAGATCACCATTGATGACAGTGCGCCGACCAGGCCGAAGAGCTTCGACAGAAGCAGCCCGATGAGGGCCGGCCACACGTAGTCGTACCACTTACCGCTCTTTTGCACCGAAGTTTGTGCTTCATTGGTGTTCTGTTCCATGCGTTTCTCCTGGGTGGGTCTTCAATAAACCTGTTCAAGGACGAGGCTGTTCAAGATTAGGTTGCAAAGCGGCTTGATCTCGTTGAAAGTGGCATCGGCCTTGGCCGCGTCGCTGTCCTTCGCAGTGACCTGGCAGAACAGACCCCCCACCTTACCGCCTGTGAAAACGTAATGGATCGTGCCGCGCTGGTACATCGCCAGACCGGCGCGTTCAAGGCGGATACTGGTATCGATCCAGAGCGCGTTCCTACGCTCCAGCTGCACCACTCCCGCAGCGTTGATCTTGCCACCTTCGTCGACAAAGGACTTCACTTCGCCAGTTTTCACCAATTCCTCGAGCTCGCGCCGCGTCGGATCCACCTTCTCGCCGCTGTCGTTGATATAAAGCATGTACATCCCGGTCTCGGTGCCGCCAGCGCTTACCCATTTCTGCTGGATATGCGGACGGTCGCCGTCCTTGCCCTGCCATGACTTCGGCAGACGGAGCGAAAGCTTCACACCGAGCGCCTTCCCTGACCCGTCGGTGCGATATCGCTGCTGGAAGCCGCCGGCAAATTCGCCCGCCGGGTTCTTCGCATACTGGACCGCCAGCATGTAGCGCAGGATCTCCGGGTCAATTTCGTCGCCCTTGGCGCGCGACTCGACAATCTTCAGAAATCGCTCCGCCACTTCGGGCGCCATCTGCTGCTTGGCTAGGGAGATGGGCATCTGCTTCATCATTTCGTCCCGATAGGCGCCAAATTTGTCCTTCAATGCGGCGCGCAGCTCCGCCTCAAGCTTGGCTTTCAACTCAGGGAATTTGGCATTAAAGCCCAGCCTTACCAGTTCGACTTGGCCTGCGGCGGAAGGGTAGGTTTTCTCGATGCGATCCAGCGACATCTCCTGCCCCAAGAGGAACCCGTATGCTTTGGACATGCCATTGACCGTTTGCCCGGTGTGTGGGAGCGGAGCGGCGACGGCAGGGACGGTCAAAAATAGTACGCAGGCAGCATATTGACGCAGGGCGCGTAACGGCATGACGACTCCGGTGAACAGTAGGGCAAACCTATGTTACCGCCTTTGCGCGGGGATTACCTTGATTTGACGATCCTTCCGAAACGGGGCAAAATCGCTCCATCCTTCGGGCGCCAGCGCGGCGAGAAGCGCATAGCCAACGTTTCACCACCTCCGACTCCTCCATTGCAGGACTCTGCCGAAAGGGATTAAGACTATTTCGGGAGAGGGCTTGCTCGTATCCTCTCGAACTATCTACTGTGCCCCGTGCACGCAAGCGCTTCGCGCGCTTGGTTCCCATCTCGGGAACAGATGCATGTCCGTTTTTGCGGCATGCCTTTCGCAACGTCGGATTTCCCGACATTTCACAACCTCGCCCAGCCGGGAATCATCATCCGGAAGGGTGAGCGATTCTCCATATTGGGCATTCCTTTGGAGTAAATCGCATGAACCTTAAAGTTAGCACCGACGGCGGCCGCACCTACCACGACGCTCCGGACGGTGTCCGTGTCATATTTACGGACGTCACCTTCAATGACCAGGGCAAGGAAGAAGCCACTGGCGATGGCTCGGTCAACGCTGAGCTGCATCTCAACATCACCCATGAAGGTCTGATCCAGGACGTTTATGCCGTTGACGATACCAATTACGGCGCCAACAGCGTAGGCACCTCGTCGGCAACGGCGCAGGAAATCGTGGATCGCCTCACGCCCTAATCGAAGCACCAATACATCAACCCACGCGGTTTGCAGCACCCCGCGTGGGGCGCTGCTCCGCACCACAATCAACCGGAGCAAACAATGACAACGCAACTCACACACAAGCGGTTCTTCAGAGTAACCCTTCCATGGAACCCGAGCAATTCGGAGGAGGGCGACTACTGCGAATGCATCTGGGCGAACGACCACGACGCAGCAATTCGTGGCATCGCTGAAGAAATGGCCGACCACCCGGACGCCGGCATTGAGGAAGGCGATGAGAAGGCTCGCACCCGTTACATCGAGATCCTTGTCGACACTGCCGGTCAGTTCGCCGCCGAGGACATCGGTGTCGGACTCATCAACCAGGTGTCGGAGTTCATGGCAGGCCCGTCTCGCAAGATGTCCGAAGATGCCACAAAGGACTTCGCGACCATCAAGGCGATCCTTGCACGTTACGGCGCTTATGCCGGTTAATGGGGAAGGACACAAGCCATGGTAAGGCCTTCATCGAGCTGGGTAATCAGCGAGAAAGCGACAGGGAAGGTGCTGTTTGAGACATTCGACCGCAGCAAGGTCGATGCCTTGAACACCGCCAGATATGTCGCAGTGCCGATACTCGAACACCTCGGCAATCTCAATCGCTCAATCGCAGCGAACAGGTGCAATCGCATCTGATGCAAAAAAGCCCGGACCTCCCAAAAGGTCTCGGGCTTTTTTCTTTAGCAGTGTCCCTTCTACATCTTGCGTGCCAGAGCGCCGCGGCCGGAACCGCCTTGCGAGGGTAGATTGAAGCCTCCTATCGACCTTTTACTCCCCATTCCTGGAATCGCTTTCTAGCCGCAGGGGATAGATGCTTGGTCAGGCGTGCTGCGAACTGCAAGACGCTACGAAGGTGGTTTGCGTTGCCGATCACCTCAAACGCAGCCTCATCAATGGGGTCGCCGTTGGCGATCGCCCGCGCAATACGAACCTCCGGTGGCGCGGCAAAGGGCAGCTTCGCCGGGTTGACGCGCAAAAACGCGCATATCAGCAAAAATTTCGCCCTGCCGATACCGTCTACCGTGGTGGGAGGGTAGGTCCGGCCGGTCAGTCGAAATTGACCATCCAGAAGCGCGCAGCGGACGTCGTCCGGATTGCTAAACCCTCCGCGCGCCATAGCCTGCTTGAGCGCAGGGGGTATGAGCTTCCCGTTGTATGTCTCCGTCCCCAGCTGCTCGCCGCGTGCAACCAATTGCCGGGCCCGTGCGGGCGAGACGTCGAGGAGCGTCGCGATCTCAGTGAAGGATTTCTTCTGCTCCCTCAGCCGGGCAGCTTTCTTGATTAAGCGGAGCGTTTGGGCGTCGGAGTTCGCAGGCATTCGTGTTCCATTCCAGTCTTCGCTTCTCTGCATTTATCCATCCTGCTTCGTGGAGTCTCGGTCACAGCCCGCCCCGAAGATCGACAGCAGACCGCCGGAGAAGATCACCACGATTAAAGCAGCCTCGACCGCGGCGGTGCGAGGCAAAATCTGTCGCAGGATGACAGCCGCCAGCCATGAGAAGGCAATCCAATACCACCATTTAATCTTCATTTTCAACGCGTATTCCCTTAACGGCTATTTGGTGTTGTCCACAACGAGCTCGGGCCTACGCAATAGCTGACGCGTTTTCACCAGCTTCGCATCGAGCCGCCCGGTCAGCACGAGCCAGAAAACGGTAAGCGCCCATATCATGACCAGGAGAGATGCCAGTCCCGTCGCTTTGTGCACCGCGCTATCTGCGACCGCGCCGACGGCTACGCGCTGCGCCACAAAGATAACCAGAGACGCTACGACAGCCACCATGACGCAAACAACAATGCGCTGGATCGCCAGCCAATGTTTGTTTATCCATGGCGAAGCCATCATTTTATCGTGGTGAGCTGTCACGGGAGCTTGCCGCCGCTATCAAGGCGTTGATTGAGCATGGCAGTGCGCCGCGCCACCTGGTTGCGTGCTTCGGCTTCCGTCAGACCGAAGGTCTGGAAATGCGCGATGAGCTCGTCGTCACTGCTGGCTTCGTCGTTCGACAGAATCGCGTCGATCGCCGCCTGCCGCCTCGCGTCGTCGGCATCGGGTGAAGTATTGCCAGCCATTGTCACTTTCCTTTGTCTCTTGTCTAACTTCTGGTGCCCAACCCCGACCTCGCCGTGGCCCAGACATTCCCGGCCTTCGTCACCCTCGGATTACTTATCCCGCCCAGCTCGGGAACACGCGCGCGATGACCGGACCGAGGCGGTCGGTTTCGCCAGTGCGTTGAAGTGGCCAAATCGGCACGCTCCCATTCCCGTCCAGGATATTGCATCGATACGCGACACGCCCCTTGGATACGGATTTGAACTCGATCCCGCGGCCTTCGCAGCCGGGCAACTGCAGGTCGGCCACGAAACCCGCGCTAACGAAACCCTGCAACCCCGATCCACCGTTGACCCATGTGAGCCGGTCAATTCCGGCTATCACGACCCACATCAGAAAAACCAGGGCAGCCGCATTACCCCAACTCATTCGCATTGTCTTTTTCGCCATTTTGTAGTACCCCTCTGGTTAGTTCAATCCATATTCTGCGGCAACCTCGCCGCCCAATTTATTTGCCTTTGCAATCGACGACGGCTGAGTGCGCAACCGATTGTTGAGCTCGACCGCCTCCCGCTCAAGGTCAGCAAAGCGCATTGGGTGCAAGGTCGCGCCTTCGAGCACCTGCTTTGCCACGCCCGCATTGGACATTTCGAAACCCATGCGTTCCCCAACCAGCACCATGACTGCTTGCGCCTGCCCGTAATTCATACTTTTTCCCCAATGTCAGCCTTTGTCATGCCACCTATCCTACCGGCAGCGGCTGCCCAGTCAAATATGCAGCGAAGAGGACTCCACTTGGGCCATCTCCGGGCGGCATGCCACCAAAACGGCCTTGTAAAGTGCCCGAAAGGGCACCATACGGCGATTGACTGGGCCGCCCGATATTGGCAGAATGCCCAAATCCCCTAAGGGCGCCAGCGCGGCGAGAAGCGCATTATCAACCGCAACACCCACCTTTCAAACGACGCGCCAGCCTGACACAGGCCTGCAGCGTGTTCGCGCGCCCGATTCCGGCATCCAGGACTCTCCCACAAGTACCGAAACGCCTTGTGGAAGGGGCTTGCACGCGCATCCCCGCAATCATTCTTGTGCCGTTGGCACGCTTGCGCATCACGCGCATGGTCTCCGTCGCGGAGACAGATAGCTCGACCGACCTGTCGGCAGAGCCTCTCGCAAAATACCCGGCAGCCGCCGGCATTCCTCAATCTCGCGCAAGCGATCTCTTTTCCAAGGAGTCTCTATGAATATCGACACATCGTTTGGCATACAGGCCGTGATCCTGATCTCTGGTATCGTCGGCAACTTCTACGTCGCCCGGAAGGAAGCTTCTGGCTTCGTATGGTGGATTGTCGGCAATCTCGCACTGATCGCCGTTTCGGTTCGGAACGAGCTGTGGCTGATGGTTCTGCTGTACGCCTACTACACGGGCACCGCTGTCTATGCGCTCTGTACGTGGGACAACCGCATTACCGCGCTGTTTCGCAATCGCCGCAAAATCCCTACCCAGAGTCATTGGTTGTTTCGTGTCGTGCGATAGCAGATGGGTGCGCCATGTATAACCCTGTGGACGACATTCCCGATATCGATCAGCTGGTAGAGGCGGCGGGAGCCATTCCCGACAACACCTGCCCGCTCATCGACTCTGTGATCGGCGACATCGACAATGCAATCCGACTTGCCACGCGACGGGTCGAGCAACTGGACGAAGCCGAATTGCGCGACCGTCTGGATGATATCGAACGTGAGTTTCGGGGCACCGAAGACACACTCGAGACAATCCGGCGAGCGAACGATACGCTTCGCGGCTTGGGCCACTACTGGTATCAGGAGTACAAATGGTTGCACAGCCATCTGACTTCTGTCGCCGTGTCTCACGCCCAGCTGCAAGCGGAACTGACTGCGCTTCAACAGCAATCTTTGCTGACCATTGCACTACGTCGCATCAAGACGTCTTTCGTGCCCTTCGGGATGCGACTGCGCCGAGCCGCCGGCACCAGCCGGTAAGCAACTTCAATTTTTCAACCCTGAGCGGGACGCATTATGACCCGCAACGGGCTCATGGTGCTTTCGCTCGTTCCTTCCCTTAAGGAGAGCATCATGAACTTCGATTCAATCAATCTTGCTGATCTGTTTTGGATGGCTGTGGAGTACGCCTGCATCACGGCGCTGCTCTATATCTCGCTGGCGGTCATTCGCAACGCTTACGCCGAACGAATGAACCACTTCCTCGAAATCGTGGAACAGCGTCCGATGAACGGCTTCGCGCTGGACCAGATGCGAACGACACGGGTGTATGCCTTTGTCGCGCTCGCACTCTGTCTCATCGCCTATGTCGCCTGGTCGTGGCAGTTCGCCGTTGTCACGGTGATCCTGCACGGCGTCTTCGGCACCCTTCCTACCGAGGGTGTCGATGACCTGAGCTACCAGATCCGCCGCATCGGCGACCGGTACTCGGTACAGGTCCGCCGCTACGGCCGGTTCGCAGAACAGTAAGACTCTGGAAGATGCCATCGGATAGCCTCGCGCTATCCGGTGCATCCCTCCCAGAAGCCTGCATTCTCGTGACAGCTTCACCGGAATGCTGGTTTCTTGTGCCCTGTGCACGTGTTGCGCTCTGTCGCAGCAGCTCCATAGTGGAGCGGAATAGCATGGACCACCATCCATGCCTGTCGCAAGCCCATTACCGGGCCGCTATCTCAATCCCGTGGGGAGTTCACCTTCTCCCTCTCGGGGCTTGGTGCTCTCCCTTTCTTTTCAAAAAAGGAGTGCACCATGCAACCAAGAACCTTTGTTACAGATTCATCCTGGCAACGCCAGCAGCACGCACGCCTGCTTGAAATGGCCGGTAATGCGTCTACTGCGTCACGTGTGTTGGAGACGTTCGATATGCAACCCGCACTGCGCGAGCAGTTGTGGGACGTGTACTGCACGGCGCGCAACACGCTGGGCATGAATCCGCGTAATCACAGCGTTCACTAAGGGGGCCGGGCATGAACTTGACCGACGCCGCCATCATCAAGGCAGACTTGCTGCGCCCGAACTACCTCTACCACGGCACGTGTAACGATTTTCTCGTTCCACGACCCGGCGGTTATGACGGTTTGTTCTGCGCCGCTTTCTCCCCAACCGTTGGGCAGAACTACATCCCCGAAGCCGGGGGGTCAACTCTGCTCTCCATCAACAGTTATCAGATGGACGAACGTGTGCGTCCCGCGCAACCCCACATGAGCCCCTGCAGTGACATCGCGAGGAACCACATGGGATTTGCAATGGACGATTGCACCTACGATCACATGGGCCGGGCAACCAGCTTCAGGATCGTAGAAGGGCATCCGACCTACCGTGACATTGTCCGGTACGTGGAGGATCAGCTTGGCTATCAGTCACCCGCAGAGCACGGCAGCGACAAACGCTACTGGCTCAAAGTGAAGTCGCTCTCCGAAAGGGGGCACGTCTTTGCTGAGGCGGATTGGAAAAAGCCCGGTTGGCTGTTGATCATCGACGGCTGGAAGGAGATGAAAATCTTCGACCTCGCCGGCGATCGTGATTCAGACCTGCTCGACCTCGACTACAAGAAAGTCGGCCTGTTCCGGCGACTTGAAGCAAAAGGGTATGACGGAGTGAAATTCTGCGATTTCGCTCAAAGCAAGACATGGGGCAATGTTGGACATCGGACCATTGGTTTCTTTGCCAGCAGCATCCCGCGTCTTCAGATCACACGCGTTGCGGCCACCAATTTCGATTGGGGTCCGTCCGTGGCCGATCTGTCGCAACAACTCACGTCCGAGTTTATCGCTTGGGCAGCCAATCAGTAATTCAACCCCCTGGGGAGCACACCTTCTCCCACATGGGGGCATGGCGCGCTCCCTCTCTTTTCATCCATGAGAGGACGCAATGAAACCATTCTTTACAACTGGCAAGGTAGACCGCCGCTCCGAAAAGTCGATGATCGAATTTCTGGAAAGTCATTCGACGTACGGGGATCGCCGCTCGGCCGGATTCTCCCTCAATGTGAAGGTCCATCGCCTGGGCCTGAGCAAGGAGTTGGAGGACCGCGCGTGGGATATCGCCTGCAGCGGAACGGAGTTCCATCACGAAATCGATCATGTCATCGACGACTTCACCCGGCAGTACAACGGTGACTACACGATCGGCTTTAACGGCCGTTCGTCGGGTTACCTCGTGCTGTACCACTCCTACTACAAAACCATCGAGCATCACTCGCACTGCGTTCACTGCGGCCAGCGCAACTTCATGAAGGTTCCCCCGAAGTTCACTGACCCGGCAGAGGCTGCAATTGCGGGCGAAGTGTTGAAGAGCCAGTTCTCGTGGCGTGCCGAAACCTACCTCGGCCAAAGCGCGATTCAGGCTCTCGACATTCCGGACGACGCCAAGCTCACGCTCATCCGCCGTTTCCTGACGGAGCTGCGTGGTTGTTCGGCGACTGCCGCTTGCGGTGTGTGCGGCAAGGAGCGTGTCAACTACACGGTCCGTCCGCGCTACCTTGAGACCCGAGGCGGCGTGAATGCCTCCGATGTGTACGAACTGAGCAAGAACAGCCTGAAAGCCCGTGTGGATCTCGTCTGCGAGTTTCACAAGGCGGCCGACATGCTTCGCCTGGCCTTCATCGACATGCTCGATGAGTACGAGGTGACTGAAAAAACGATTATGGTCCCCAAGACCATCCGTGTTCTGTCCCCGCGTTCGACTGTTACTGCTTAAGTCCCGTTATCAACTTGCCCTTGCAAGCCCAGCTTCGGCTGGCGCTTGCTTGTGGCCTTCTTTCAATTGAAAGGACCATGAAATGCTCAGCCTGATCTTTGGTAAGAGTGAAATCATGAAGATGAGCGTCGCTCACCTTCCGTTTCACACTCCCGCAAAGCGGGGCGACCGTGCCTGGAAAATCGTCGACGACGAAACCGGTGTCACGGTGGACAGCTATACCCCCCCGAAACCCAAGAAGCAGCAGTGCATGACCCGGTACGCGGGCTCGTGGGCTCAGCTGATGGCCGAAGGGAGGACAGCATGACCGCCATGGCGAAAATCCAGTTTCTCTCCGACTACCGGGGCGAAGGTGACTATCGCGTGCTGACCGGCCCCCTTGCTGGGGAACGCATCAGCGTCCGATACATGGATCCCGACTGGTACCTGAAGGACTTCGAAGAGAACGCCGGCCGCGTCTGGCGCAACGACCGTGAGACGTATTACCGCGAGGTGATGTCGTCGGTCGGAATCGTTCGCCGTCACGGCTACTTCGATCCCGTCACGCCCGATGTCCTGGCTGCCGTCGAAGCTCGCTTCCAGGAGCTGGACGCGCAGTGTGAGGGACCGTGGCGCTGCAGTTTTTCTCCGGGCCGTTACGTGCCGGGGGAGGGCTGGAAGCCGGTGACCCTCAGTGAACTCGTCGATCCCAATCCGCAACAGCTTTGTGCTGAAGCGGCGTAACTACACCGCGGGCGACCGCACTCATTACAAGGAAACAACATGACTATCATTGCTTTGGTTGCATTCGCACTTGCTCAAATGGCGTTTCATGATCCGGCCGTCCTCCTGCAGGAAGAGCAGCCGGTCTGGGGCACCATGATCAGCTATAACGGCTACGGTAAATCCGGGTTTCAGCTGCAAGTCCGAGTAACTCCCGATCAGCAATACCAACTGGTAACCGTCCATCCTAAGGGATGGGGTGACACGAGCGAGCCGGTTTTTGTAGTTGGCGAACCACATGCGTTTTTGTCCGACGCTTTGGCGGAAGCCCTGCAGTTTCAGAAGGACTTCCACAATGCCGCCGGCGAAGATCGTCAAGCAGCCATCGATTGCTTCCACGAGGAACAGGCTCACGCCGTCTAACCTGGTTGCAACTTCATACAATACCGTTTGATACGGTGATACTCCGCCTTGCTCCTTCTGGAGCAGGCGGACGTATCGGTTTGGATTCCCAAAGGCATGCCCCGCGCGTCGAGGCATCCCTTTGCTGTCTGGCACCGCCTATCCAGACAGCTTGTGGCATTCCTCGACTCGTTGCGCCGTAAGCGCACGGGAAAACCTTTACCCTCCGGCAGGGGGCGGGGAGGCGTAGTCTACTAACATTTCCAGAATCAGAAATCCTGATTGGCTTTCGTCGAGTAAAGCCCCCGGATCCGGGCCCGAATTACCGGGGTGCAAAGGACCGGAGTTGCCCCCAGGGCCGGTTGTTGCGATGAATGCTGCACCTAAACCGACCATCGAATGCGGATAACTCTGGACACCGAAAATGCTGCCACTGCGCTGCCTGTTCGCCGCCCATTTTTTTATCGCATCGACCGCCATACGCCACTCTTGCGTCCGGTGTATGTCCGGAGGCGCTGTGGACGGCACCGCGAGGTCAGTGAGCATGTCTTCGTATTGGCGACAGCTCCCATTGGTCGCAATGCGCGATGACGGCCGTAAGCACAGGTAGGGCTGCGCACCAGGGGTATTCGGGCTGGTCGGGGCATCGAGGAACAGAAGGTAGTGAGTATGGCCAAGTAGCGTTCGGGTAAATCCGTCGAGCGACACATTAAACATGGGATTTAACGCACCTGGCGCGGATCCGTTGGTCTGCAAGACAACGGGGCCCACATGGTCCTCGAGCAAGTCTCTTTCACGATTGCTTGCATTAGTTGCTCCTGGCACGCAGGAGCCAGCGTCCAACTGGTCAAACTGCTGTGTCCACTTCCCTTGAATAAGGACAGCCCTCCTAAACGCGGGCTTCCCTTGATATCGGACACGAACGTCCACCAACAGGTCACCCAACTCGGCAGTAGTCGTTGCGCCCGGACTAGGGTGCCAAGTCGCCCTCGGCCTGCAGTCGATCCAATAAGAGCGCGTTAGAACGGTAACATGCGTTCCAGTCCGCGCATGGCAGTGGTCCGCGAGCGAACGGGTAAGGTCGTCGAGGTACGTATGGTGAAGCGAGTAAAGGTGAAAGCGCTCGCCATGCCGCATCACCCGCTGCTTTGCTCCCTTCGTTTTCGGGATTCTCTGGTTGATAAAGTCCCACCGCGCCCAGTCGAGAAATTTTGTCGCCACCGTCGTCACTCATAGAAGTTCCACGAGGCGAGAGTTTAACGTTTCCCCTGCGAATTAAAAGTATCGCCAACTGGGTAGTGGGACGGATGTGGCGACGAATGGACAGCCGCACCCGCGCCCTCGCGGCTTAATCAGACAGCTTGTGGTATTCCTTGAGATGTCGGAACGCCGCGGAGCGCTCACCCAGCGCCTCATGGAGAAGGTGCAGGTTGTAGTGGGCGTCGGCCAAAGTAGGGTCGAGTTCGAGCGCGCGCCCGTAGGCGTCGAGCGCCTGCGGATACCTGCCCAGTTCTTCGTTGATCACGCCCTGGTTGTAGTGAAGCAGCGCCACATGCGGGCAATGCACGATTGCTTCCTCTGCCACGACATGCGCCTCGAGCCATTGTTTGCCGTCGACCAGCAGGCACACCAGGTTCACATACGCTTCGCCATACCGGCTGTCGATCTCCAGCGCGCGGCGGTAATAGGACATCGCCTGGACCGGGTCAGTCGCCTCGATGTACACCCCCGCGCAGAACCATTGTTCGGCGGTCAGTTCCCCTTCGTCGGCCGTCTTGGCTTTTCGTTCCAGCCGCTGCACCGCAGCGCCGCCGGCGGCGGGGAAGTCGATGACGAGTTGCCCGCGCTGGTTGCGCAGCGCCGTCCCGTCCCGAACTACAATTTCGCCCCCGCATGCCGCTAGCCTGACCTGCGGGAAATCGAGCTCGCCGCGGTCGTTGGCGATCTGCTTGAGGAAGCGGGCCGTGCGGGCGGGTGGGAAGCCCGCTGAATACAGCTCCTGCGCCATCCGCAACACGGCGACGTCGCGGAAGGAAAAGCGGTACTCCCGTTGGCGCCCGCGTGAGGGCTGCACGAAGCCGCCCTTGACCATGACCGATACGACGCGCCGCTGCACGCCGTACTTTCGTTGCATATCGTCAACCGTGAACCACTTCATTTGCCGCCTGTTGCTTTCTTTCCAGCAGGTGTCTTTGGTGCTGCAACGCGTTTGACTGGCTTGCGCGCCTTTGGCGCCGCAGGCGCCTGCTCCGGCGCTCCGGTTTTGCCGGCTCGCGCCGCCAGGCTTGCCCTGAGTGCTTCCATCAGGTCAATGACCTTGCCTGACGCTTGCGGCTCCTCGGCCAGCGTGATTTCCTTGCCCTGGATCTTCTCTTCAATGGCTTTTTCGATCCGGTCCTTCACATCATCCCGGAATTCCTTGGGATCGAAAGTCTCGCGGCCGGTTTGCTCGATGAGCATCAAGGCAAGGTCCAGCTCCGCCGGTTTGACCTCGGTCGGCGAAAAACCGATCGAGGATATCGGTCTGACCTCATCCGCATAGCGAAGTTGCTGTAAAACAAGGCCTTCTTGATCGGCGGGGCGGACCAGGACGGTATATCCCTTGCCTCGCCACACCCAGCGAGCTAACGCGACGCGGCTGGACTTGCGCATACTTTCAAGCAGCAGGCTGTACGGCTTCTCGCCGCGTTTACCGGGACCGAGGTAGTAGGGCTTGTCGAAATAGATCGGGTCGACCGCGCCGGCGGGCAGGAACGCCACAATGTCGATCGTGTGATGGCCGCGCTCCGCAACCGCCTTGATCTCCTCTGGCGAAAAGATCACGTATTTTTCAGGCGCGAATTCGAAGCCGCGGTCCATGTCGGAGCGTTCGACCGGGACGTCTTCCCGGATACAGATGTACTGCTGCTTCACCCGCGACCCGCAGCCGCGGTGGATGAAATTGAAGGAGACGCCGTCTTTCTCGTCGGTCGCGCTATAGAGCTTGACGGGAATGGAAACCAACCCGAACGAGATCGAAAATTCCGCCAGTGCCCGTGATGCCATGTCTGTCTCCCTGTGGTCGTTCTTTGCCGCACCATTCATTGCTCTTTTGAATCATCGCCGGAAGGCATCCTCCACGTTTTGTTGATAGTCAAACAACTCTTGCCATGGGTCTGCGCATACGTTCATCTTTACCGACAGGCGGAGGGGATCGATCTGGGGCAGTTGTTCCCATGTCACCGGGGCCGAGACCAACCCCGACGCCGCGCGCACCGACCAGGCGCAGATCAACGTGCGATTACGGCCGCTCATGTTGTGGTCGATGAAGATCTTCCCGGTGCGGTCGGCGACGCGCCACTCCATCGTCACGACGTCCGGATGGAGGGCGAGGACGTGCCGCCCGATCGTGCCCACAATCTCTTTGGCTACCTCAGGGGGCACGGTCGGGGCGATTGGCACAAAGACATGCAGCCCAGTCTTGCCGGTCGTTTTGACGAAGGATCGCAGTGCAAAACCGTCGAAAATGTCCTTCAACCAGAACGCGACCTCACGGCACCTGGCGAAGCCACGGCGGTTGTAAGCGGGCTCCTCGCCCTCGCGCTCCCGTCCCGAATAGATGAACGGATCGAGGTCGAAGGCGAGGTAGTCCGGGCATGCGTCGACCGCTTCCTTATGAGCATGAGGAACGTGAAACTCGACTGCGCCTTCGTTGGCCAGCCATAGCAGGGTAGGGAGGTTGTTGCACAGGATGGCTTGCTTTTGCCCGGCTGCGCTTTCGCGCACTACGGTCTCCACAAAGGGCGGGAGTCGAAGATTGAGGGATTTCCGGTACACCGGCTCGTCGCCGGCGTCGGCCAGCATGACGACAGTCAGCGGCCTGCCGTAGAGGTGCTTCAGGAGGCGCGGCGACACACGAAGGTAATACCGCAACAAGTCCCGCTTGGTCACGGCGCTCCCTCTACCGCCGATGCGCCATAACGGCGTCTTGAGGTCGCGTAGTGGAAGCGATTCACCGTCCACAGTGAGCACGCTGGCGTCCGGCAGACGCTCAAGCGCCTCAACGAGTGCGTCAAGCTGTTCTGGCATCGCGGGAGCGCACGGCGACGTCGGCCGGAGAACCGTCGCCACGTCCTCCCGGATCCGGACGAAGCTCGCATGCCGCAGGGACGCCTCGCCGGTGCGCTCGAAGTACTTCACCTCGACGGTGACAGCTGGCTCGACCCAAACGACGTTCTTCATCCCGCGCCGGTAACCTGGGGCGTCCGGCGGCAGAGGGCGGGTGGCGGCGATCAGTTCGCGGGCATCAACCTCCGAAACGCCGGTCGACACTCGCCCGGCATACCGGAACGAGCCGTCCGCCTCCTTGCCGAGCACGACGGCAGCAATCCCGGTTTTACCCCGCTGATACCCGAGCACCAGAAACTTCTCGGTCTGCATCGGTTTGAATTTGAGCCAATCCGGCGATCGCGCACCGGGCTGGTACGTGGAAGCCTTTCGCTTACCGACAATCCCTTCAAGCCCCATCGCAAGGACGGTGTTGTAGAGCGCGGGACCGTCCGCATCGCTATGCACGATTTGTACTGCTGGACCCGGCTTGACCGAAGCCTGCAGCAGCGCACGCCTATCGTTGTAGGGCAGGGAACGAGTGTCGTGGCCGGCGAGATGAAGGACGTCGAAGCAGAAAAGGACGCACTGGGCGGCGTCCACCGGCGCGGCAGCCGCTCGCCTGTTCACGCGCCGTTGAAGTGCTGGGAAAGAGGGCCGCCCCTCTTCGAACGCCACGATCTCCGCGTCCAGTACAACCGGCTGGATGGGGAGCTGCGCAAGTTCCGCGGCGACCGCCGGGAAGTAGGGAGCGTAATCTAATCCGCCTCGCGTCAGCATCCGTACTTCCCCGGGGCCGACATGGGCCGTAATCCGATACCCGTCCAACTTCGGCTCGAACTGCCAGTGATCGCCGTCCGGCAATGCCTTGCCCGCCTGCGCCGCCATGGGTTCGATTCGCGCCGGGAGCGCCTCGGGCGGTGCGCGTAGCAGCAGCTCCCTGATAGGGGCAGGAATGCCACTGGCAGACTGAGCGCGCGCCATCGTGATCGAGTCCTCCTTGTATCAACAACGCTACAAGCGAGGACGAAAGCCGATATGGACATTGATCAAGGGAATGGATTCTCAGCGGTTTCTATTTGCCTTCCCTTGACCTGTTGCTTTGACACCAGATGCATTCGCGATAAGCTAACGACACTCACTGACATGGAGGATCGGCTCGATGGCTAGAATCGTACGCGGTGGTCGGAAAACGGTGCTGCCGCCGTCGCAGCAAGTCCCATCGGTCGAGGTCCCTTGCACATGCGGTGGTGAAAATCCGAATTGCATGCACTGCGACGGCCTGGGCATCATCAAGGGACGCCGTACCCCGCCAGTAGTGCATCGCAGCGAAGCACAGATCGTCCGCCAGGCCGCCGAAGAGGCGACGCGCGTGAGCACCAGTAGCGCCATGACCATGGACCGCTTCAAGACCCTGTGCCTGGCCCACCTCCAACGCTTGCGGCCGGGGCATCACTGCACCGTCACCTTCGCGACCGCATATCCGTTCCGGCTGCTCACCCCCGGCGCTATGGCTTATCGCACCAGCGACATCATGGCCGAGGGTAAAGGGGTGGTAGCGGCGATAACATGGCGCGACCCAGACCATGCGGACTTCGTCGTCCACAGCCGAAACGCGGAAGGCAAGACGCGCATCAACGCCAAAATTGAATATGACTATGTAGGACGCGTGTCTACGACCTATTCAGACCCCGTCCTCATCAAGCCAGAAGTGCGGGACAAGCCGTTGACCCCGCTCCAGCTCGCACTGCAGAAGCTGCAGGCGAGGGCGCAATCCAAGTCCAACAAAGCAGCTATACGCAAGGGAAAGAAACAGCCGTCCGTCACCGCGCGGCCGTCCGCCAAGCCGCAGCCGGCGAAGGGTAATCCCAAAGGGCCGCAAAAATCTTCCCCAAAGCCTGCCAAGCCGCGGCCGCCGATCAACGACATCCTCGGGGCAAAGCTGCGACAGGCACTGGATGAACAGGCCGACACACGGTACCGTCCGGATGAACGTGAACTCGACGCCACAAGGGGCATGCACGCGTTCAGGGAGTTTGGCTCAGGCCAGTTCGGGTCCGCGCCCAGCCACGACGACTACGATAATTGACCTCGCTCTTCGATACCCGGTCAGCCTTGGCGGTAATTTGATCTGTGCGGACGAGTCGATAGCATGGAGGCATGACCTCTCTTGCTCATCGGGAATTGCCGCAGGTATGCCAACGCTGGCGCCATCGCCGCACCACGTTCCGACCCGTGGGCGAGGCATTCAATCCAAGCCGGCATGAAGTAGTGCTACTCGCCGAAACCGAGGCCAAGGACTTCTGCGCGCAGCACCATTACAGCGGCTCGATGCCCGCGTCGCGCCTCCGGGTGGGTCTCATGCGCAAAATGCCGTTCGAGAAGTCGCACCTGGCCGGCGTTTGCATCTTCAGCGTCCCCATGACGAACGCCGTGTTGGCCAAGCACCTCGGAACAGATCACCAAACCGGCGCCGAACTCGGGCGTTTCGTGCTGCTGGACAACGTGGAGTCCAACGGCGAGTCCTTCTTTGCTGCGGCGGCAAACCGCCTGCTGCAGCGTGAAACGAGTATCCGCGCTGTTGTCAGCTACTCCGATCCCGTCCCGCGCATCAACGACGCAGGCGAATGCGTCAAGCCGGGCCATATGGGCGTCATCTACCAGGCGATCAATGCGCGCATGGTGGGGCGCTCGGCTGCCCGCACGCTCGTATTGACCCGTTCCGGACTGATTGTCAGCGAACGCACATTGAGCAAAATCCGGGGTGACGAAACGGGCGCCGATTATGCGTACCGCCAGCTCCTTGCCGCTGGCGCTCCAGCGCGACGGGCCGGAGAGCCGGCCGACGAGTACCTTCGCCGCGCGTTGCGCGAGGGGCCGTTCACCCGCGTGCGGCATCCCGGCAACTTCGTGTACGTCTATTCCGTGGGCGACCGCCGCGAGCGCCGTCTCTACGCCGCACGCTTCGCGCCGCCATTGCCGTATCCGAAAGCGGCGGACTGCGATTTCCCTCCCATGCGCGTCGGAGCAGAAAATTCCTCTCCTGGCGGGCTACTCTGCGCGACGGTTTAGTATCATGTCGGCCATGGGAAAACTTCTCGCCATTGACGGGCTCAGCTTCGTGCGCCGGGTGTACAAGGCAATCCCGGGCGACGACACGCCCGAGAAGGCCGAAGCGGCGCTGGACAAGACCTTTTCCTCGTTTCGAATTCTGATCGAAGGGCATGCGCCCACACACATTGCCGCCGCTTTCGACTACGGCGGCCAGACCTGGCGGCACGAACTCTATCCCGCCTATAAGCAGAATCGCGAGCCGATGCCTGAGGCGCTGCGCTCCCGGCTCCCAGCGTTCTACGAGACGTTGCCCAATCTCGGTTTCGCGCCTATCTCCGTTCCCGGCGTCGAGGCCGATGATGTCATCAATACGGTGGTCATGAAGTGGCTGGCAGAAGGGCGGGGCGACGCCGTGGTCGCGGCAACCGACAAAGACCTGCATGTGCTGATCGCCTACGGCGCGCTGCTCTGGGACCACTTCGAGAGCAAGTGGCACGACCGCGACTGGGTGCTCAATCGCTTTGGCGTGCCGCCCGAGATGCTGACAGACTTCCTTGCACTGGCCGGCGACAGTTCAGACGGCATCCCCGGCGTCGATCGGATCGGGGCCAAGAAAGCTGCGGCGCTCTTGAACGCCTACAAGGACCTGGAGGGCATCATGGCCGGGGCAGGTATCCTGTTGGACTCCACCGGCAAGCTGCTGCGCGCCGGCCGCGACCTGGCGTTCCTGTCGCGCGAACTGGTGCGGCTCAAAGCAGATGTGCGGGTAGGCAGAACCTGGCGCTCGCTCGAATATACAGGGGCGCCCGCGCGCCGATGAATGGATAAGGGAACAATGTCACCAAAAAAATACTGGCGGTTGGACCCGGCAAAACTGGTCGAACGCGAACTTGCACCGGGCGCCACCATCATGATCGAACCGCGCGAACTGATCATGTCGTTCAAGCCCGGCCACGGCATCGTACTTGCGGCGTGGGACGACGGCCAGCAGCTTGGCGTCACCAAGAGGCTTGGCATCGTTCGCGCCATTCGGGGCGACTCCGGCGCAGCAGAAGTGGCATGGGTCCCTGCCGACAACACCTTCCGGCCAAGCGCCAGTGGCCGCCGATTCTGGAAGCAGGAGAAGCCGTTCTTCGGATTCGCGCCGGACGTGGTCGTCAACTATATGCTCGCCTCGTTGTTCGAGGATGCTTTCCCCGACTACGCGGACATGTCCTTCGGCGCCGCACCGCCGCGCCCGCGTGCTGAAGGACCGCGCCCGAGCAGCTCGCCCACCGGCGGCTATGTCTACGTCATCAAGTCCCCGCACGGCTACAAGATCGGCAAGTCGGTCAACGTGAGGGAGCGCACGCGGCTTTTTGCCGTCAAGCTGCCGTTCCCCATCTCGGTCGAGCATTACGCGTGGTTCGAGGATTACTCCCACGCCGAGCGCAATTTTCACCAGATGTTCCATGCCAAGCGCCTCGAAGGCGAATGGTTTAACCTGGACACGGGCGACCTGGACCGCATCAAGTCCATGGGCAAGAGCGTGCCGGTGCAGGGGCTATGACCAGAAAGACAAACATGAGTGACAACAAACAAGAATCCGCTGGCGAAGCCTTTTTCCGCAGCATGCCACTGACTCCCAAGCGCGGTGTCGCAGGAGTCGAGACGGCGGAGGCAGTCCTGCATGGTGCAGTGGAAAACCTGACTGCGTCCGGAGTGCACGGCTTCGCCATCGTAGCAGCCCTATCGACCGCAATCTGGAAGATCGCCGAAAAGGAGAAGTGGTCGGAAGCGACACGAGCCGATCTCTTGCCGCCGGCAGTACGCCGTGACCTGGAGCACTTGCGATCGGCAGATAGCACGGATACGCCATGAACACGACCTCACGCTTTCCGACCACGCGCCGATCATCATGGTGGCCAGCGGTCCTGATCGTCGCCGTCCTGGTTCTCGCGTTCAAGTACAACCCGCTCGAGTTCATTACGGAAGCAGGACAATCCGCCTATTACCAGGCGCGCGTCGTGCTGCTGCAGGGTGGACCCGGGGAGCAGTACGAGGTCTCGCAGTCCTTGAGCGACGGCAAGATCACGCAACGGGAGTACTCGGTTGCGGTGTTTCCGGCCTTCCTGAAGTCGATTCCTTCCGGTGCCCCAGTGTTCCCTCCATCTGAGGCTGGAAAGACGCTGGAGCAGCAGCGGACCGAAACGCTGGAGCTGGCGCGCACCCGCAGCGGTCAGGCAGTCGCGCCGCAACGGCAGTAGGGCTTAAACGGGCGGCTTGGGAGCGCGCAGCAATCTCGCACAGTGGCCGCAATACACGCTGAGCGCCTTGAAGTATGCGGCCATCGGTGCTTTGTGACGCCTCCAACAGTACTCCGCATTCACCTGCGCATCAGCTCGAAGCTCCAATAACACCTCACGCAACGCTTCGCGTGCCTCGGGAGGCAACGCCGCCAGTTTCGCTGAACTCGGCAGCCGCAGCAGGGGGTTGCGCGTTTCAGGGCGGTTCGACCGTGCCACGGATTGATCCTGCGCTGTCTGCATGATCCCTCCGTTAGTTGGCAAGCGCGAGCGCTTCAATATCGTCAACGCTCACCCATCCGTTTTGCGCGAACAGCAGCATGTCGGACACGAAGCGTTCCATGTCGCGTTCCGAACCCATGTTGAGCATCGCAGCCGCGCCGTCCGCGCGCGGGCGCTCCAGGCTCCAGATCGTGCCTTCCGGGTCTTTGAACGCGCCGATGAACTGGTCACTGCCCTGATAGACCGCCGCCCATCGCGGGTCGGCGCTCACATCATCAAGATGGGTAGGCTCAATAACGGCAAGCGTCTCATGCGCTACGGGTATGGGTTGGCGGTGCATAGATTCTCCCTGTAAGAAAAGAAGCCGCCAGCGTTGAATCTCGTGCAAACGGGGCGCCGGCGGCATGTGATTGATCACGATATGAAGATACAATTTCGGGAAAACGCAATCCAATTACCAGCAATGGAAATCGGGAATTTGAATCGCGCTGGCGGCTCCGTATAGTAGGTGGCAACGGCACCCTTGAGCCGAAAAGGAAAACATGGAAGACAAACACCAGATCGCCCAACGCGCCGCCAGCCTCCGCGCAGAAATCCAACAAGCCGATCACGCCTACTACGTCCTCGATGACCCGTTCATGAGCGACGCCCAATACGATTCGTTGTTCCGGGAACTCAAGGAGATTGAGCGTGCCCACCCGGACCTCCAGACGGCGGATTCGCCGACGCTGCGTGTGAGCGGTACACCGCGCGCCGGCGCCGTGGTCGTCGCGCACAACGTGCCGATGCTATCGCTGGGTAACGCGTTCACCGAGGACGACATTGCTGGCTTCGACAAGCGCGTGCGCGACGGTCTGGAGCTGCCTGCGGACGACCAGGTGGAATACCTGCCGATGTTGAAGTTCGATGGACTTGCGGTCGGACTGCGTTATGAAGACGGCATCCTCGTGGACGGGGTGACGCGCGGCGATGGCGCCTCGGGCGAGCGCGTGATCGAAAATATCAGGACGATTCGCTCCATTCCGCTTCGCCTGTCCGGCGACCGCATCCCTCGTCGGGTCGAGATTCGCGGCGAAGTGCTGATGTTCAAGACCGATTTCGCAAATCTCAATGAGCATCAGGTAGCCATCGGAGCAAAGAAGTTTGCCAATCCCCGCAACGCCGCTGCAGGATCGCTGCGTCTGCTTGATCCGTCCGAAGCTGCAAAGCGCCGGTTGTCCTTCTATGCCTACAACGTGCTGTGCGACGAAGCCGGTTTCGACTTCGCAACGCATGCCGAGGCGCTGGCGTGGGCCAAAGGCGCGGGACTGCCGGTGGAGGGGGCGCTGCGCACCGTCCACGGCATTGCGGGAATCCACGCTTTTTACCGTGAAATCGAAGCCAAGCGTGGCGCTCTACCGTTTGAAGTCGACGGCACGGTATTCACCGTGAACCGCCGTGACTATCAGCGTCGGCTGGGGTTTGTCTCTCGCGAACCGCGTTTCGCTACGGCATACAAGTTCGCGCCGGAAGAAGCCGAATCCGAAGTGCTCGATATCGTCACCCAAGTCGGACGCACCAGCAAGTTGACCCCGGTTGCCAAGATTCGCACCGTCTTTGTCGGCGGGGTCAACGTCAGCAGCATCACCTTGCACAACGGCTACATTATTGCGGCTCTCGATGTGCGTGTCGGCGACCGCGTCATCGTTTCGCGCCGCGGCGATGTGATTCCCGCCATCGAGCGCGTGCTTCACGAAAAGCGGCCCGAAGGCACGACGCCATTCGTGTTTCCGACACATTGCCCGCATTGCAAGGCCCCCACTGAAAAGGTGGAAGGGGAGTCGGCAGTACGCTGCACCGGCGACGCCTGTACCGCACAGTCGCGCCGCGCGCTGACCCACTTCGCAGGCCGCCTGATGATGGACATCGAAGGCTTGGGCGAGAAAACCGTCGACCAGCTGGTCGATAACGACCTGGTGGAAACACCCGCTGATCTCTACACACTGTCCGTCGATCAACTGGTTACGCTGGACGGCTTCGGCAACAAGTCCGCAGCCAACCTTGTCGCGGCCATCGAAAAAAGCAAGGCGCAGCCGCTGTACCGCGTGATTTACGCGCTTGGAATACCGAACGTGGGCGAGCAGACCGCGAAGGATCTCGCCGCCCACTTCGCCGACCTGGACGCGATCATCGGCGCTTCGGATGCGCAGTTGCAAGAAGTCGATGAGGTGGGAACGACCATTGCTGCCAGCATTACCGGCTACTTCGCTGATCCGCGCAACCGGGAGACGGTCCAACGCCTGGTGCAGTATGGCGTCCGGGCCGAGAACCCGAAAGCAGCGAGGGCGTCCGATTCGCTCGCAGGAAAGACTATCGTCGTGACTGGCACGCTGCCGTCGCTTTCTCGGGAAGCGGCAAAGGCACTGGTCGAAAAGCACGGCGGGAAAACATCCGACTCCGTGTCAAAGAGAACTGCGTTTGTCGTGGTCGGGGAGGGCGCTGGATCGAAGTTGGCGAAAGCCACGTCGCTCGGCGTCCCGACGCTCGACGAGGCCGGACTGCTTGCGCTTGTCGGCGAGGCGTAACGGAAGCTTGATGTTCCGTGCGGCGGCGATCGCGCCGCCGCAGGTTAAAGCTTGCGAGGACGCTTCGCCGCCGCGTCCTTCGCCCACTGGGACATCCGCGCGTCGATCTGCGCGATCTCCTGGTTGATCGCCTCGGCACGCAACCGGTCAGCCGGTTCGTACTTGCCGGTTCCCTCCGACAATACCGATTCCATGGCCAGTATCTCGCCGGTCAACTCGGTGAAGCGCGCGGCCTCGCTCAGAAATGCCGCGCGCGGGTCGCCAGGCACAAACTCGATTGCCATCAATTCCTGATGCAAGGCCCGGAACCGCGGTGCAAACACCGTGCGCGAGCGGTCATCCGCCTCGCGTTCCGACAGCCTCCCGCTTTTCACCGCCTCTTGCTCCTGCTGGAGCGCCGCAAGCGCTGCCTGCAGCGAGTGCATGCCTTTCTCAAACGCTGCTGCCGATGCGAACACCTGGCGCTGGTCGATGATCGCTGCGGGCGCCGCCACTACAACAGCGGCTACGGAAATGCCAAGGGCAGCGATTGCCGCCGCCACGCCGGTCCGGAAGCGCCGGCGGAAGTACTCGGGATCGAACCTTTCCGGCAGAATGAAGGCGAGCGCCATGCCGCCAATCAAGCCGCCAATGTGCGCCGCGTTGTCGATCCCCTGCTTGCCGAATCCCTGCAAGAGCGAATAGAGAACGAAAAACCCCATGCTGGACAGCGTGCGGCTGCTAAACACCTTGGGCAGGCTGTCCCGGTGCTGGTAGACCGCCACCAGCAGTGCTCCCGCGATCCCGAAGACCGCGCCTGATGCGCCGACGGAAACGGCTTTTTGCGCGGAGAAGTGCAGGCTCAAGGCCCCGCCAAGCAGGCCGGAGCCGAAGTAGATCAAGGCATACTGCCGATGTCCGAAAATCCGTTCTACCGTCACGCCGGCGGCGACAAGCCCGACCATGTTCATCCCGACGTGCAGCACGCCGCTGTGCAGAAACATCGCGGACACGAGCCGCCACCAGTCTCCACGCTGCACCTCCGAAGCAGCGTTACCGCCCCATGCAAATAGCTTTGCCGTCGGAGCGTCCAGCAGCTCGGCGCCGAGTGCCAGGGTGAGCAGCCAGATCGCGACATTGACACCGACGAGGGCGTAGGTCACCCACGCGTGCGGCGCAAGCGCCTTCAAGCGCTTTTCAAACTCGGCCGCAGCGTTGATGTCGTGGTTCAAATCCATTACCTCTGTTGTCGATTCCGCACTGACGTACCCGTGGACGGCGGCAAGGAGCGCTGTGCGATCGGTGGCGGAAAGCGCGGTCAATGGAATGGACGGCTCCTGCTGAAAAAAGGAACGCAGCCGGCTCGGCTTTTTCTCGACCAGGGTCAGTGCCAGCGCTTCGTTACCCGGCTGTTGAAGTAGCCTTAGTCCCGAAACCTCACTCCACTGGTACGTTTTCCGCCTGCCGGTCAGGAACGGGGACTCTATGCCGCTGTCCGTGAGCGTAACCAACGCTTTGCCGGGCGCAAGCGCGCGCCGATACCGCCAGTCGACAAGCACAAGAATTGGCAGCGTCACGAAGGTGGCAAGTAACAACGCGGTGAACGACCCCTTGGACACCGCGAGGACGAGCAGCAGGATCGCGCCAAAGATATACCACAGCCAACGGCGATGACGGCCGATGTAACTGTCCTGCGAGGAATAGAAGTGCAATGCCGGGGGTATGACAGATTGGTTCATAGGCGGGGGAGAAAGGGTGTTGGAGCGATCATAACCGGCAGGCGTGACACCGTGACGGGCGTAAGAGAACCCTTTTGGGCACCATTCGAGCACTTCCGCTGGACCATTGCGTGGATAACGGTGTAACGCGCCCGAAAGGGTCGTTTTACGAACTTTCCCCGTCACACATCTTCGCTATCATCCACCTACCGTGAATACACCGACTGGAGGATGAACATGCAACGAACCCTGATTGCCGCGCTTCTCGCGACGCTGTCGCTGACTGCCATCGCCCAGACAACCGTGTTGGGGAAAATTCCGGCTGACGCGGTCAAGCCGATGTCAGCTGCAGAACTGAAGCAGTATCAGGCGCTGAAAGAAGAGCGCGACAGTATGCTGCTGTGGGACACCAGCAAGACGCCGGCGCTGTCCGGCACCGACAAAGCGAACGCGGCGAAGAACAAGCCAAGCGACCTGGTCATTTTCGGAACGCTCAAGACGAAGTCGAATGACCAGATGGTGATCGACCACGAGTACATTCCGCAGATGAACGTCCTGCCTGCAACGCTACGCGTACCAGCCAAGCTGCGGAACGGGAAGGACCTGGGGATGGTCTCCGAGGGTGACCGTGTGATCGCCTTCCTCGAGCGTATGCCGCAGGACGGTTATACCGGGCCGGTGATGAGGGTTGCCGGCATTGCCAAAGCCGACCCGAACGGCAAGCCGATCACCGCGCCGAAATAGGAGCGATTCCGCGCGGCGGTGCGGTCAAGCAGGTTGAAAGGGCAGAGTCACCGTCTTGCGAACGCCGTCGCGGCTGGAATACCGGACCGTTGCATCGATGAAATCGACCGGGATGTTGAGCGTCCGGCCGTAAATGTCGTTCGCGAGGTATTCCAGTTCCGCGTCCAGCGCCGCCGCGTCGAGCTCCATCCACCACGCCTTCGGTTTGCCGTTTTCGCCGTCATTCCAGCGATACCCGCGCTTTTTCAGGGTGTCCTTCATCTCGTAGGGCGATCGCTCCGCCCAAACCCGGACAAGTCCCTGCTTGGCTCGCTGTAGCAGATCGAGCATGGGCGGGGTTTCTCTCACCACAGGGGTAGCAAGGATGTGCAGGGCTACCTGGGCGTCAATCAATGCCCGGTGACCAGTGAAGAAAATGCCCGCCCTGTAGGCGATGAATTCAAGCGACGCGCTCGCGTAGCCGTACTCCTTCCACGGCACGTCGGCCATCGAGCATGCCCATTCCTTCTCCGCGAACTCGACCATCAACGCCTCGCAGAATTTGCGGTCGAAGCCGGAATTGTGGGCGATCACCATGGCCGCTTCCGCAAGAGCCTTCGCCACACGGCCACGGTCGATGCGCTGCCCGGCAACCATCTCATCGGTCAGCCCGGTCACCCGCTTGATGTCCTCCGACAGCGGGAAGCCGGGGTCTTCCAATCCCTCGTAGGAGTCCACGACTCTGCCCACCCGCCCGGTGACGGGGTCGAACTGGAAGAGAATGAACGACAGCTCGATGATCTGATCCTTCTCCGGATCTAACCCTGTGGTTTCGCAATCGAGCAGGAGGGCGAGAGGGGATGAATCGGGAAGCTGGTGGTATTGCGCCACGGGGCAGAACTTGCGGAGAAGTCGATACTCTCCGGAGTTGACGAGGGCGGCGGCGGCTTGTTCGAGATGCATGGCATTTCTCTCCTTTGCCATCATTATCCTGTGCGCCCGCCTTTTCTCAAATTACCACCCACGTCTCGCCAGGAGATCCGGGGAAGGGGACGTGAAAGGCGGCTTGCTACTTCTTCGCGCTGCGCGCGCTCGCCGCCGGACCACTTAGAGCGCCGTCGCCATCCTCCGACCACCCGCACTGGCGGGCAATGTTGCGGGCGTACGGGCGCAAAGCACGGTTCATCTCTGATCCTTTTGCCTTGAACGAAAGGTATTCGACGTAGTAGTTGTGTTTCGTTACGAAGTCGAACGCACAGGGGCACCACGCGGGTACCGACGATTCCTCCGCGGCGAACTGGCGCCGGCATTTCTCAATGAATGCCATGCGTGTTTTCCGATCGTAGGTCTTGACTGGTGCTGCGTTGAGCTCCTCTTTGCTGACCCACAAATCCCCGGCGAGCGCGGCGGGGAGGACGAGACAGAGGATGACGGCGGAAAAGGCCTTCAGGTAAGCATTCATTTGACCTCTTCAGGCTGCGGCTGCGCAGCCTTTCTTGCTGATTCTTTACGTGCGTACACGATATAGACGATGACCACGACAAGAATCGCCAGCCAAACGAATTTTCCGCCTTCCTTCTTCTCGGGAACTTCCGCCGCCGGGTTGGTACTGTCCTCCTGCACCCGCGCAGGGCGCTCCTTGGCGTGCGGGCTCTTCAGCACCAACGCCATGTCCTCGACTTTGGATGGGCGGTTCGGTCGTTGCTCGCCCTGCGGCTCCTGCGGCGCGGCGGGCATCGAATAATCTGCGAGCAGCTCGTCTCCGCTGAACGGGCGCAGCTGCGGTCGTTCCTTGGTATAGACGAACCACGGGACGGATTGCATCTTCTGTTGCGGTGTGACCGTGTACACCCCGAAATGCAAGTGCGGACGCCGGGAGTCACCGCTATTTCCGGAAAAGGCAATCCTTGTTCCGGCTTCGATGCGTTGGCCAGGCTTGACCAGGACGCTGGAGGGCATCAGGTTTGAGTAAAGCGCAAGACTGCCATCGTCATGGAGAACGCGTACCAGGTCGCCCAAGTCGTGGCCCGCCTCTGTTTCCTCTGTCGGGCTGAAACCCGGTTTGGCAGGGTCGCCTTCATGGTAGCCCCGCACATCGAACACGATGCCGCTCCGGGCCGCCAGGACAGGTGTCCATTCCGGCAGGACCATGTCCATGTCGAACTGGTGCGCGGATCCGGTATGCCTCGCATCCAGTGACGTCTCCATCCTCGAAGTCATGCCATCAGGGAAGGGTAGACGGTACCGCGCGTTTTCATCGTGCATCGCGCGTTCGTCGCCGAAGGCCCATCGGTAGGTATAACGGAACACGTAGGGCTGGTCGGGGGCGGCCGGGCGCAATGTGAGGACGGTGGAGGTCGAGCGAGCGGCGACGACGGACTTCTTGGCCGTCGCCGGCAGGTCCTCCAACCGGATGTTTTTCCGGTCGTCAGCAGTGGCGGGGATGTCCACCGACACTGTGACGGGCGCGTATCCCCGATTCACCGCGATGATGCGCGCCTCGGCATCTTTTTTGTCGACGACGACGTGAAAGGGATACGACGCGACGGCGATCGCCGGCAAGCCAAATGCGAGAAAAGCGGCAAGGGCAGCTTTCATCATGGCGGGTGAACCGGGACCGCTTGCAGATCAGCGGCGGCCGATCAGGATGCCGACGACAGCGCCGGCGAGGGCGCCGATGCCCACGGCGTGCCACGGATGTTCTTTGACGTACTCGTTCGTTACGCGCGCAGAGACACGTGCGGTTTGTTCAATCGTGGCGAGGCGCTGCCGTGCGCTCTGCAGGGTCTGCTCAATGCGCTCCTTGGCTGCCTGAGTGGTTGTTTCGGACGTAGAGCGCAGGAGCGATTCGCAGTCAGCAATGACGGTGCGAACGTCCTCAACGAGTTTCTGACGGGTGACGGCTTCTTGAACGTGATCGGTCATGGTAGGGGGAGATAACGTGGTTGATGAGCCTATGGATTTAACCATAACGACGTGACATGGAAATTTCGTAAAAGCACCAAAAACGGCATCTTACGGTCGCGTGAGATGCCGTTCTGGATACGGGGGAATCCCCGGGAGGCAGGGTAGGTCGGTGCTACAGGCGTTTGCGACCAGGATTGGATGTGCCGTTAGTCGGGTCCTGTTGGACTGTGTCGCCGGTGTTGCAGCGCCCATCCGCTTGCGCCGCACACTGCGTATACAGGCGCGGCAGCTCGTAGCGATACTCGGCGATGTCGCCCGAGTCGTCCTTTACGACAACATCGAGGATCGCATTGGCCGGGCAGGCGGCCGGGTCGGGAGTTGTATTGCCGGCACTCGTGCACACGGTAACGTCATAGGTGTACCGATAGCCGTTGCTGGCCGCGCTCTTATTGAGCACCCCATCCGCGGTCCACGCGTACCCTTTGATCTTCCCGTCCGGATCGGTGCAATTCATCCGTACCAGAATGCTGCGCTTGCCGCCGCGGTCGACCGGGGTGTAGTCGTAGGTCATCGAGCAACGCGGCAACTGGTTGGGCGCTACTGTCAGCTCCACGGTACGCGAAATAGCAAATCCAAGTTTCGAACGAGCATCGAGGGTGACGGAATAGGTTCCCGCCTGATCAAAAGCGAGCCGGGCTTTCGATCCGTTGCCGACCACCGGCGCCCCGTTGACCGAGTATTCAAAAACATTGAGACGATCACGCGGATGGCCGCCGGCAATGCGCGGCTCCAACTTGAATTCAACCGGTCGCCGGTTCAGTGCATTGGAAGCCTTGATGCTCCATTCGAGATCGAAGTCCGCCGGGGCGTAGGCTTCGAGAACGGTCTCAAGGGTCGTGGACCGTCCCCGGCTGTCGGTGACTTCAACTGCTATGGGGTAGGTACCGGCAGCCGTCACCGTGAACTCAGCATTGTTCTTGTCGGCCTTTTTCACCGCAATACCGGAGGCAGGCACGCTCCAGTTCATGCGCAGCGGGTTTTTCGACCCGAACTGCCCGAGCAGATCCTTGTCCGCTGGATCGATACCGACTTTCAGCCACGTCTTGAAGGGAGCAATATTTCCGTCGGTGCGGGTGCTCAGCGTGAAGCGAGGCCAGACATTGTTGATGGAAACCACGGCGTTACCGGATGTGGTGGTATCGCTCTCATGCCCGTCGACCCACGCCCGGAATTGCAGCGTAGCCAGACGGTTTGCCTGAAAATCCTCCTCCTTCGGCGTCCAGGTCAGCCCCAGTCCGGGAACGACAGTCCCATCGGGGAGCAGCCATTCGCCGCGCAGGGTGGTTGCATCCGCGGGAACGCGTTGGTCCTTCACGACTGCGGAGAACCGGACGGGTGCGCCGGCGGCGACCGCCTTTGGCCCCTTCAGTTCAACACGGGGGGCAGGCAGGGCAGACACGATATCGATGGCCCCCGTTTCCATCACCTCCGGGCTGATCGTTGTCCCGTCGACTAGCGACAGGGAGTAGGCGACCCGGGCAGTCCCGGCCGCCGCCAGCTTGCCGGTCAGGCGAGGGGACGAAGTGGAGGTGTCCTGCGTCAGCCCGGCCGGCGCCGACGTCCAGCTCACGACGCAATAGGGCAACCCGGTGGTGTCGGCAGTCGCCGGTAACGCCGTGACAGGGACGCAGTCGGAGCGAGAGGCCATCGACACTGTGACGAGATCGGTGAACGCGCGTGGCTGTGCGGGCGACACCGAAAGCGCACTGCTTCCGACGTCCGTTTGCGCACCCGCGGGCAGGGCAAAAGCGCCGGCAACGGCGATAGCGATTATGTGGGGAGTAAGACGTGGCATGGGAATGCTCCTTAACGGCACGCCGTATGGCGGTTTGTCATAAGGGCAAACTATAAAGAACAAACGCTGCAACGAACTTTTGAAAGGTGCCCCAAAAGGGCACCCGCCATGCACTTTAATCGTTCGGCAGCGAGAACTGCGTGTTGCCGTTCAGGATTGCCCAGCGGGGCAGGTCGATTTCCTGCGCGCGGCCGTCGGCCTGGTAGCCCGGCCACAGACCCGTTTCCAGGCACATCTTCAGCGAGTCCATCGCGCGCTCGTACTTCAGGCGCCCGTTATTGAGCATCGTTTCGGATGCCATATACACCGCCGGGCAGTAGGGCACGTTCTTTTCCAGCGCAATGAAGATGAAGGGCATGTCGCGGCCCGTCACCGTCTTCATGCCCAGACGGTACATGTACGCTGACAGGTCGTAATGCATGCGGGCGCAGGCGGCGGCGAACCCCACCGGGCTGGCATCGACCGCGCTTTTGAGGTCGCAAATCGCCGCAGGGTGGAGCCAGTCCGGGCGGATCTTGCACATCAGGCCTGTCCGCTTGTCTTTCCAGAAGACCGACTTTTCTGCCACGCCGCGTGCAAGCAGTTCGTGGGCCGTCTTGTGCGAATGGACCGCGTGCTGGATATACTGAATCAGCTCGGCCTCGTCCTTGGTAATGATCTGTTTGCCAAGGTTCGCCTTCTCGAAGGCCTCCGCGTCGGCCTTGCCTGCGTTGGTACGGCGGTCAAACTTCGGCGCGATGACGAAATCTGACTTGAACTTGTCCGGCTCCAGGATCGCACAGTGGATAGCCGTGCCGAGTTCCTTCGCGTCCGTGGTCTCAATCTTGCCGTCGATGTACGCTTTGTAATGCGCGGGCGAGCGAAGCATTTGCTTCAAGCCGCTGGAGGAAACAGCGGTGCGGTCTGCGTGGTACGCATCGTTATCGAGGTCGTCGTACATGCCGCTTCGTTGCAGTACTGCGTTCATGATCAGCTCCAAAGTATTACAATTCGCAATTACATAAATACTCCTCTCGCGGAGAAATTCAAATTATGGCTACCCCCAGCGCTAGTTCCCCATCCGTTGACGCGATTGAGTTGGCGCGGGCGTTGCGGCACCGTCTGGCCGAATACCGCCGCGTCCATGTCGTTGGCGTCGCCGGAAAGATCGAGCTCGTGCGCCAGGCCAGCCGCAAATGGCCTGCCTCCGGCCGCCGTGACCGTGCGCAAGCCGCGAAATTGGCGGTAAAGCGTTTTTTGGCCGCGAACCCTTCAGGGGAAAAATCTCTGAACGCTGATCCGTTGGTGGACTCGCCCTGTTGGACGGGGGGTGCATTTCTGGGCCGTCTCCCGGACGGAACGTTGGTCGTGGTCTCGCTCATCCTGATGTCGCCTGCATTGTATGCACGGCTGTCGGACGAGGGGCGCGCGCGGATTGCTTCCGCCAACGTCGCCGACCTGGCTGCGGCGCAAATGGATGAAATGGCAGCGGACCAGTGCGAGCGAGCAGGGGAGGTGGGTGACGAAGGCGAGGTGGGAACAGCGACCTTTCATCATGGAGCGCTGACCATCCTATTGGTCTGCGACGGCGCTCCTGGTTCAATCGGTGTCATGGAAGGCATCCGGCCCATATTCGGCAAAGAGCCAGCCACCTTCATCGGCCTTGCGGAAGGGCATGAGGAAGTGGATCTCGGCGCCGACGATAGCGTTGGGATTACCGATGCCGACGTCAGCCAGTGGGTCAGTAAGTGGGGCACAAAATGATAACAAGGTGCCAACACCGAATTAGCTGCTAATACGCAGCCTTTCAGGTGCACTGGCGCGGCGCTTCCCCGAACTGCGCGCGAAAATGCTCCCTCAGCTGCTCAAGCGATACCGGGTCGTCGAATCCCAGCGCGACGTCGAACATGCCGTTGTCAAAACACAGGACCTTCCCGTCCGGAATCCGGATCACGACCACGTCCGAGTTCGTTCCCTCCGCAGCAAAAAACTCGTAGCCCCGCTCAATCCCGCGCGGGAAGACCGATTTCAGCCGGCGGTACTTCTCAGAAAGCGGGAGCTGGTGATACCGAGCATCCAGGATCGTCGAGAGGGGAATGGGAAGGAGTTCATGCATCCAGGCGTACCCCTTCACCCTCGTGCCGGCGATAGATCCGCAGCGGGGTGCGATGCAAGATATCAGGCTGACCGCGCGCGATAAGGTCCTTCAACAGACGGAGGTTGTCCTCCGCCGCGATCAAGTACAGGTTCTTCCCGCCGAAGAACTGAGAGGTATAGTTGTAGACGCCGCCTAGCTGGTATTGCAATTTATCCATCACTTTTGGATAGAAATTGGCGGTCCCGCGTAGAAGGTGTTGCGGCGACATGAAGACGCGGCGCACCTCGCCGGCTTCATCCAGTTTTTTCGTCACGCCCGCGATCTCCAACTCGACATACAGGCAGTCACGGCATTTTTCGAGGTAGTCGTAATCCGACACCTGGCTCATCAGATCGGCGCTTCCGATCATGCAGCCGAGGAGATGTTCCCGGCTCATCCGCACCTCGAGCGGGCTGCGCATCACTTCATAGCCGGTGAAATGCACAAGACGCTCCACTGCGGCCCTTTGATCCTCACTTCCGGTCTCCGACAGATATCGCTTCAGAAAGTCCGCGCTCCGGCTAATGTGTGTCGAGGTGTAGACCGCTCCCGACGCGGCAGGGTCGCCTTCAGTCCTGATATAGCCCGCGTCGTGAAATAGCGCGACCAGGATGCCCATTTCAAAGAGTTCGGCGCCAAGCCTGTCCTCCGCCGGCCGGTGACCGTCGTGCCCGGCTATCGTCCTGGCGAGCGCAACGGTGACGTCAAGTGAGTGACGAATGTCGTGGTAGGGCGTGTCGCACGCTTGATAGCCAGGATACTGGCCATGAAAGAGAAGGCTGAAGTCATAGAAGTACCGTTCAATTCGGGCGGGGCTCTGGTCCGGGTATAAGACATTGTAGATCCCCACGACGTGCCGGGCGACGGCATTTGCATCGGTGACGTTAATCGTGCCGGTGACGTCAAACGGGTCGTAACGGTATTGACTCATGCGTTCTTTCAAATCCTTACTGGGGAGGGGAGTGCGGGTCAAATAGGCAGCGAATCGTTGGCTCCGGCCTATTTCTGCATACGCCTGATCATATCCGCAAAAAATGTACAGGAAACAAATGAGAAGTGCCCATTAGGGTCGCCTTACAAAAAGTTGTTGCGGCGTTTCTTGGCTACAGTTACGGGTACCGAAAAGTCACTCGCAAGAGGCTCTCCCGTGATGAAATTCCTTCGCACCGCCGCCACCGTCGCGAGCACGCTCGCTCTCCTCGCTGCTAGCGCAACCGCACATGCACAACTGACCTTGCGCGAAGCCGGCAATTCCTGGACCTTCGATATCGTTTACACGAAAACGAACGGCAGGACGTTAGTGCACAGGATTGGTACCCATTGGGGCACTGATACCCAGCTGGTCGATATGGTATGGGAAGCACCGGTTGTGTCGAAGTATAGCTACGAGGGCACTTACCGCGGCAGGGTCATGAACACCGTCCACCTCCAGGACGGCACGGTGTGGGCGTCAGGAACATACGCCCCTACCTTTAGCGCAGCTCGCTACGGTTCTGCGGTACAACATGCAGTCAATACGACGTACTACCGCATTAACGACGACGTACGCCACATGCATTCCACGGGGTCCTCTCAGGAGTGGACCGGGATATACGACGACGCACAGGTCGTTGTGATCAAAAACGACGGGTCGATGTGGGAGATGAGCCACGGTGAGCAGGCGTCGGCCAAAGTCACGTGGACGAAGCTCGGTGACGGGTTTGCGTGGGCTTACTATGACACCAATGGTGGATACCCAAAAAATTCCTCATATCTATATGCCGCAAAGGAGTCCGACGGCAAATTCTATTCCCGCTGGAAGGCCGATTTCGGAAAAGTCCTGAACGTGTCATCAAAGACGCTTCCCTCACGCGCAGTTCAGCAGGGTTTGACCTGGGCGACGGCGATCGCGAAGAGGAAGGAAAGAACTCTCATTTTCCTGAAAAGTGGCGACGTCCTGCGTGACTGGGCTGAAGTAGCAGGTACGCCCGATGACACTGTCGACTACTACGGATTCGCGTATAGCACGGACGCCATTGCGCTAAAAGCAAATGGTGAATTGCTTGTAAAGGGAAATACGTGTCAGTTCGGTCTAGCGTGCCCAAGCACCGCTACGACATGGACGCCGTTAGCTACCGGGGTTACATCATTCGTCTACACGAGCAACGCGCTGTTCTTCACAAAAAATGACCAAAAGATTTACTTCTCCGGCCAATTGGGCAGCCAGTATCTCGGCGACTCCAACCGGAACGTTCCCTACGGCGTAGCGGGTATCGTTGTCCCCAAGGAGAAGGTTGAGGAGCTGGTGAGCTCTAATAGGTCATGGAAGACGAAGGAGCCCGTCCCCGTACACACTCTCACAGATGCGATCGACAAATTCAAGATCGCGGCAACTGATGGACTGTTGGGATTCAACAATAGTCCGATTCACGTCGATTTTGAGCATGCGCCCGGCGCGTCGGTTTACACGCTCTACGCTGGTCTTAACGAAGACGGATCGGACAAATTCGCTGTATCAAGCAAAGTTAATCCACTGTCGAACGACAATTTCAACTTCAACTACAACCCGGCCTACTACGGATGCAGTGCGATAGGCGCATTCTTGCCGACAAAGGGCACCTCCTGCGCAACGGGGGAGGCGTTGACCAGCATGATGACCGGCGAAAACGACGGTCGAAAAGTCTACTTCTGGATCGAGGCGAAAAGCGCTGATGGGGCAGCGATACAGACAGTTTCTGATACCGGCTACTCCAATGCCGCTATCGCGGCTGTCAAGCTGGACATCGTCGGGACCTACAATGGAAGCGGCCGAGGTAGACCGACAATCACTGATGGCAACATCAAATGGGGAACACACGATACCTTCGCCTTCGAGGTGCTTTCTCCGCCAGCAAGGGCAGGAAGCGTAGTCAAAGCAACCGATGACGACGTGTTTACTTTCACTCCCAACGTGGACTGGACGGGCACGGATGAATTTGTCGTTAAGGTGACAGACAAGGCTGGGCGCTCGACACTGCACTTCGGCACCGTAAAGGTAGACTGTCCGCCGCCAACGATCAAAGGAATGCGTTCCGCTCCCAAGCCAGCCTTCAAAAATGGCCGGGTCATCATTACCTATGACGCGCCTGCCTGCTCCAAGAATCTCGGGATTGCAGTGATGTTGAAGGACGGAACCATTGACATGGGCAACCTGGTCCCCACCGACGCCGGATTGAACCAGCTGCCCACCGGGACTGATCGTGAAATCTCGATCAACTTCTCGAACCTGGCATCAAGGGAATACCGTGCAAAAGTGATCATGGGCGATTCGGTCTGGAAGACGTCTACCGACCGCGACTTCCCGTTTGTGCTTGTCGATCCGACGAAGACCGATTTCCAACTCAAGTCGGAGAATTGGTCGCCCCGCGCCTACCTGGACAGCATGCTGATCAAGCACGACAACTACGGTGACCCGTTCTGCAGGCTGACCACGGTTGAGCAGGACGCTCGCAACAGTATCGGCGAAGGGCTTACGTACAAGTGCCTGCTCGAGTGGGTCTCCTTGCCCGGCGGCCTAGCGCAGGTGAACGGTGTAACTGAGCCACAGTTGGCCGGCATCCCAACCGCTGAGGGCGAGCAGAAGATCGACTTTAAGATCTCGTTGTTCCGGGATAACGGCGAGAAACATACCTTCAAGGAGGCATCGAAGGTCTTTACCGCTCCGCGCCCGCCAGCACCAACCCAAACGCTTACCCCGACCACGGGGACACCGGTATTTGCCTTCCCGTCGAATGGCGGTTCGATGGCACGCGTCCTAGTCGATAGCATGAGCGCCGGCGTCGTCACGAAATACAAGATCGACGATGGCGAGATGCAGGAATTCGCGACGATGAAGGGCCGTGTCGACCGAACAATCGACGCAAAATCGGCTCCGCTTTGGTCCAAGCACACGCTTTACATGCGGACCTACTACGTCAACAAGCCGACGATCTACAGCGAAGAAACTGTCGACGTCCTGACTGCTCCGAGCGAAAAGATCAAAGTCGCCATGACGGCGCCGCTGACGGCGCTCGATAATGCGGTCACGCCAATCACCGTTAAAGTCGGCATTCCATCTGGCCCGGTCATGAACTACGACCCGGCGTTGCACGGAGAATGGAAGGTCTACCTCGCGAAGAGCGGCGCTGAGGGCGAGCTGGTGCCATTAACCAAGCCGGTATTGGCATCCAACGGCGTGGCAATGCTGGAAGCACCGGCCTTCAACTCGATGCTCGCGCAGAAGATCACGGCAGTCGCCGAGGTCATCTCTCCGCTAGAAGGCTTCACTAAGAAGATCGTTGCTGACCCGAAGGTCATCGGAATGGCGAAGGGTTCGCCGCTGATCGGCGAGATCGTTGCGAGCCGCAAGTCCGCGCCCGCGCCGGCCATGATGACACTGTCGGTAAAAATGGCAACGAAGGAGGATGCAGCGGCCATGCGCTCCGCAGACTTCATGGTTAGCACTGATAACGGGGCGACCTGGGCAAAGTACAGCAAGCCGGAAGAGGCCGCAGGCGGCCGCATGATCCGCTCCTTCCCGAACGGTTCTTACAAGGTGAAGGCGGTATTTACGAACAAGAATAACGGTGTGACCAGCGAATCGGAGCCGGTAACCCTCGTTGCATACCAAATGCCGAAAATGGTCATTGAGGGCGCAACGACTGCATTCCCCGGAACGCCCATTGTGTTGCAAGCAAAGTTTGAAGACACGGTGCAGGCCGCGTCCGCTGGCGCTGGCAATGTCGATGACACCCCGGTTGTGGAATGGGAAGTCGAGGGAAAGCCGGAAAAAGTTACATCGACCAGCCTTTCCCTAGAGTCCGTCGAAAAGGGTCTGGTTCGCATCGTCGCGCGTGCGCGATCGGCTGCAGCTGACCCGGCGGACCCAGCGTCGTGGACAACGCAGAAGCTGACCGCAAAGTTCCTCGACATCGGCGCCCCGAAGGTGACGATTACGGGACCGGCTACGGTTGAGGTCGGCAAGACTTATAACTACAAGGCCGTCGTAACGGAGCCGTGGGCGCCGGCAAAGGCGGTGCATGAAATCAACGGCGAATGGATCCTGCCAAACGGTGCGAAAGTCCCTGGATTCGACCTGACGTGGACCCCGACCGACGCCGATATCGCCACTGAGAAGCAGCCTATCGCCTTCCGCGCATGGGTCAACGGCTACGATGACAAGGGCGCTCAGCAATATGCCGAGTCGCGGGTGACGGTCTGGAAGTATGTCTGGCCGACCTTTGAATTGAAGGTGGTACAGGACACAACCTACGCCCCGTCAATCGTCAAACTCGATGTGGTGGCCACGGACCGCAAACTGCTCGGCCAGTACCGCAACGAGCGGCTTGACCTTGCCTACAGCTTCCCGCCCGGGGCGGAGATCATGAAGCACAAGGGCAGCCAGGCGCAACTGCGCCTGTCGACCGAGGGTACCTTCCCGGTGTCGGTTACCGTGTCGGATGGACGCGGAAATACGACCACGCTGACCGAAAACCTCATGGCGCTTGTGGCTCAACCGTTCGTTATCAGCACGAAGTTGTCGCCATCGAATGCACTCTGGCGTGCACCTGTGAGTGTGGTGGCCAAGCCGAGCGCAGCCGGCGGACATCCGTTCGATCGTGCCGCCACGTACGACTTCAAGCTCAATGGAGCGCCGGTCGAGAGCAAGGCGGGTGTAGGGCGCTTCACCCTCGAGGCGCCCGGCGAACATTCGCTCGACGTCACCCTGACCTCGCGCTTTGGCGCGGTCCAGACGGTAACCGTACCTATTACTGTGGTTCCGAACCAGCCTCCGACGTGCGATATCACGAACAAGGTGAGCACCACCACGCGGACCATGACCATAACAGGTGTCTGCACCGACGCCGACGGTAAGGTGATCGGCTACCGCTGGAGCGTCGACGGTGTCCAGATGGGTTCAACAACGAACAAGATTACCTACCCGATTGCTGATGTCGGCGGATCAATCAACGTCACGATGGAAGCCACAGATGACAGCCGTGCAGTAACCACAGTGAACAAAATGATCACCTTCTAGCACATGGAAAGGGCACCCAACGGTGCCCCTTTTCGTTTCCGCCGCAAGAAATTGATGTAACGCGCCCGGAAGGGCTGTCTTACAAAAATCACTTGCGGCGTTTCTTTGCTCTAATTACAGCACTAATAAAGTAGTCAGGGAGCCCCCCAAAATGTTCAACGTTTCGTCACCCCGTTTTGCACCTCTGGCCGTGGTCGCCGCGATGTTCATGTCGTTCGGTACTGCCGCAATTGCGCAATCTGTGGAACTGATTGGCGGGCCGCCGAAATCGGTATTCAAGCGGACCGATGGCAACTGGTATCTGAAGGCCAGCACGGGGTGGGAAGGGATCACCTTCGGTACCGCGAAACGTATCGATGTACCATTCGCACCGGACCAAGTCGCCAAGTTCGTGTACGGGGAAGTGTACTTGTTGAAGAACGGCGAACTGTGGACGGCTCGGACCGACATCGCCAGCCGTCTCTGGCAAGCGACCGCGCCGGCGGGGAAGTGGTACCGCGTCCATACCAACGCGAAGGACTGGTTCATTGCATCCGATTACGCAAACACCTATGACAAGGGCGATTATTTGCTCTACGTGTTGACGAAGGACGGGAAGGTCCAGGTCGGTGTAAAAACCGGTGGCTATGTAGACGTTCTCCCGGGCAAAGTGATCGAAAAGATGGCGCACCAGCGCTACGTTGAGAATAACTACAACGGCAGCTACACACGGAACCTGCACTTTTTCGGCACAGATGGAGTCATTTACTCCACCAACTCCTACTATGGGCCGCGCCCGTGGACGTTCGACGCCAACGGCAAGCTCCTTTCGAATGACAGTCAGCAACGTATTGCGTGGAAGAAGCCGCTAACCCAGCGTATGACCAACGCAGGTTTCACCCGCTTCGTTGACGCCATCGAGCGCATCGACGCGTGGAATATCTACACAAAAACCGGCGAAGTGTTCCGCATGACCACGACGGCGCCGCAGAACGCCTGGAGTAGTTACGAACTGAGTGCCGCTGCGCCCGAAGACAAATTGAACCTGCTTATCAATCAGAATGTCGCGTTGGGAATGCCTGACGAGGATTTCATCGATATGCAGGAACCCAATCCCGCGCAGTCTTCACAGGACAGTCACTGGTTTGTCGATCGGAACATTTCACAGGCATTGACCCGCGACGGGCGGGTTTTTGCTAAGGTCACGTCGGATAACAACTGCGCCGCCTCGCTAACGGCATGCGCAACATCAAATACAGGGTGGCAAAAAACCCAGGAAAACATCCAGATCATGGCGATGGGTTCTGGCGGTACGTACTACGTTACCAAGAACAACACCATCCTGTATTCGGGCGCCGCACACGGGTACAACTACCCGCCTTACAACCCCGGCGCCTACCTCCCCGACTCCGCACGAATCGGCGCCGGCCCCTGGAATGCGGGCAAGTTCCGTTTCGAGGCAGTAGGCACGCTATCCGGTGTACCTGACGCGCCAAAGAACGTTACGGCAACGGACGGCACCTTGAACAACAACGTCCAAATCACGTGGGACGGTGTAGTCGGTGCTGGCAACTACAAGCTGTACGTGTCGGACAGCAAGGGCCTAAAGGGCACCTACGTCAAGAATATTCCTGACTACCAGATGTCCACGATGGCATGGTGTGACCCGGCATTGCTGCCGCCGGCACCCGAGGGACAACCGGCGCCGACCTGCGACGCGAGCTACTATGTCAACGCGGCAGCGGGCAACCTGATGGCGTTGTACCGCGACGGCCGCAACCTGTATTTCACTGTCAGCTCGGAAAACGTCCTTGGTGAATCGACGGGCAACGGGCAGGATGTCGGGTATCCGAACCTTCCGGTAGCGAGCTCCTCCGTCGAGATCCGCGCGGACTATAACGGGTCCGGCCAGGCGACGCCAATCATTGTGGATCCGAACCAGACCGATATGCACACGGTCTCGATAACGAGCCAGCCGCTTGGCGCAGGAACGGTGACCATTGACCCGGTGACGAACAAAATGACGTTCGTCTCCAATGCTGACTGGACCGGGTCGAAGACGTTCACCTATATGGTGACGGATAAGGGTGGATACACGGTGGAAGGAACAGGCACGGTGCGAACCGCTTGCCCGAATCCGGAGCTGAAGCAGTTCCAGGTCGCTCCGTATCCCGCGATGGCCACCGGCTCCGTGACCTTGACCTATACGCTTCCAAATTGCGCAAAAAACACGAGTTTGCACATCCAGCTGTTCGATGGCACCCAGCCGATGGGTATCCTCGCGGATTCGAACTTGACCCAGTACCAGAAACTGCCCACTGGCACCGACAAGACGATCACGATCAATTACAACGGTCTCCAGCCTGCGAACTTCACTGCAGATGTGACGATGGCCGACAACGTCGAGAACGCGCGGGCACAAAAGAAGTTTGCGCTACATCTCCTTGATCCCTCCAAGGCCATCTACGACCTGAAGGCGGATACCTGGACCCCTCGGGCCTTCATTGATCCGGTCAATGTGACGATCGAGTCCTTCGGCGCGAATTTCTGCTCGTTGACGGCTCTTGAGAGCGAGGCGCGCGCAAGTCTTGCCCCGGACCAGTCACTCAAGTGCCTCGTGGAATGGACGCAGTTGCCCAATGGCGTCGTGCAAAAGCCGGGGCAGGGTTACCCGCAGCTCATCGGTTCGGCAGGATCCGTCGGCAACCATACGATTAAGTGGGACGTTTCCGTATTCCGCACGAACGGCGAAAAGGTCACCTTCAAGAATTACACCAAGACGTTCGCCGCGGCCGAGCCGCCGCTGCCGGATATTCAGATCCGCTCGTCCACGGACGCCGTGACCAACTTGTTCACCGTGCCAGCTTCGGGTGGCATTGGCGCCAAGCTGTACGTGGACTCGATGGGGGCGGGCGTTTCAACCTACTATTCCATTGACGGCGATACTCCGATCACGTTCGATACACCCAAGGGCGCGGCCACACGCTTCGTGGAATTCCGGCCGGGGGTGCTGTGGAGCACGAAGAAGGTGCAGATCAAGAGCGCTTATACCGCGATGCCTGGCGTGTTCAATGAGAAAAACATCGACGTCATTGTCACCCCGTCCGACAAGATGAAACTGGCGCTGGATACGCCTGCCGTGTCGCTCGACAACTCCACGATTCCCGTAAGCGTGCGCGTGGGCTTGCCTACAAACACCGGTCTGTCCTATGACCAGAACACGCAAGGCAAATGGATGGTGCGTATCGCCAAGTTCACCGAGAACGACAGCCTGGTCTACCTGACCGAGCCAGTGGAGATGGTCAACGGCCGCGCAAACGTCACCGTCCCGGCAACCAACACGATGCTGGCTCCGCGTTTGATCGCCGTGGCATCGGTCGTGTCCCCGATCGAGGGGTTCTCGTACGAGATCCGTTCGGACAGCCGCACTGTACCGATCAGCAAAGGCTCGCCGCTTTCGGGTGAGGTCGTTGCAAACCGCAGTTCCGCGCCTGCGCCCGCCGTGGTGACTTTCAGCGCCAAGATGGCATCGAAAGATGACGTCACCTCCCTCGGCGCGTCGGAGTTCTACATGTCGACCGATGATGGTGTGAGCTGGAACAAGGTGAGCAGCGAGCAGGAGGCAGCCGCTTTCCGGATGACGCGCACGCTCGGCTTGGGCAAGTTCCTCGTCAAGGCGGTATTCACCAACAAGAACAGCAACGCCAAATCTGAGTCCGCGCCGATCACCGTGACGACGTTCAAGATGCCGGTGTTCTCCGTGGCCGGGGCGACCGTGGCCTACCCGGGGACCCCGATCAACCTGACCGCAAGTTTTACCGAAACGAACGGGACGGTGTCCGGCGTGCAGGGCGCTCCGATCGCCGAAACGCCGGTAGTGGTTTGGGAAGTCGAAGGCCAGGACACCCCGCTGACCGGAACCGGTGTGGCAATCAATTCTTCCGAAACGAAGATGATCAAGGTGACGGCGAAGGCGCGCTCCTCCGCCGCCAATCCCGCCGATCTCGCGTCCTGGACCACGCAGCGACTGACGGTGAAATTCACTGCTCCGGCTGCTCCGAAGGTAACGATCGTGGGACCGCCGGTGCTTGAAGTTGGCCAGTCCTACACGTTCGAAGCACGTGTGACCGAGCCGTGGGCACCTGCCAAGGCAGCGCTTTCGATGCGCGGCGAATGGACTCTTCCAAACGGCCGCAAGGTCGAGGGCCCGACGCTGAACTGGGCTCCCGTCGATGCAGACATGAGTCCAACCGGCGAGAAGATGCCGCTGAAGTACACCGCCTGGGTGGAAGGGTACGCTGATGACGGGGCCGTCGCCTCCGGGGAGTTTGGCGTCCGCGTCTGGAAGTATGTCTGGCCGGTATGGGACCTGAAAGTGCAGCAGGACACGACGTACGCCCCGTCCGTCGCGAAACTGGACCTCGTCCTCGATAACCGCAAACTGATGTCCCAGTATCGCAGCGAGCCGCTCACGATCACGTGGGATCTGCCGGGCGACGCCGAAGTGATGAAGCAGAAGGACGGTTCAGCGCAGCTTCGCCTGCCGACTGGCAAGGCGTATCCGGTGTCGATCACGATCGCCGACGGACGCGGAAATTCCAGCACCGTGACCAAGGAACTGCTGGCGATTGACGCACCCGCGTTCAACATCGACATGAAGCTGTCGCCGTCCAATGCAATGTGGCGGGAACCGGTCAGCGTCAATGCGAAACCGGCAGTGACCGGCGGCCACCCGTTTGACCGGATCATTGGCTATAGCTACTCGGTAAATGGTACGCCGGTAGAGAACCGCGGCGGCGTTGCGCGCTTCCTGCTCGAGAACGCCGGCAACCACCAGGTGGAAGTGACGGTGACGTCGAAGATGGGCGCAACGCAGACCAAGACCTTCCCGATGGTGGTCGTGCAGAACCGCGCTCCGTCCTGCGACTTGACTGCGAAGAACTCGCCCACGGCACGCACGCTGTCGTTTAGCGCGACCTGCGGCGACTCCGACGGCAAGATCGTCGGCTACCGCTGGACTGTGGATGGGCGCCCGATGTCCGCCACTGGCAACCGGGTCACCTACGCCTACACCGCACTGTCGGGTTCGGTGCCTGTGGAGATGGAGGTTCGCGACGATTCCGGCGCTACCACCACGATCTCGAAGGTCGTGAGCTATTAAGCGGTAACGGCCATGATGGAGAACGGCGCGTGACCCGCGCCGTTTCTTCTTTGATAAGTTGAAATTAAGCACTTCGGTTGATAGGCTCGAACGAACCTGTTCACCGGAAATACCAAATGAAAAAAGCAGCGTCGCTCGTCCTTTCCCTTCTCGCCGCCTGCCCGATGGCGGCAACGGCTACTGCCAGTTCCCCGCGCTATCTCATTGATGACCGGACGGCACAAACCCTCGTCAAGCAGTGCGGGATGGACATCCAGATCAAGGAGTTCGCCGCTCAGTCGCAGGCAGGCCTGGTCGAAGAAATGAAAAACGCCGATCCGGCGTCGTTGGACAAGGCAAAGCGGATCGCGCAAACCTTGAACTCGGAGGCAGCGGTGCGCAAAGCGTTCGTGAACCGCGTGCGCCAGGCGGTCTCGCCGGAAGCCAATAAGACAAACCTCGATTTTTGTGCGACCGACCTCGGCAAGAAGGCCATCCGCATGCAAAAGGACTTCCTGATGGGTGACGGTAAGTTCGATGCGTTCGCTCGAAAGTACGAGAGCAATCCTCCTCCCCAAAGCCGCATTAACTGGGCAACGCGTGTCGACAACGCGATTGGCATGTCCAAGGCGATGGTTGAGATGCAGTATGCGTTGATGAAATCGATGCTCACGACGATCAACGGTACCGTCGCTCCAGACCAGCGCAAGTCAGCCGCGGAGATCGAGCAGGTCGTGTCGGCAATGCGGGTCGAAACCACCGAAATTGCGCGTAATGCCGCGATCGTCAACTTCATGGCGGTGTTTGACGGTCTCTCCGAGCAGGAGTATGGCCAGTACGCGCAATACCTGATCTCCGAGCATGGCACCGCGTTCAACCGCGCCTCCTATGCCGCCCTGGTCGACCACGCTGTGAACACCGGAGAACTGGCAGCGAAAATGATTGCCGCACCAGCCGTCAAGAAGACTGCTTCACCCACGAATTCCAGATTGCGAACAAGCGATGAGCATCGACATCATTGAGTGGATGGGCTGCGCGACAGGCATCGCGGGGTCGCTGTTGCTGGCCTCCCGCCACCGCCTGGCCGGGTGGGGGTTCATCCTTTACATGGTCTCCAATAGCGCGTGGATGACCTATGGCATTCTCTCCAAGAACGTGCCCATGATCGTTATGCAGGTATTTTTCATGGCCACGGCTGTACTTGGAACCTACAACTGGCTGATCAAACCACGCCTCAGGGGAGCCCAGATCGCAGTAGTTGAGGAACGGCCGGCCCAACTGGTCGTTGCCGCCGAAGGCGCCCATAGTGTGGTCGCCGTCCCTGAGCAGCGCACCGCGCACGCGAAAGCGGCATAACCGCCTTAGCGGTAGCGGGTCTGGCAGTAGGCAACGAGCCCGCCTGCGCCAACCGCAGTTACTACTCCCACCCCGATCACCACTGGTGCGGTAATAAAACCCGTGGCCGTGCCGATTGCACCGAGGGTGCCCGCCATATATTTGCCGCCGACGGCCGCAATCGCCGCGCCGGAGCTATGAGGCAGTGACGACACCCCGATCGCCTTCAGCGCAATGCCTCCCCCCGCTGTGATGGATCCGGCGCCGCTGGTCACGCCGGCGATGACCTTGCCCGCCGCACTGTTGACTTCGTTGCAGGTCCGTGCACCGAAATCCCGCTCAGCCGCATTGGCGTTGATAGCGGCAGCGATCAAGGCGAGGGTGAGTGCAGGACGAAGTATCCGCATAGCAGCTTGTCAATATGGCAGGGATTTCAGTGTACATCAGGTGAGCGGCCGGTGCTGCCCACCGGCAGCCGCTCAGTATCGGCGCAACTCCAGTGCGCGCGCGAGCTGTAGCGGAACGGCGCTGCTGGGAGCGCCGCCGACCGGTGCCAAGGCGATTGCTTCCACGCCACGCCGAACGGATTCCGCTTCTGCCCGGGGTGCATCGTCCTGCAGCAGGGTCGCCACGACGCGCGGCGTCGTGTCAGCGTCCCGATCGAGCATGGTCAGCGCCAGCTCGGGGCGCATGATCTTGACGACGTCCGGGCTGACCCCGCCCTGAATTAAGGCCGATTTGACGAAGTAGGCTCGGGAAAACGCCATCTGGAGGCGCTTTTCGTCACTCCCTTGCTTGCCGGCCCAACCCTTGATTTGAATGCGACTAGCGCTGCGCGACACCTCCGCGAGGCTCCTTAGGTTTTTGACACTTTTCGGTGAAGTCAGGGCAACTTGGCCGACAGGGAAGGGTAGAACGTGGTGCAGCTCTTTCGACGCCTTCAGCGGGATGTCACCGGGCTGTTGACCCGACGGCGCGGGAGCCTGGGGGGCCGCTGCCGCGACGAGCGTGGAGCCGCTATCGACCTTCCATCCGGTCGGCATCAGTGCGAGCGTGTAATCCCGGAACACCTTCCCATCCCGGTTCTCGACCCCGACCGTGACCTCGACGGCGCGTTCGGCCAGCGGCTTTACGGACTCCACCACCAGGTAATGCGCCCCGTTTCGTTCGACCAGGGCGAAGCTCAGCGTCTTTTCCCACTCCTTCTTGGCTCCCCCGGCTTGCGCGGACTTCGAGGCAATGCCAGCCATGAGGCCTTGCAGCTCGTCCGGATGGTCATACGCAAGGAGGATCTCCGCACGGAGCGGTCCGCCCGCCTTGGACTGGATTTTGAGAGTGCCGAGTTCGACGGCCGCGTGCGCAGCGGGGAGAGCGGCCGTGAGGGCGGCCAGTAACAGTGCTTTTTTCACGTTGAGTACCTGCTGGAGAAGTACTCGCGATTCTAGGGTAATTCAAAGCAGGAGTCTAAATACCGTGACCTACAGGGCACAGATGAAGATCACGGCGCCGATTACAGCCCAGCCGGCGGCGAGCAGTTTGCGTTTCGTGAATTCCGGCACAACGATTCCCCGCTTGTGCAACGCCCACTCAAGTAGCGGCCACCCGTCCATCGGGGGAAGGGGGATGAGATTGGTGATGGCGAGGAAAAGGCTTGCCTGCCCGCAGATCACTACCAGCCAGTTTTGCGTCAGGTATCCGGCAGCGAGAAAAAGAACACCAAGCAGGACCGAGGCGAGCGGACCGCCGGCGGCGATGATGGCGCGTTTCGATACACCCGCGCGTAGGTATCCCTCTGACACCACGTAGCCCACAATCGGGAACAGTCCGAATTTATGGACCAGTCCGCCGATCTTCACCTCGAACACCGTGAGGGTGCCGATCGAGATCTCGTCCGGCTTGACGCCGACTTTATTCATCGCCGCCACGTGCCCGTACTCGTGAATGATCAACACAAACGTCACCATCGCCCACAGGACGCCGATCGCCAGCATCAGTCGAAGTATCAGTTCCATCTACCGGTCTCCAACACGCAGTCATGACCAAAAGGATACACGACCGCAGCAGGCTAATGCCATGGCTGGCCCCTTCCTCCCATGGATATGGGATCGCGCCAACGTCACGCAGTGCTAATTCGATTTTCTTGATGTACTTGCATATTATCGTGCGGCAACAGCGTGAGATGATATCGCCTTCGTCTCGCCATAACGAACCTGGGACCGGACACTGATGACAACGATGAACGCCGAGATTTTCCGCCGAGTGATGGGTTGGGAACAACAACACATCAACAAGTTGAGCAACGGACTGAAGAAGCTCTGGGACGCACCCGGGGGCGAATGGTCCAAGGACCCCGCCAAGCTGACGGCGCAGCTTTTCGAGAAGCTGAGCGACGCCGAAGCGTTCAAGGATTTTCACGCCTTTGTCCAGTCCACCAAGTTTGACCCGCGCAACCAGGAGCGAAACCATCAGGACAAAAGCCTGTTCAAGTATTTCGTCACGCTCCGGTGGTATCAGCGCGGCATGGAACTGGTCGCCAAAGAGGAAGAAAAAAACCTAAAAGACATTTCGGACGACATACAGGACGTGCCCAACGATGAGCGGCCCGTCCGGCTTTGCCAGCACCTCCGCAACATTCCCGGTGCAGAAGACTTCATTACCTGCTACGAGTGGTTTTCGCAGTTCATCCGGCGCGAGGACGATGCTGACATATCCGAGAACTGGCTTGAGGAAGCACAGGATATGCTCGGGGACATCGCTTTCGCTGACTACTACATTGATGCTTATGCTGCAGAAGCGGACTGCGCTAACGCATACGGGGAGATTCAGGAACAGGTCACGTTCCTTTCCAACCTGTCCAAGCAGGAGATGATTGACGACCGTATCTCAGTTATCGACGCTGTTGCAAAAATCCTGGTACGTATCGGCTACCTTGCCAGATGCGATCGGAACGAAGGCCTGCGTAAGGGCCTCGACTACATCACCTCATGCATCCGCGCTGGCGACTTGGCCAAACGCATCGATTGGTTCCTCGAGCAGGTTTCCGCTGCCGATCCACGTGGTCGCGCACTGGTTACCGGGGGAGTCGAACAAATCGTCCGAGCGCTGGACAAAATCGTGAATGCGATGACAGTTGAAAAGCGAGTCCAGGCCTTGATCGAAGAGGCAACTTCAGCACGGCAGTACACAAAGATGGCGGAGCTCGTCCCGCAAGCCGAGGCCGCCAAAAAGGACGTCGACACGGCGATGGAAGAATTGCAGGCCATCCCGTCCAAACCCAAGACGCCCATTTCGGAAGACCCGGCAGACTGGACGATCACGCAATTCGTCATCGCCTTGGTGCAACGCTGCCAGGCAACGGATCACGACACCTTCGACCTTACCGTCGAGCGCCCTGATCTCCGCGACGCTACCCCTGAAGCACAAGGCAAAGAAGGCGATGACGCAGGCGAGGAGCCGGATGCGGCGACGATCCCGGCGGAAAACGACAAATTGCGTCCGGCACCGTCCGCCCCGGAATTGCGTGAGGCACTGTCGACCGCATTCGGCAAGAAGCCTCCACTCGGGCCTTCGACGCCTGTAGTTATCCCCAAGCCCGGCGACACAACACCCATCGCCCCCATTACTAAGGACGCGCTGGCCGGAATCGTTGGGAACGCCAAGAAGCACTCTCTGCCCGCGCCCGAGACGCCCGCGAGCGCAACAGCCTCCGCGGAGCAATCGTGCGTATCCGCTGGCGAGGCGACGCTCGAGGCCGCTGTCGAGCCCGAGGTCGCGATAATGATGGAGGAGACCGACTCGCAAACGACCGAAAACGACCCGCCGGCGCTGGCCGGGGTTCCCGCTGCCAGCGACGTGGCCAAGACTGACGAGGCGGATGAATCGATTGCGTCAGCATCAGAACCGGCTGTCTCCGCAATCGACGGCTGCTTTAGCGCGTGCGCCGAAGGCCGCTACGACGTCGCGTTCTGGCTCTCGTGGCTCGCGCATCGCAACCACGAGCCCGACTGGTCACACTCGGCGTTCACCGCTTTCGTGTTCGGCAACCGGATCCTGCCTGGCGGATTCATTGGGGGCGAGCTCAGCAGTAGCCTTGCCGAGCTGGAGCAGTCCTTCCCCGACGCGCCGCACAATCGGATCTTGCTCGCAGGGGCTCTGATGGCGCCGATGCTGTTCTGCGCTGACAAGCCGTCGAGCATCTATGCGCTCCGCGAGAAGGCTGAAACGGGACTTCCGAAGCTCGACGAGATGTTCAATAAGCTGGTCGACCTGGGCAACAAGTCCATTTACCTGACCCCATCGGATGTCATGCTCGCGGGCGCATCGACGGACCACTCGAAAGAGCTGGAAGAACTAGCGGTTGAATCCGCCAACGAACTACACAAGGCCCGCGTGTCGAAGATGGCGTTCTGGCCCGGCGAATCCCTCATTCACGCCATTTACCGCGAGGGAATGCCGCTGGCCATGTTGCATGCGATCGTAACCGGCAACGAGCGTGCGAAGATTCAAGAAGCAAAGAGTCTGATCGAAAGCATCTCGCCTGACACCCTTGCCGACAGCTACGAACTGGCGCCGGGCTTGGTTCCGGGGCGCTGCCCGCCGATGATCGGACCCGCACGTGCCAAGTTCATGCGCTACGTCAACACAAGCCTCGGGCTTGCGCGTCGTTGGGTGGAACTCACCGAGATGTCGACTGGCACCGTTGATAATTTCCGCCGCAAGGAAATCGAGGCGTTACGCACCTACATCCGCAAAGCCGCGCCAGCGGTTATCTCTGAAATTCAAGGCAACCTCGGGCGTAATACCGCGATGATGGACGCAGCCCTGCAGTCGGTTTCGTACACCGTCAAGCGAATCAGCAGCGTCCTGGCCGGCGAACCGCTTCAGGTCGAACGCGACATCTATACCATGCTCGCGCCGCACGCCAGTGTGAGGCTCGACGACGACTTCATGCCGCTGGACGGCGCTGAAGACGACCTCGTGCACATGCTGCAGCATGCCCTCAAGGCCAACCCGCAGGCGGCTTTCGAGGAAGCGCTGCGCCGCCACGAATTCGTGCGCGCCAAGTACCTGGTCGATACCTTTGCGCTGTCCGAGCGCGCGCAGGACGACTATTCCGAGGCATTGGAAAAGACAAGCAACGATCTCCTGATTCAGATTTACGATCTCGAGACGCGGGTTGAAGACGCGTACCTGTTGGGCGAACTGACCGAATTCGAGCAGCCGGAAAGCGCCGGTGACGGTCACGGTGAGACGGAACGGGCCAAGCAACACGTCAACCGGTCGGAAATTCTCGGCAAACTCATGTCCGCCAGGACAGCGCTTACCGGAATCCGTACCGCGGACGAACCTCGAATGCTGGAAGTGATCGGAAAGATCGGGGAAGTGGCTGCTTTCACTGACCGCGTTAAGGCCGCGTCGCAACTGAAGATGGAGGAGCGAAGCGTCGAGATCGCGAAGCTGTTCCCCGACACGCCCGAAGGGCAGGAAGATCGCGAGTACTTCGTCCAGCACTTCTCCGCCAGCACCGGCGCCGGCGACCAGGTCGCAGCCGCCGAAATCATTCATCAGGCAGAAAACGCCCTGCGTGCTCATCGCCGCCTGGCCCACACGCAGGTAAGTGGTTGTTCGCTCGTGCGTGAGTTTGAAGCCGCTGAACCCATCATTGCTGAAGCATTGCAGAAGGCTGACCAGCGGCTGGACGAGTTGATCAAGAGCATCAAGGGCGGCACGGCGGCGTGGGGACTGCCGTTCGATACGCTCGAAAAACCGCAACGCGAATCGGCAATCAAGACGTTCGAAGGTATTCAGCGTGCCCGCGAAGGACTGGCCTCCGATTCCACGCCCACGCTCGTGCCGCTGATCGTTGCCGCATTGGGTATCGAGATGGTCGGGGAAGTGAAGATCCGCACCCGGGGTAACGACTACCGCGTCGCCGATGTCGGACTGCGCTTCAACCCGACGTGCCCGGTGCCCGCTTTCGGGTCGGAATTGAAGCGCAAGTTGTCGGTTCTGCTGCTGTTGCGCCGCTACACGGAAGATGAGATTCGGGAGTTGGTAGGACAGTTGGCACTCAAGCGCGCCCCGCTACTGGTACTGTCGCTGCATCCGATGAGCAACCTGATGCGTCATCGTCTGCGCGCCTTGTGCGCGGCGGATCAGATGCAGTTGCTGACGGTCGACCTGATCAGCCTTATTTTCATCCTCAGTCGCGCAAACCGGCAGCAGACTCTGTTTGACGTCGCTTTGCCGTTTACATATTCGCAACCCTATCAGATGAAGGGCGAGAGCGTTCCGGAAGAGACGTTTGTCGGCCGCGAGCGGGAGGTCAATAGCCTGCTCGACAAGGATGGGGCGTGCATCGTGTTCGGCGGGCGGCAACTCGGCAAGTCCGCGACCCTGCGCCACCTGGTGAACAAGTACCATGAGCCGAAAGCGAACCGGTACATCCTGTACCGTGACATCGACGATTTGGGCGCAGGAACTGAAGCGTACGAGAAAGTACGCAGCATGTTCTGGGAATACGTTGCCAACGAACTGACGCTGTCCGAATTCGCAGACTTGAAGGCAACGGTGGCCAAAGCGGGGCATCGCATTGAGGCAGCGGTGACGCAAGCGATCAAAGAAGCGTTCGCCAAGAACCCGTCGCTCAGCCTGACGCTTCTCCTCGATGAGGCGGATGACCTCATCAACCTCGACGCGCAGCATGATTTTGGCCTGATCAAGACGATCCGCGGCCTGATGGTAGACACGAATCGCCAGTTCAAGGCGGTGTTCGCCGGTCTCCAGTCGGTACAGCAGTTCCAGCGGTGGAAGAACCATCCGTTCGCGCAGCTGGGCAGGGAAATCGTGATCAGCCCGCTGCCCCCCGAGGCGGCGCAGCGTCTCGTGGTCAACCCGATGCGTGCACTCGGCTTCGAGTTCGAGAGCCCCGAGCTGGTTCTGCGGATCATGTCGACCGTGAACTACCACCCCGGACTGATGCAGATCTTTTGCCACCGCCTGCTGTCGCGGTATTACGAGAAAACCACGCGCCAGAAGAAAGTGCAGGGCGCGGTACGGGTCATCACCCGCGATGACCTGCGCGAAGTGGAGCGCAACCCGGAACTGACGGAGGACATCCGTGATCGCTTCGACTGGACGCTGGATCTGGACGACCGCTACAAGGTCCTGGTCTACGCACTGGTCCTGAGTGGCAATCCGACGCAGGCACGCAGCGAGTCGGAATTCCAGAAACTTGGCGCGTACTGGTGGGGCGCGGAGTTCGCCTCGATGGACCTTGCAAGCATCCGTTCCCTGCTGGAGGAGATGGAGGGTCTCGGGGTGCTCGTCCGTACCGACACCGACGGCAGCCGTACCTACCAGTTGCGCAGCCCGAACTTGCTCCGGCTGCTCGGCAACCGCGACGTCATCGAGCACGAGATGGAGCGTCTGATTGCGCAGCAGTCGCGTCGCAAGGCGAACCCGCGCGAGTTCCATCACTACCAGTCCGGAAAGGGCGCTCACTATAGCGCGCTGACGATGGGGCAGGAAGCTGAACTGTTTAGCCGCCCCGAGGCCTCCGGCGTAACGCTGGTGTTCGGGAGCCGCGCGCTCGGCCTGCCCAAGGTCGATGACAACATCGTGCGCGTCGCCAAGGCGTTGGGTGAGGGGCAGGACGCCTGGGCGCGCAAGGACGTCGGCGAGCAATTCATGGGTAACGTCGAGCGCTTCTCGGCGGAAGTGGTGAAATTCTTCCGGCCCCGCGACCGCAAGCACCTCTTTATCACGGCGCCCGCGGAACTGTTGGCGGCGGGCATGCCACTCAACGATGTGGTGAGGGACATCCAGTTCCACTGCAAGAGCACGTGCAGCAAGAACTCCAAGGGAAGGCTGTTCGTGACGGCCGGACCGAAGCAGCTCTGGGACTGGCTGGTAACGCGCCGCGTGCATGCGGAACGCAGTTCGGCCGGTGACCGCCGCGCCCATTCCGACACGCGGAGCACCCAGTTCAGCGAGATCATCCTGCAACCGTGGAGCGATGGCGCCGTGTGGAAGGGACTGGAGGTCGCCGGCATCCGCAACAAGGCGAAGCAGTTCAGCAGCGAGATTCAGGAGAAGAGCGGGGGCTTCCACTTCCTGGTTGAAGAACTGGTCAACGAATGCAGGACCCGCGATATCACCAGTGCGGATGCCGCGCTGCCGATCCTCGAGGAAAGGCTGGGCGCGGTCGCCGCTGGCGACGTGCGGGAGCTGTTCGGCATTACCGACTTGCCGCACGCATTGCGCTGCGCGGCGGAATCGATGTTCCCGTTCGTGCTGGAGGAGGACAAGAAGACGGGCCGGTTCACGGTGACCCGTGCCCTGATGAGCGAGGTGTTGTCGGAGCTGGATGGCGACCAGTGGTGGGATGTCTTCGCGGATTTGAGCAAGGACATGGCAACCGACGTCTTCATCCAATGGATGACGCATCTCGGACTGCTGCGCGGTACGTCGCATTCCGCGGACGAGTTTGTGGTCCCGGCCATTGTCGCGAAGACGTGCTTCGTGGGTTGTTAGCAGAAAGAAAAGATGGAAATATCATCAGCACCGTCGATTGTCAGCGTTGCCGAACATACGGTCACGGACCTGCGGGGGGGGAAGGTCGCATTCTTCCATCTCCCGCCCATTGCCCGCGCGCAGGACTGGGAAACCGAACTGGTTGCGGCGATCAGCCGCAGGCTGGGCGAGGGGGTAAACACGGTTTTTCTCGACGAAAACGACCCGCGCCCTGAACACAGCTTTCAGCAGGAGATCAATGACGAGGCAAAAAGTCTCGAAGAGGCGTTGGAAGGGTCGTTGATTTCCCGGCGAGTGACCGTCCTGTCGGTGGGCTTCAGTCGTCCGCCCTCCCAGGCTTGGGGAAAGCTCTTCGGAAGGCTGGAGCGGATGTATGAGAAGTCGGTGGAGGAGGGCGGCTTGCGACCGCTCGTGGTGTTTTGCCACGGTGCGCGGGTACCGGTCACCAAAAGCTCTCCCGCAGTGAAACACCGCTACCTTTGGAATGCGCTGCGGTGGGAAGACATGCGGGGACTGGCGACGGCCTGGCTGGAAAGCGAAGCGACGAATCCGTTGACGAAGGCATGGCAGATCGCGTCCTATACGGGCGCGGCCAACGGCGACCCTTTTCTGTTGAAAGCAATCTGCGCGGAGGCGCCGCGCCAGATCGTAGGCATCCGTAACGGCTTTTTGAGCGGCTTGCAGACGGATGGCAAGTGCATGCCCGACGCGATGGAACTGCCCCGGAGCGAAATCCGCTGGAACGTTCCGGACGCATATTGGCTGCGCTGGGAAAGGGGGGAACTTGCTGGCATGACCCTCGATCGCGGGCCGCAGATCCCGTGGGAAGGCGTGGCGCCGGCGGCGGCACGCGATTACGAAGACCGACTGATCTGGCAGGAACAGGTTACGTCCCTGCTTCCAACCCTGCTCGAGTTCACCCGCCACGCTGGGTATTGGATTTCGACGCATGTCACTGACGAGTGGGAACGGCTGATTGTGGAGGAGGGTGACCAATACACGGCCGTAGAACCGGGAAAGATTATCTTCATCTTCGGCAAGCACCGCCTCAAACGGATGCCGGACGGGCTGTACCGGCTGTTGCATGCGCTGAAGGAAGCGCGCAACCATCTCGCCCACACCAAGCCGCTCGATACCGGCGACATTCACGCCGTATGGGATGAATTCTGCAGTTGCCAGGAGCGGTTCGGGAGACAGGCAAAATGACTCAGCTGCAGATCGCGTACGACTACATGTTTGAGACGGCGCTTCCCCTTCGAGAGGCGACTCGCATTCTGCGCGAGCAGATAAGACGTTTTTTCCCGCCCGATGTCGCGGCAAAGTTCCTGTTTTCTCATGGTGGGGATCACGATAATGAAGGAGAACCGGGCGCCCTGCCGCGGTTTGTAATGACGGGATACAAGAACACCGTGTCAGTGATTGCAACCGGCGATGAGATGGGAGCGCTTTTGGACCGGTACGCGGTCCAATTACGGCTGGTTCTGGAAGAAGCACTTGGGGAGCGCTGCTTCGCAAAGCGCACTGTTACCCTGCAACGATTTGAACTGGTAGAAGAGCCAGTGGACTACGTCATGTACCGATTCACCTCGCGCAGCAAGGTGAACAGGCGGCAGCGCTTGCACCAACTGCCTCCTGATGAGCGGCCGCTTGCACTCGCAGAATTGGTCGACCGTTATCTTCTAAAGCAGATCAGCTTCCTCCAGCCGTCAATAGCGGGGCTAACGGGCCTTGTTATCAGGAACTCGATTGAGCTAGAGGATGTGATCGCACCCGACGAGAGCGTGCCACGTGCTCAACGCAGCTCCTACGAAATATTGATAAAACGGGCACGGTTCACGATGTGCGCAAACCTGGAGGGATACTGGGCCGCCGGCGGCCACATGTCCCGGGGGCAAGGTCGGATTATGAAGTCGTCGACGGCTTAATCCCCTGCCGGTTCCGACAGGGGCCGTTGCCCGGGAGTGTACTCAACGATTTTCTGTCAGCAACAGGCCATCGAGACCGGCCTTGAGGTCTCAACTTAAACCAACCAGTCTCCACGAATTCCGGGGCGATTCAGACGGTGACTACGGACTGGTTCAAGTATCTCTCTATATGAGGGGTGATTAGAACATGATGGCCACCCAGTGCCATCTGCAAACGCGCCAGTACCTCTCTATATGGGAGGTGGTTATCAACTCTAGGCTTTTGGCGGCCGCTTCATTTCCTCATACTGCACGATCTTTTCTTCATGCAGATAGGCCGATGTGACTTTGAGATCGGAATGCCCGAGATGGCGACTAACGCTGAGGAGTGACGCGCCGTCGGCTAGCGCATGAGATGCGCGCGAGTGCCGCATCCAATGCGCGCTTGCGCGCGTTAACCGATTCGCGCCTTCAGGATAATCAGCTTGAATGTGCTTCGCCAGGGCGACAAAAAAAGGGCGGATTTCCTTGTCAACGACACTTCCCGTCACCGCCTCGGTCGGGTTATGGATGCGTGAAATGAGAGGAATTGTTGTTTCGCTTTTGCGAGGGTAGGGGGTCAGGCCACGCGCCTTCCGATACCGGACCAACTCGGGCATCAAGTCGTGGACTGGAATCTCCCGGTCCAGGCGGCCTTTGCCCCGGATTTTCAACCACCAGCGGCTGATTCCGTCCTTTTCCTCGGAATTACGGAACTGCGACATTGTTGCGCTGGTGAGCTCGGTTAGTCGGCAGCCGGTGATGTAGTAAGCGTAGATGATGAACCGCAGGCGCGCACTGCGCATGGCAAGCTTCTCGGTCTCCGTAGAAAGCGAATCAAGCGCCTTCTCGATTTCAGCCCACAACCGCTCCGGAAAGTAGCGGTTGGTGTCCATCGCCTTCAGCGTGTCCTTGTGTTCCTCTTCCTCTTTTCGAATAGGGCCCGCCAGCTCCACGACGTTCTGTTTGAGGAAATGGGCCTTTTGCAGGTAGCCAAAGAGGGACAGAAGGATCTTGTTTGCGTAGATACGGCTGTCCTCGGCCAACGGTCCTTGGAAAGGGCGCCAGTTCTCCTTTTCGCGGGAGTTCGATTTACCGACCCAATACTCCGCGGGCTGAGGGTCCGCCAGAAAACGGCGGTACTCCTGGATGTCGTCGGCCTTCAGGGATGACATTGGAATGCCAGCCTCGATCCAGGACCACAAAAGCAAACGCTCGCATTCCTTTCGGTAAGCGCGATAAGTCTGCTGACTGCCGGCGCCCTGGGTTTTTGTCTCAAGGAAGCTTTGGATTGCTTCAAGATCGGTAGACGCCCGGATTCCGCAGTCAGCCTGAGTGACGCGATTGGTGCCATTGACGCCTGATAAGTTATCAGGTAAAACTAACGGATCAATCTTTTCGAGCGGTAGCGGCGTTTTAAAGATGCGCGGCATGTGTCATAGGGGTAATACGCTAATTATGGAGTAATTAAAGCACGTATTGCCGCTGATAATCAATGCCGTGGATAACTACAGTTATCAGTAGAAAACATTTTCTATAAGCATCGCCTCCTTTTAAGCAAATTTGTGCGAGTAGTGCTCCAAACTAAATGTGTGTTGGAATAAGAAGTAATCGCATGATGGAAAGAGCAAAACGCCGATTTTGCTCTTTCCCACATAGCTTTAGTTTGCGTGATGATGCCGATTCTTTGTCGTCATATTTTTACTTCAAGTGGCCTTTCGGTGCGCTGGCTATAGAAAATTCGCGTTTTTGCCCGCTCTGATTCACCCCATACGTTGTCGCGGGATTAAGGTAGTATGGAGTTAAGGTATTCTGATGAACGTCCACGTTCCACGTAAAGTGCTGTGAACTACAGGCTTGATAAGTTGGTTGGTCGCGACCCACTTCCCGGGGATGAAGTGGCGTTTAACCGCGTGACCGAGCTCTTCGCTCGCGCAAGAAAAGTCGCAGTACCTGCGGTGAAAGAAACAAGGCCGCGCCAACCCCCGCCCGCCCCTAAAGAGGAGAAGCCTATGGTAATCAGGCTGAGCAAATTCGTCGGACGTGATCAGCTACCTGGCGATGAGGTCGCGTTTAACCGCATTAATGCTTTATTCGATCGCGCCCGAAAAGTGCAACCGCCGCCGAAAACGGCCGGAAAAACAAAGAGGCAGCTGGTGTCGGATAGTTCGGGCGGAAAATTCAAACTTGATAAGCTGGTTGGCCGTGACCCACTGCCCGGGGACGAGGTCGCGTTTGAACGTGTTACCAAACTCTTTGCAAACGCCAGAAAAGTTAAACCTCCGGCGAAACGATCGACGACTTCGAAGAGCGCCGGTAATCAGGCCTCGGGCAGCCGCAAGGCGAAATAAGTAGCGTCAGTTTTCCCCAATCCGTACGCTTGGTGCCCAGGTCGAAATGACCCAAGTTTCGGTACCCGCGGGCACATCACCAAAACTAAATTTTGCTATCGGAGTTTTTAATAGAATAAAAGATAAGATAGTGGGTGAAGTTTTGGCTTTTGTTCATTTGTTGAGTGTGCATCACTGTTGGCTTCACGAATATTGGGTCATTTCCGAAATACCCTCCCTTCCGGCAAATATGACATTAATACTATAATGTCGAATAAAATTCTCATTCCTCGACGGCCTTCAAATGCCCATCGACGCTCACGTCTCTTCATCTGCCAGCTCACTGGCTCCCATTGAATCCGTCGTTATTTCACTTGACTTTGACGGCCGAAACGGTACGAACCGTGCGACAGGAAACCGCCCTCAGATCGCCGCACAGAACGATATCGATGCGATCAAAGCCTGGCTTGCCCGCTTCGCCGACACGAAAACCACGTTCGACAATTATCGAAAGGAAGCCGAACGGCTCCTGTTGTGGTCGACGGCGCAACTGCAGAAACCGATTTCGTCGCTGACGCACGAGGACCTGCTCGCATATCAGCACTTCCTTGCCGACCCGCAGCCAGCAGCGCGTTGGGTCATGCGTGACGGCAGAAAGTTCGGGAGGTCGCATCCGGAATGGCGCCCATTCGCTGGCCCGCTCTCCCCTGCGAGCCAGCGCCAGGCATTCATCATCCTCAACACGCTGTTCTCGTGGCTTGTGAATGCAGGCTACCTAGCCGGTAATCCGCTGTCCCTGTCACGTCAGCGCACCAGGAAAACGAAGCCTCGGGTCACTCGTTATCTCGAAGAAGACCTGTGGACCGAGGTCAAGCTCACCATCGATGCGATGCCCAAGGAGACGGATCGGGAGCGCGAACACTACTTGCGGACGCGATGGCTGTTTTCGTTGCTATATCTCTGTGGCCTGCGGATCTCGGAAGTCGTCGGGAACACGATGGGCGGCTTTTTCTGCCGCCGGGACAAGGATGGCGAGGAACGGTGGTGGCTTGAAATCGTAGGCAAAGGGGAAAAGACGCGAATTGTCCCCGCGACCAACGAGCTGATGGTCGAGCTGGCGCGCTATCGGCGAGAAAAAGGCCTAGCTCCCTTCCCCACTCCTTCCGAAGAAATCCCACTGCTTCTACCGATTGGTACACGGCAGCGTCAGATGACACGCGGCGCAGTGCACGCGCTCGTCAAGCAAGTTTTCCTGGACACTGCGAATCGCTTAAAGGCTCGCGGCGCAGGCTTTGAACCGGTGGCTGCTCGCGTTGAAGCTGCATCAGCACACTGGTTGAGACACACTGCTGGATCCCACATGGCGAACAGCAAGGTGGATCTTCGACATGTTCGTGACAACCTTGGGCATGAATCGATCACCACGACTAGCGTATATCTTCATTCATCAGACGACGCTCGTCACCGTGAGACCGAGGAACTGCACAAGATCAAGTGGTAGTACGAGTATCGGCATCAGCTGATTCCGGATACGTATAAATGAAAAACAGGCTTAGAAAATCGCGGCTCTATGCCAAAGTGCTGGCGCTCAAGCAAGCGCGCCACTGGATGACTGACGAGGAATTCATGTGGGAATTTACGCCGCCTGGCGGCCTTGAATTCGGCAGCTCAACGTATACCGATAATAATTCTCGGCTTGTCAGGCGTCGCCCACGGTTAGGGTAGTACCTGGAGCACCGTCAGGAATAAGTCTTTTACCGGACCGCCATACCTATTAGTTAAACGGGGAAAAGCGACCGAGGCTGTGTGATAACGCATTAGCGATTCGAAGGTAACGGGAGCGTTCCTAAAAGAGTGTTTTTAGAATGTGATTTAAATACTGCCTATCCCGTCATCGCTGCAATCAGTTGTTGCATCCCCATGATTTGCATCATCCGCTTCATGTTATACGCCAGAACATGAAGACTCATCTCCGTTCGCACCTTTGGTAGCGTCCTGGTCAGGAAGTGGGTAACACCCATCCACGCTTTCAGGGTGCCGAAGGGATGTTCGGCGGTGCATCGACGCACCATTGCCAGTTTCGGCCGCGCATCCAGTCTGCGCTGCATCCGCTCAAGCACGTCTTCGTGCTCCCAGCGTGCAATTCTTCGATAGTCCCCTGTGGTACACCGGGGCTTCATTGAGCAACTCGGACAAGATGAGGACCAGTACTTGTCGAGTACCATGCCGTTCTCTACGGCCTGAAACCGCCACTTTGCACGTTCCCCTGCGGGACACAGGTATTCGTCGCTTTGCGGCAGGTAAGTAAAGTCGCGCTTGTCGAAGAGCCCCTTTGCCCGGTTGTTTGATGTGATCGGCTTGGGAACAAGCGGCGTGATCCCTTGCTCTTCGCAGGCCAGGATCTCCACGCCACTGAAATAGCCACGGTCTGCAATCGCGGTAATTGTCAATGCCGCTGGAATTTCCCACTGGGTCAGTTTTACGTGAACATCAACACGCAACCGCCATATCGAGCGAACTTTGTTACTTCTGACCTTGAATGCCCTTCACAAGAAACTGAACGAACGCCTGCGCAATATCGGTACCGGAGAGATCGCCGTCAAGCCTGTACCAGCGTGGAATACTGGTGATTGCACCCATGAACCAGAAGACAGCGAGTTTCGGATTGCACTCGGCGATGGTCTTATCTTCTATACCTTCCTGGATCAAGTTCCGCAGGCGCAGGTCAAATTGACGACGGCGTGCCATGATCCGCTTGCGGTCGTTGGGGGTCATCCCGTTGTACTCATGAAGGACCGCAGAAGCTCCCAATTCGCTGGCAAAGTCACGGATATATATGGACAAAAACTTTTCAAGTTTTTCGAGACCGTTTTTGCCTGTCGTGATCGCCTCCTCGAGCGCCATATCCCCGATCTCCATCGACAGGTTGTGGCATTCGTATAGCAGCTCCTGCTTACTCTTGAAGTAGTAATATAAGGCTGGCTTGGTCACATTAAGGCTCTTTGCAATCTCGTCGAGCGAGACGTTTTGGTAGCCCCGATGTCCGAAAGCGCGTGTGGCCTCAGCGATCACTGCCTGCCGCTTCAATTGATATTGTTCGTCTTGGCTCTTAACCAGATTGTTCCAGCGTCTGGGTGCTGCCGGCTTCCTCTTGGTGCCCGCCATCTTTGCCTCCGCGCGTTCGATGATGTTTTCTGCCTTTGTCAATTGGATTCCCTCGTCGCTGTGCCGGCACAGTCTACTTGTCGATAACATGTTCTACCAAAGGTTCAATTATAAAACTTGTGCGCGCGTCGTCCTATTAAGAATAAGCCTTCCGGCCCCTTGGGAGTTGCATTTCCGCGCCCGGCCCGGGCGCTCGGTGCTTTAGATGTGAATCACTCATTTCTCCAAGAACCACCTGCCATTCTTTCACTGGACGAAATTTTAACCATATGGTAGCACCATTGACCAACAGGTAAATTGTGGCTGATGCGTGCCTAGTTCACACCCTGGTTAGATGAAAATCGCCCTGCGTTCCCGGCAGCCGCTGAATTTATTGACAGCCTGATTGGCCAGCTTACGTCTTGACCTTCGACTCCTTCTGCCGCATTCCCGGCCCGCCTACCCTACCTGTCATCGTGGCGCTGATGTTTCTAATTTCTGGTCCCGAGGTGGTAAAAGCCTGCTGCACGGCTGGAGTAATCGGCTCCTTTCCGTCGATTAATGCCCGTACGCCGGAAGTGTTAGAAGACTGGCTGATGGACATAGAGACATCTCTCGCCACTGCTCGCGCGGCGGGACTTGGACAAACCGTGGTCCCCTTTGCGGTCAATCTTATTATGCATCCCAGCAACAGTCGGCGCGACACCGATCTCGCCATCCTAGTACGGCATCGCGTACCGCTAGTCATTGCGAGTGTCGGAAATCCGGGACCGGCAATCAGCGCAATACACGACTATGGCGGCAAGGTGTTTTGCGACGTAGCGACCGTCAAGCACGCACGCCGCGCCATCGAGGCGGGAGTAGATGGCCTGATCCTGTTGTGTTCCGGCGCCGGCGGTCATACGGGATGGATCAATCCTTTCGCCTTTCTTCGCGAAGTACGCTGCTTCTACGATGGCCCCATCGTCTTGGCCGGAGGCATCACGGATGGCCGGGCGATACGAGCCGCGCAATTGCTCAGCGCTGATGGCGTCTATATGGGAACGCGCTTTCTAGCGGCCCAGGAAAGTCTCGCCTCGGAAGACTATAAACGCACGTTGGCAGCCAGCAGCGTCGACGACATCGTGCTGACCACGGCGGCGACTGGCATGCCTGGTAATTTCTTGCGCAGCAGCTTGGAACGCTACGGCTTGTATCCAGAGCACGACGACGATCAAACTTTTCGCATCCCTGGTCAGGAAAGCGAAGGCAAGCGCTGGCGCGATATCTGGAGCGCCGGCCATGGAGTGGGCACGGTGCGCACCGTCGAGCCGGCCGCCGAGATTGCGAGGACGCTGATCAAGGAGTTCAATCAATTCGCCGTCTGAGTAGTCGCACTCTCACCCTTTTTCACATCCAGACCAGCGCCTGCCCGCCGTCTACCGGTATCGCCGCACCTACAATGTAGCGGCCAGCATCGGATGCCAGCAACAGAGACACGCCGTCTAGATCGTCCTGCCTGCCGAAGCGCCGCAATGGTGTGCGCTTGAGCAAACCTTCTTGGAAATTGCTCAAGGCATCGTGCATGTCGCTCTCGATCGTACCGGGGCAAATCGCATTAACACGGATTCCCTTGCCCGCCAGTTCGAGCGCCATCACCTTGGTCAGGTGGATCAGCGCCGCCTTCGACGCCGCATAGCTCGCGAGCCAGCCGCCAGCGCGCATGCCGGCCACCGAGGCGATGTTGACGATTGCTCCTGCGCCCTTCGGTAACATGCGACGTGCTGCCTCTTGTGCGACAAGCATGGCGCCCTTCAGATTGGTATCGAAGATGCGCGCGCTTTCCTCTTCCTTTTGCTCGACGAAGGGACTGACGTAGATGACACCCGAGTTGTTGTAGAGGATATCGATAGAGGCTCCGCACCGCTGCTCCGCACCATCAAATGCCGCCGCGATGGTCTTAGACTGAGTGACATCGAGATAAACCGCATGGGCGGCGTGGCCTTGCTTACGCAAGTTCGCAACTGCCGTCTCGATACGATCCATGCGCCGCGCGGCTAGCACCACGGTGGCGCCGGCGCGCGCAAAAACGCCCGCAACATGCTGGCCGATCCCACCTGAGGCTCCGGTGATGAGAGCCGTTTTGCCGTGCAGGCTGAACAGGTTTTCCATCAGATTTTTCCTTTTTTGCGGCGCCGCTGGCTGCTGCGGCGAGCGCCTCCGAATGACTCAGGGCTGCCGGCCGATCCACTGCGGAGCGCGCTTTTCCACGAAGGCGCGGATGCCTTCCTTGGCGTCGGCATGTGCCATGTTGCGCGCCACCACTTCACCGCAGTACTCATAGGCATCCGCCAGCGGCATCGGCAACTGCCGATAAAACGCCTGCTTGCCGAGCGCCAGCGTATATGTGGACTTGTTGCCAATCTCGTTTGCCAGCGCCGCAACCGCAGCATCCAGCTCGGCAGCTGGCACCACCTGGTTGACCAGGCCAGCGCGCAAGGCAAACTCAGCATCATGCAGACGACCTGTCGCAAGCATTTGCATGGCATGCTTGCTTAGGACGCTACGCCCGAGCGCCACCATCGGAGTCAGACACCAGAGGCCAATGTTTACGCCCGGCGTGCCAAATCGAGCGTCGCTGGCGGCGATCGCCAAGTCGGCACTGGCCACCAGTTGGCAGCCGGCAGCGGTAGCGACGCCTTCCACCCGCGCGATCACAATTTGCGGCTGCTCGCGCATCGCTTGCATCATGGCCGAGCAGCGCACAGAAACGGCCTTGAAGAATTCAGGGTCCGTTTCATCGTTGAACTCGTTCAGGTCGTGTCCGGCACAAAAAATTCTTTGGCCCACACCGCTCAGCACAATCACGCCAATGCCCGTTTCCGAACGCAGCTCGAGCAGGCGCCGATGCAGTGCATCGATCATCGCGAGCGACAGACTGTTGCCGCGCTGAGGCCGGTTCAGGCCTAGATAGCTCACTGCGCCACGGTCCGAACGGGTAACCAGCTCCTCATGCGAATTGGTCATGCTTTCCTCCCCCATCGTTTCGTCGCTCAACCGAGCCAGCGCTTGCGCCGCCGGTAATGCTTCATGTCACGATAGCTCTTGCGTTCGCCATCCATGGTCAGGCCGAGGTAGAACTCGCGCACATCCTCGTTCGCCTTTAGGTCGGCGGCGGCGCCTTCAAGCACGATGCGACCGTTTTCCATCACGTAGCCGTAGTCCGCCAAGTCGAGCGCAACGCGCGTGTTCTGTTCCACGATCAATAGTGTAAGGCCGCTCGCCTTTAATTGCGCCAGCAAGGCATACACTTCTTCGATCATTAGCGGTGCCAAGCCTAGCGAAGGCTCGTCAATCATCATCAGCTTCGGGTCAGCCATCAGGGCACGGCCAATCACCAGCAACTGCTGTTCGCCGCCCGACAAATAACCCGCGGTACGCCCGCGCAAAGCTGCAAGGCGGCCGATGCGCTGGTACACCTGGTCCAGGCGCCGGCGCGCCTCGGCGCCGCCCACCATGTGACCGCCGACAATAAGGTTCTGCTCGACCGTCATGTGCCGCAGTACCTGCCGGCCTTCGGCGACATGCACGATGCCGTGCCGGACGATATGCGCCGGCTCCTGATTGGTCAGCGGCGCACCATCGAAGGAAATCCCGCCGCCTGAAACCCGGCCGTCCTCGCAACTGATCAGGTTCGATATGGCCTTCAAAGTCGTGCTTTTACCAGCTCCGTTGGCGCCCAGTAAAGTCACGCACTTCCCTTTTGGAACCTTGGCAGAAATTCCTTTTACGGCGAGGATGACGTCGCTGTACAGCGCTTCCACATTATTCAATTCAAGCAAGTGTCTCTCCCAAGCAGTTCACGCGCCCCGTAAGAGACGGGGCGCGTCACGCAGTATTACCATTTGTTCAGGACAGGAACGACCACGTTCTGGTCCACGATCGTGTACTTGCCGCCTTGCACCGTGCCAATGTTCACCGTCAGGCCGCGCGTCGGAAACGGCGCCTCTTCGGAGTAGGTTAACGTCGGCAATACGCCAAAGCTTTGCTCGGTCGTGATCGGGGTCGTCACCAGCGCCTTGCGCACGACTTCGCCGGTCAGCTTGGTCGCGCCCACTGCCTTCGCCGCGTTTTCGATCGTACGCACCGCTACAATCGCCTGGTTCAGGCCCATGAGGCAGGGAACGTTGTAGCCAGAAGTGACCTTGTACTTGTCACGCAGCTTTTCATAAAAGCCGCGCGCCGTAGTCTTGTCCTCGGTCGGGATGGCCATGCCGTAGGCTTCGTAATTGCCTTCCATTTGCGCGAGACCGCCGATGGCCTTACCGGACGCCAACAGGCTGTTATGGGCACTCATCATTACGGGGATGTTGGTCTTGCCCAGGCTTTGCAACGCGCGCCTGGTCGCTACCACGGCCGCAGTGTTGGTCTGGATCTGGATGACTTCCACGCCCTTGCGTACCAGTCGTGCTACCTGCGGCGTCAGATCCGTCGGCTGTACCTCGGTGTAGATGGTTTCAACCACTTCCAACAGCTTCGGGTTCTCCTTCGCGTACTTCTCCATGCCCTTATGGATGTCCACGTAGGCCGGCGAAGCTTCCGAGGAAATGATGCCCAGCTTCAGAGGGCCCTCGCCGCCGCGTTTCTTGCGGAACCACTCCATGAAGGCTGTCGCCTCGTGCGGATAGGTGGGACGCGCATTAAAGACCCAGGGATTCGGTTTCCATCCGTAACCGTAGCCGGCGGTGGCCATGATCATTGGCACCTTGTCATTCGGCAGACGCTCCTGCAACGCCGCGGCATCCGGTCCGCCAATGCCGAACACCAAGATCGGATTCAATTCCGATTTGGCTCCCGGCCATAGGCTCGCTACCTGCGCGACGTCGTAGCGGGTGTCGTAATCCTTGATCTTCAGAGCGACACCCAGTTCCTTCCCAACTTCGGCGTTCCACCAGTCGACCACGCCGCGGCGGCAGCCCGTGACGTCCTTCATGATGTCGGCGTAGGGCCCCGTAAAATCGGCCAAGCCGGCGAGGTTGTAGGTGGTCTGAGCATGAGCGCCGCTGGCGGCGAGCAGCATGCTCAGGCCGCCGGCGGCTCCGAGCAAGCAGACATGTCCACGGAGCGGACGTTTGCTGAGCTTTTTGTCAAAGGTACCCATTTTTATCTCCTTGATAGTTATTGAACAAACGCACCGACAAGGGAGACGACGTATCTCGCCGTCCCCGTTTACTTCAATAAGGAAAGGGCCACAAACGGTATGAGCGCTTGAGGATTTGCCATCTGTGCATCAGACCGCGCGGCTCGAATATCAGGAAGCCGGCGATCATCGCCCCCAGAAAGATGTTCATGGCGGCGAAGACGATATCGCCGCCCAGGAACGGCACATGCTCCACAATCGTGGACCCGGCCGAACTGATGATTTCCTGCGATAGCTTGATCACGAATACGCCAATCAGGGCGCCGGTGATTGAGCCGACGCCGCCGACGATGATCATGGCGATTAGCCAGATTGAGTGGAACAGCGTGAATTGGTCGACGGCTACGAAACGCACGTAATACGCCCACAAGCCGCCGCCAATGCCGGCATAGAAGGCGCCCAGCAAGAAAGCCACCGCCTTGGTACGGACTACGTTGATCCCCATCATCCCCGAGGCGACATCGTCGTCCCGCACCGCTAGAAAGGCGCGCCCATGCCGACTGCGCGCCACGCTGAAGGCCCCGAACAGCATGAGCACCGCCACCGCTAAGCAGAGGTAGTAGATGGAACGGTCGGAATCGAAACGGAATCCCAGAACCTCCGCCGGCTGCACCGTGATGCCGGCCGAACCACCCAGCCAGGAGGCCGGCAGATTGAGCACCAGGAAGTGGAACAGGATCTGGGCCGCGATGGTGGTCAGGGCCAGGTAGAAGCCCTTGATGCGAACTGCCGACATGCCGAAGATGAAACCGAATACGGCCGCTGCCACCCCGCCCACCGGTAGCGCCGCCCAGATCGGCCATCCAGCCTTGCTTGCCAGGATAGCTGTAGTGTAGGCACCGACACCCATGAACGCGGCTTGCCCGAGATTGATCTGTCCCGCCAGGCCGGTGTTGATCTGAAGGCCAAGCACCACCACCGCCGTAATCAGCATCGTGGTCACTATGGCGACAATGCGCGGCTCGAACAGCAGCGGCAGGGCCGCCATGAACAATGCGAACAAGACCAGGGCCCAGCGCTGATTGGAAGTACGGATCAGCGCCTGATCCCGTGCAAAACTGGTTGCGAATACGCCTGCTGGATCCATGATTTATACCCTCTCGATAGTCTTCCAGCCGAACATGCCGGTCGGCCTGATTAGCAGCACTAAAAGCATGATGATGAACGGCAGGACGGAGCCCACCGCGCCGCCCACTAGGGGATCGAGGTAGGCCATCGCCAGTCCCTGTACGATGCCAACCAGTAGCCCGGCCAGCAACAGGCCGCCAATCGACTCGAGCCCTGCCAAGAGTGCGACAGGTAAAGCGGCCATGCCGATTTCCGAGGTCAGCAGGTTGAGCGATTTCCCGCTCAGATAGACGATCGCGCCTAAGGTCGAGAGCACCGAGCCTAGAGCCCAGGCAAAGGCCACGGATCGCCGCACCGAGATTCCCATCGACATCGCGACCTGGTGGTCTTCCGCTACCGCAGTCATGCGCAGGCCCGCTCTCGTCTTATTGAAGAACCAAGACAAGCCGAAACCAATGACGATGGTCAGAAGTCCCCCGTAGAGCAGCGAGCGCGGAATCAGCAGGTCACCGACCATGATGGGCGCCAGCGGGAATACGATGGGAAACGGCCGCACCTGAGGACCGAAGGCCACCAGGATGACGCCGCGGATTAGAATCAGCAGGCCGATGGTTACCATCACCATCGAGAAGACCGATTCGCCAACCAGGCGCGAGAAGAACAGGCGCTCGATCAAGAGGCCGAACGCCACGGCCGCTGCAAATGCCAGGGGCAGGCCGGCCCACATCGGCAGGCCTAGCTCCATGATCATCCACCAGACCAGGAAGCCGCCAAACACGACCAGTTCGCCCTGGGCAAAATTGAACACCTTGGAAGCGCGGTAAATCACCACGAAGCCCATGGCGATCAGCGCATACAGCAAGCCGATCAGCGCACCGTTGATCAGGTAATTCAGAAACTCGATCATGCTACCCTCCGCTGGGAGACAGCTTCTCCGCGGCGCTGTGCGGCCGTCTCGCTGTCGTGAATGGTGACCCGGGCGATCAAACTGCTCTGGCGCCCGTCCTGATAAGTGACGGGAATCTGGATATCGACTGCATCGGCCCCGGCGTACAGACCGTCGATCACGGCGGCGTAACGCTGCTCCAGGAATTCACGTCGCAGTTTGCGCGTGCGCGTCAATTCCCCCTCATCCGGGTCCAGCTCCTTGGGGAAATTGGCGAAACGGCGAACCCGCGCATGGGCGGGCAGGAAGGAATTGACGCGCTGTATCTCGGTGCGCAGCAAGTCCGCCACTTCGGGCTTTTGCGACAAGTCGGTGAAGGTGGAAAAGCTGAGATTCTTTTCCTCGGCCCAGCGTGACACTACGTTCATGTCGATGTTAATCAGCGCCACGACGAATTCGCGTGTGGCGTCACCGACTGTCATGATGTCTTTGATGAAGGGACTGAAGCGCAAGCGCGTTTCGACGAATTGCGGCGGGAAGCTTTCCCCCGACGCGAGGCGCCGCAGGTCGCTCATGCGCTCCAAAAACACCAACTCGTCGCGTTGGCTACGCGTGACCGCATCGCCGGTGCGAAACCATCCGTCGATGACCTTTTCGGCGGAGGCGTCGGGGCGGCGGTAGTAGCCGCGGAAGTGCGTGCCACCGCGAATCTGCAACTCGCCTTCCTTCGTCAGTTGCCACTCCAGCGGCGCATCGGCAGCGGGATGAGCGCGCAGCCAGTGCCCAACCGTTTCCAGGTCGTAGCAGTCGCCCTGATGCATGGTCAGCAGGCCGGTCTCGGTCGAACCGTAGATATTACGCAAAGGCACGCCGATTGCATGGAACATGCGAAACACGTCTGGCGCCATGGTCGAACCGCCGCAGCCGGCAATCCGGAGGCGAGTCAGGCCCAGTTGATCGCGCAACGGCCGCAAAACCAGCGCCTCGGCCAGCGGGAATGCCAGGCGCGCTCGCGTGCTGACCGGCCGCCCCTCCAGGCGAGCGACATTGACTTCGTGGCCGATACTCAATCCCCATTCGTAGACGCGGCGGCTAATCTTGCCAGCGTCGAGCATGCGCGCCTGCATAGTCGATGCCAGGCTTTCCCACTGGCGGGGGGCGAACACCATCGCTTCCACCGCCAGTTCGCGGATATTGCTCAGCACCTGTTCCGGCCCTTCCGGAAAATTCACCACGAAGGGCAGGCCTACGCCGAGCGTGATGCCGATGATCTGCTCGGTCGCCCAAGCTGGAGCGATATAGGTGAGATATTCCATGCCCGGCTTGGCACCGGTAGCGTCGATGACGCGCTGTGCATTGTCTATCAAATATTTGTGGCTCAGGATCACGCCCTTGGGCTTTCCGGTTGTCCCTGACGTGTATGAGAGCACCGCAATGTCATCGGGCTTGCCCTCTTGCACGAATGTGCGATACAGCTCGGGCTGTTCGCGATGCAGGCGCCGCCCCTCCTCCTGCAATCCGGTTACCGTGCGCAGCACATCCTGACGATAGGACCACATGCCGGTATTGTCCCAATAGGCGATCCCTCGCAGGAGCGGTAGGCGGTCCCTGATGGCCAAGCCCTTGTCGACTTGCTCCTGGTCCTGGGCGAACAGGTACACCGTTTCGCTATCTTCCAGAACGTAGGCAACTTCCTCCGCTGTCAGGTCAGGGTAAAGGGACACGACCTTGCAACCGAGTGCCTGAGCCGCGAATTCAGCCCAGAAGTGCTCGGGTTCGTTTTCGCCGATGATCGCAATCGTTTCACCGCGCTGCATACCGAGCCGATGTAGGCCAAGTGCCAGCTCACGCACGTTGTCCTGGACCTTGCCGAAGCTGAACTCACGCCAGATTCCGCGAAACTTATGACGTTGCGAAAGGCGCTCCGGCGTCCGGTCCGCATGCTGCTGTAGCAGCTGCGGAATAGTTGACATGGGTAACATCATTTTCCTCCGTCGCCAAGATAGGCTTTTAGGACCGCCGGATCGACCTGGATCTCAGCGGGCGTACCGTCCGCAATCTTGCGGCCGAAATCGAGCACGGCAATTCGATCGGCCAGATCCATGACGACGCCCATGTCATGTTCGACCAGTACAACTGGGATGCGCTTGGCTTCCCGCACATCAAGGATGAAGCGGGCAAGGTCCTCCTTCTCTTCCGAGTTCATGCCGGCCATTGGCTCGTCCATCAGCAGGATCTTCGGTTCCTGGGCCAAGGCGCGGCCAAGGTCTACTCGCTTGCGCAAGCCGTAGCCGAGGCTCCCGACCGGTTGGTGCCGGATTGATTGAATCTCCAGCAGCTCGATAATTTCTTCGACGATTTCACGATGCTCGAACTCTTCGCGCCGGGTGCGGTTGAAATAGAAAAACGCTTCCGGCAAGGTGGCGCGCATGTGGATGTGCCGACCCACCATAATGTTGTCCACCACGCTCATTCCGGAAAAAATATGCGTGCCCTGGAACGTCCGGGCCAGCCCTGAACGCGCGATCTCGTGGACAGGCTTGCCCTTGATATCCTGCTGGTTTAGCAAGATCCGCCCCTGCTGTGGGCGATAGAACCCGCTCAAGCAATTCATTAGAGAAGTCTTGCCGGCGCCGTTCGGGCCGATGATAGCGAACAGCTCGTCGTCACGGACTTCTACCGACACGTTATCGAGCGCGACGATGCCGCCGAATGCCATGCGGATTCCTTCCGAGGCAAGCACCACCTTCGTGCCTTTCCCCGTCGGCCGAGGCGCACTCATACCGACCTCACTGTTTTGATACCTTGTCTCATCTCGTCTCCTGTTTTTTGTTTTCAGCGTCGGCGCGTGACGGGCGCACCGAAATTACTTCCCAGCCGGCGCTCCTTTCGGCGCGTCCGGCGAGGTAACTCCGCTAACGTGTGCCGACGCGCCCACCGCCGTCGATGCTGATGGTGGTGGCGTTGATATATGAGTTTTCAACGATATGACGCACCAAACCAGCGAACTCTTCCGGCTGCCCCATGCGAGCGGGATAAAGCACCATGTTATTGATCAGCTTGTCCGCCACCTTGGGCGGCATGCCGGCCGCCATGCCGGTATCGAACAGACCAGGCGCAATCGCCACCATGCGGATGCCATGCTCAGCCAAGTCGCGCGCGATCGGCAATGTCATGCCGATGACACCGGCTTTGCTGGCGCTGTATGCGGCCTGACCCATTTGGCCCTGCCAGGCGGCGCCTGACGCGGTGTTGATGAATACGCCGCGATCGCCGTTATCGTCCTGCTCGTTGCGCGACATGGCGAGCGCCGCATAGCGGATCATGTGGAAGGTTCCGCTCAGGTTCACCGCAATGACGCGATCCCACAATTCGGTCGGAAATAGCTGGCCTTTCGACATAGTCTTGCAAGGGCCGAGGATGCCGGCGCAGTTAACCACGATATGGATGGCGCCGTGCAGCTCCAGAACGGTGTCGATGCCAGTCTTTATATCGCTCTCATTGGCGACATCAACTGCCAGTCCTTTGATATCCGGCCCAAGCGCGGCCTGCACTTTCTCACCATCCAGGTCGAATCCCGCCACCTTGGCTCCCGCGGCGGACAAGGCCTTGCAAGTGGCCAATCCCAGGCCGGATGCGGCTCCGGTGACTACGGCGACTTTGTTATTGACGTTCATGCACTAATTTCCTTTTTGTCTTAGGTATAGGTCTATGAAACGACCGCTCGGGTCGACCGCGCCTTCCTACCGGCGCGGTGTTCGATCGGTCACACTGAGCGCCACTGGCCCTGCCAGTATTTCTCCCGTATGTCGCGCTTAAGCACTTTGCCGACAGCGCTGCGTGGCAGTTCGTCCCAGAATTCAATGCTTTTCGGTGTTTTGACGCTGCCGAGCTCGCGCTTGCAAAGGGAGATCAGCTCGTCGCTGCTAGCCTGATGGTCCGGTTTCAGCTGGATTACCGCCTTCACCGCCTCACCCCATTTCTCGTCGGGCACGCCGACGACGGCGCAGTCCAAAACGGCAGGATGAGTGTTGAGCACCGCTTCGATCTCGCTCGGAAAGACGTTGAACCCTCCACTGACGATCATGTCTTTCTTGCGGTCGACAATGGTGATTAGCCCGCGCGCATCCTTAATGCCGACGTCAGTGGTGTGATGCCAGCCGAATCCAGACACTTCCGCCGTTTCCTCCGGCTTCTTGTAATAGCCCTTCATCACCATCGAAGATCGCACCACGATTTCGCCCTTTTCGCCGGTAACGAGCAACTTGCCGTCGTCGTCCATGATTTCGACGCGGGCATAGGGAACGGCGCGACCAGCTGAGCGTAGCGCCTCCTCATCGAAGCTGCCGTCTGCACGGATGTAGTCCTCCGGCTGCTTGGCCACTATCGGGAACAGACATTCACTCTGGCCGTACACCTCATAAATCACTGGCCCGAACACCCGCACCGCTTCCTTAAGCTTTTCCGGCGCAATCGGGGCGGCACCGACTGCGAGGCAACGTAGCGAGCTTAGGTCCGTCATCGCGACTTGCGGCGTCGCGAGCAGGACGTACACGACGGTAGGCGGCATGAATAGATGGGTGATGCGCTCGCGCTCGATCGTGGCCAGAACCGCTTGCGCGTCGAAGCCGGGCAGCACCACCGTGCAAGCGCCGCGGGCGGCGCCGGCCAAGGTGATCATTGCGGCGGCATGCGTCAGTGGCGCGACGGCCAGAATTCGAGAGCCCGAGTCAATCTTCAGCATATTGAAGATGGAAATCAGCGTCATTTCCAGCGAGCGGTGGGAATGCAGCGCACCCTTTGACGGGCCGGTCGTGCCACCGGTCGGCTGTAGTACCGTCGCCCGCTCAGGGTCTTCCGGCATGGCAACGTACATCTCGCGATGTGCGGCAATCCAGGTGTCCAGGAACTCGCCGTGCTCGGACTGGCGGTCGATGCAGATGAAGCGCTGCACTTGTGGCAGGTCAGCCTTCCAGGACGGCACAAGATGCTCAAAGCTGCTGTGGAAAAAAACCAGGTCGCAGTCGGCGTATCCCAGCATCGCCAGATTGGTGGCTGGTGAATTGCGCGTATGTAGCGCGACCCAAACCATCTCCGCCCGGTTGACCGCAATCTGGAGCAAGCTGATGCGATAATCGTTAGGCGAGTAGATCGCGATATGGGCACCGTCGCGTAGGCCCGGCTCACGGGCCAGAGCGTGCGCCGTGGCGTGCACCATTTCCTGTGCCTCTTTGTAGATTAGGCGTGTTTGCCCATCCAAGAAGGCCTCATGCCGCGGAAAGTTCGCCGCGGCCGCGTCGAAATAATCGGCTAAACGCAATTGTCGTCTCCTTGTTTAAGCTGCGTCGCTGGTCGGCGCCAGCTTGCAGCTTGCGATTGATGTTTTAGCGACCCAGGATGGTGATGCAGGCAACCGCCTCTTCGATGCCCTGAAGCCCACCACCGTTTTCAGCCAGCGCCAGTCGCGCGTCGGCCACTTGCCGGACGCCGGCCTCGTTGCGTAACTGTGTCACCAGCTCATGCACTTGAGCGATACCAGTGGCGCCCACAGGGTGTCCCTTGGACTCCAGACCGCCGGAGGGATTGACCGGAATCCGACCGCCAATGCTGGTTTCACCGCGCTCCGAAAATGGGCCGCCTTCACCGAACTCGCAGAAACCGAGATTCTCGATCTGGATAATTTCTCCCATTGCGGTGGCGTCATGGACTTCGGCCACCGAGATGTCGCGTGGCCCCACGCCAGCCAGCTCGTATGCGCGGCGCGCAGCCAGGGCGGTGCAGTGATTGCGGTATTCCGCATCGTCACGGTCTGACCCGGTATGGACGATCGAGGCGAGTACGCGGATCGCGCGCGACGGGTCGATATTCCAGCGCTTCATGCCCGCTGCGGTGCAAACGACGGCGGCGGCAGATCCGTCGGAAATCGGCGAGCACATCGGCAACGTCAGCGGATAGGTAATTGGAGGGGCCGCGAGAACCTCGTCGGTCGTATATGAATTGCGATACTGCGAGAGTGGGTTGTGAACGGAGTGAGCGTGATTCTTAGCTGACACCGCGGCAAGCTGTCTTTGCGTTGTTCCGAAGCGCTTCATGTGCGCGCGGGAGAACGCAGCATACACATCCATGAAAACGCTGTACGGCTTGGACGAGACGCTTCCCTCCGGGACCGCGACACCCGCCCCCAGTTGAAGCAAACGTTCGCGAATTTGCTCGGCCTCGTGCACATCCCAGGCGCTGTCAAACACGGAGAACATGCGGTCGCGGTCCGCTGAATACATCTTCTCTGTGCCGACTGCCAGCGCGACATCGGCGGCTCCGGCACGCAGGTGGTTAACCGCAAGAGTGAAAGCACTGCTTCCGCTGGCGCACGCATTCTCGACGTTGACAACCGGGATGCCACCCAACCCCATCGCGCGCAGTGCCACCTGACCGCGAATCATGTGTTGGCCTTCCATGTGGCCCTGCGACGCGTTGGCGAAGAAAGCCGCTTCCAGCGCCTCCTTGCCAAGCCCCGCATCGGCCAACGCTGCTTCGACCGCCTGTCGGGTCAGAGCCTTCATGCTGACATCTAGGTGGCGTCCAAATGGCGTCATGCCAACGCCCACCACGTAAATCTGTTCCATGTGTCACTCCTCCATCATCCAGATTGTTTTCTTTGCCTGCACAACGGCCTTGCAGGCACCATACACCGTTTTTACCCGCAAGTAAACACTCCGACCGTCGGGTACTTTTAATTAACGCGTGAGTTATTTTTGTACTTGATCAGCACGGTATCCGTGTCCGCCCCCAGGGGAGAAACGTCGGTTAGCGGCCCCGGGTGGGAGCCTCCGAATACCAATGGCTGAGCCACGTGCCAAGAAGAACCGCCGTCGTAACGCGCCACTTGCCTGAACATACCGCGATGCCGGAAATGCTCGTCGGCGACCACCTCCTCCAGGGAATTGACCGGCCCCCAGGGAATTCCGGCCCGTTCTAGCTCGGCGCCCCACTCTTCTCGGGATCGGCACTTCAAAGCGGCTGCGATTCTCGCTCGCAATACGGCCTGCTCGGCGACGCGCTCTGGATGCCGCAATGCGGCCACGTCGTCCATACCCAACAGCGGGCACAGCGGTTCCCAGAACCAGTCCTCATGCGCGATTGACAGCGTCAGCAACTTTCCATCCGCGCATTCGAACGTGCCGTAACCTGGCTCGTCGTTGACGAAACCTTCATTCATTCCGTTCATGCGAGGCGCCAGCATTGCGGTCATCAATGAAACCAAGCAGTCCGTCATGGAAACGTCAATATATGCACCCTGGTCGGTGCGCTCGCGGCGCAGCAGGGCCGACAGCATGCCGGTCAATGCGAACATTGCGGACGACAGGTCGCCGATCGCAAGGTCCGGCGGTGCTTCGATGCTGCCGGTTTTCGCTTGGCGAGACAGGAGGCCGGCCAGCGCCTGATATGACAAGTCGTGTGCCGGCCGATCGCGGTAAGGGCCGGTTTGCCCGAAACCCGAGATAGACAGATAGACAATGCGCGGATTGATTGTGGCTGTGGCGGCGTAATCGAATCCGAGGCGAGCCATAGTCCCCGGCCGATATCCCTCCATGAGGACGTCGGCGTCACGTATCAGATTACGCAGACTTTCCTTGCCCTGCTCCGTCTTCAGATCCAACACCACCGACTTCTTGTTCCGGTTCAGTGAGGCGTGAAAGCCAGGATATTGGCGCGCCGGGTCTCCGGAGCTTCGTTCAACGATGATTACCTCGGCGCCGAGATCGGCGGCCACCAGAGTGGCGAACGGTCCGGGATACTGTTCAGCCAAGGTAAGAATACGTATGCCTTCAAGTGGGAGAATCATTGCTTTCCTCTCATGCGAAACACAAAAGCTACCGATCCGAACTCGTGAACTCCACAGCACGGCTGAGAATTCGAGTTTTGATTCTACCGCAGAGTAAATCAAATTACTACCTAATTATTTCACTTTCCAATTGGTAGAAATTAGTTCAATATAAGACACTCAATCCAAACCAGAGGAGACAGCCCATGAATGAGGAAGAGATCATTTCCGAGGTGCGCGACGGCGCCATGTGGATCACCCTAAACCGTCCTGAAGCAATGAACTCATTGACGCCACAGGTGCTGGCCGGAATTTCCCGAGCCTTGGATCAGGCGCAGAACACTGACGGCGTACGTGCCGTGGTACTGACCGGAAATGGACGCGCTTTCTGCGCCGGCGCCGATTTGAAGTACGTGCAAAGCCAGGTCGGCGACACCGACAATGGAACACGGCACTTCCTGAGCGAGGTACTGGCCCTCATGAACCGCGTGGAGAGCTTTCCGGTGCCGGTCGTTGCCGCAATCAACGGCTTGGCGCTCGCCGGCGGCCTTGAGCTGGTGCTGTGCTGTGATTTGGTAATCGCAGCCCGCTCAGCCAAGCTGGGCGACGCGCACGCCAACTACGGCTTGCTTCCGGGCGGCGGTGGATCGGTACGACTGCCGCGAAAGATTGGACCGACGCGTGCGAAGTATCTGCTCTATACGGGAGAATTCCTGCCGGCCGAGGAATTGCTGGCGGCCGGCCTGGTGAACCAGGTTGTGGAAGATGCGGAGCTACATTCCGCTACCGGCAAGCTAGTCGCCACGCTCACCCGGAAAAGCCCCCTCGGCTTGCGCCGAATGAAGGCACTGGTTGATGATGGACTGGCCCAGCCGATCGAATCGGCCTTGCGACTGGAACTGCTGGCTTCCGAAGTGCATGCCCATAGCGCGGACATGAAGGAAGGCCTGGCCGCATTCAACGAAAAAAGAGCGCCGGTGTTCACTGGCCGCTAAGAACACCTATCTGCGAGGAGAGAGACCATGACAACCATCGACCGCTTCGCCCGTCTGCGTGCCTTGCAGGAAACCGCTTGGCAGATGGCACCGGCCATACGGGCAATCTATGAAAGAGCCGGGATGACGCCAGCAGACCTGCGTACCGCCCAGGATCTGACTCGCCTTCCGGTCACCAGCAAGGACGAACTGCTAGCGCTTCAGCAATCACATCCGCCATTCGGCGGGTTCCTCGCCGCTCGGGAAGAGGATATCGCGCACATCTTTGTCTCGCCCGGCCCCCTGAACGAGCCTCAACTGCGCTCCGACCGGGATGGACATGGTTTTGCAAGGGTGTTTCAGGCTGCCGGTGTAGGGCCGGGCGACCGCGTTCTGAACACCTGGTCCTATCACCTCGTTCCCGCCGGTCTTCTGCTTGACCAGGGCATGGTCGCCTGCGGCGCCACCGTCATTCCTGCCGGGACCGGCGGCGCCGAATTGCAGGCGAAGATTGTGCTCGACTTGGGTGTCACGTGCATCTGTGCTTCCACCTCTTTTTTCATGACCCTGGTCGAGACACTGGAGGGCCTCGGTCACGAGCTGCCGCGAGCTTGGAAAGTACGCTCTGCTCTACTGGGCGGCGAGATGGGAGATTGGATGGGCAAGCGCCGTCGCCTCGAGGAGCGCTATGGCATTCGAACCTTCTCCACCTACGCCACCGGCGATTTTGGATTGATTGGCTACGAACAGAATGGCCAAGAAGGTTATGCAATCCACGAAGACCGTCTGGTGCAGATTTGTGACCCAGTCACCGGCTTGCCAGTGGCTGCGGGAACGCCTGGCCAAATCGTCGTTACCACGCTTTCGCCCGGTTGGCCACTGATTCGTTTCGGTACCGGCGACGTCGCCTGTGCTCTAGAAACCAATGATGACGGATGCGTTAGCAGGATCGGCCCAATACAGGGACGGGTCGGACAAGCGGTCAAGGCGAGGGAGATTTTCATTTATCCTCGGCAACTGGAGGAGTTGTCCATCCGCATTCCCGGCGTGCGCGCCGCTCAGGCGGTGATCACTTGCCCGGGCAACCGCGAGGAAGTCACACTACGCCTGGCGGTCGACCCCTCGGCACGACAAGATTCACTGGCGCAGACGGTGGCCCAGGAATTCCAGACCCTGTCCCGGCTCAAGCCCGATCACTTCGAATGGCTAGCGGCCGATGCGCTGGCGGCGGAAACCGTACTAGTGGTCGATCGCAAGAGCGGTACTTAGCGAATTGCTGTTAGGCGGCGGGGCCATCTGATACCAGGCGCTGCCGTCGTCTCCGATTCGCACCGAAGCTTCACCCCGGGCTACGAGATAGTTGAGATGGGCCAGACTTTCTCCCGTCGCCATGCTCATCAAATGGTGGTCCGAGGTAATGGCCCGGGCGAACAGTGCCCCGTATACATCGATCACACGCCGCGGTTCGCACAAAGCTGTCCGCAGTCGCTCAAGCGCGCGCTGCTGGCTCTGCAAAAGAGAGTCGATCCGATGATGCAAGCCATGAAACGGTTCATTATGTGAAGGAAGCACCAGTACGTCGTCCGGGACTTCGCGCCTCAATTTTTCAAGCGACTCCAGCCAGTCTGAGAGTGGGTTAGCTTCCGGCTCAGTGGGAAATACCGAGACGTTGGATGATATGCGGGGCAATATCTGGTCGCCCGAGATCAGCAGCTTTAGCTCAGGGCAGTACAGGCAAACATGCTCTGGCGAATGACCCGTGCCCACCACTACGCGCCAGAGCCGTCCGCCGATATGAAGCTCTTCGCCATCCCGCAGGCGCCGATAACTGTCGGGCAAAGCATAGATCATCTTGCCGAAGCCGCCGAACCGCGTGCGGTAGTTTTCGATGTCGTCCTCATTCCAGCCGGCCCGACGATAGAACTGCACGGCGTCCTGCGGCGCTTCACTGCCAGTATCGGCTCCTAGCACGCGACAGCTCAGGTACTCCAGGCGACTAATCCACAGCTTGCAGCCAAACGTACGGGTCAACCAGCCCGCCATGCCGATATGGTCGGGATGCATATGAGTGACGAAGACTCGCGTCACAGGATCCCCAAGCACACCGGAAAACAACCGGCGCCAAGCCGCCGCCGTATCGGGCGACCAGATGCCGGTATCCACCAGCGCCCAGCCGGCCCCGTCACGGATTGCCCACATGTTGATATGGTCGAGTTGGAACGGCAGGGGCATGCGTATCCACTGCACCCCCTGCGCGATTTCCTTGGCGGTTCCCGCCTCTGGAACCTCTCCGCACGAATATGTCAGGCCAGGCTTGGCAGCTGTGCTACCTTCGTCTTCAGTTTTCATGGCGAACTTCCTCACGATACGGCGGCCTTATTACATCCGCCCGGCGTCATTCCCTAGAGGGTGTTATGAACCTTGCCCCAACATGGCAGCAGCCTTACTAAGCATGAGGTACGCGAATGCGACGAAATGGAGTCCTGCCAGCGTGTCGGCAAGCCGCTCATAGTCACGCGCCAGGCGGCGGAAGCGGGCCATCCATGCAATGCTTCGCTCCACCACCCAGGGTCGAGGCAGCAGGACAAATCCGCGCTTGGCCTCGGTATGTTTAACGACCACTAAATCCATGCCAAAGTCCTGTGCCTGGGTCTGCGCCAATTCGCCCGTGTATCCCTGATCGACAAAGGCGACATCTACCGTCCCGCCCGTCACCTCTTGAACCGTTTGCGCCAGCTCGGCGACCTGCTCGCGGTCCTGCTGGTCTGCCGGCGTGACATGCAATGTCAGCAGATGCCCCAGCGTGTCGACGGCCAGATGCACTTTCGATCCCTTGCGCCGTTTGGCGCCGTCATACCCAGCCCGTCCACCGCTTTCCCGAGCCGATTGCAACGTTCGGCTGTCAATCACGGCCGCCGTCGGCGTAGGCGGCCGATTCGTTGCCATGCGCAACAACATGCGCAGGTCATATGCCATGGCCTCGAAACAGCCTGCTTTGAGCCAGCGCTGCGTCTGTTGATACACCGTGTGCCACGGCGGCAAATCGTGGGGCATCAGTCGCCAAGACGCCCCGCTGCGCACCAACCAGCGCAATTCGTTGAAGACCTCGCGCAAATCGTGGTCACGCTGTCGAGCATCCAGTGGCAACAAGAAAGATAGGAGACGACGAATTCCCATTCTTCATCACTGACGTCCCTTGGGTTCGGTTTGCGAGCATTCATGCTCGCCAGATTTCTTTCCCCGACTTTAGTTCATAACACCCTCTAGTGAACTATCCCACGCCGGAAATGCCACGCTCGAGCCACTTCTCTCCTTAGCAACCAAGTTCGTCCACGAGCTGGGGCATGATCTCGAACAGGTCGCCGACGATGCCGTAATCGGCCACCGAGAAGATCGGCGCTTCCGGATCCTTGTTGATCGCCACGATCACCTTCGAATCCTTCATCCCCGCCAGGTGCTGGATCGCGCCGGAAATGCCCACCGCGATGTAAAGCTGCGGCGCCACGATTTTGCCGGTCTGCCCCACCTGCCAGTCGTTGGGCACAAAGCCCGCATCGACGGCGGCGCGCGATGCGCCCATGGCCGCATTTAGCTTGTCGGCCAGCGGTTCCAGGATCTTGAAGTTCTCGCCCGAGCCCATGCCACGGCCACCGGAGACGATGACTTTCGCCGCGGTCAGTTCCGGGCGGTCGGACTTGGCCAGCTCGCGCGAGACGAACGCCGACTTGCCCGGGTTGGCGGCAGCGGCCACGGTTTCGACGGCGGCATTGCCGCCGGCAGCGGCCGCATCAAAGCCGGTGGAGCGCACGGTGATGACTTTCACCGCGTCAGCCGATTGCACCGTGGCAATCGCATTGCCCGCATAGATCGGGCGCTCGAACGTGTCCGGGCTGTCGACCTTGGTGATTTCGGAAATCTGGCCGACATCGAGGCGGGCCGCCACGCGCGGCGCGATGTTCTTGCCGTAGGCGGTGGCCGGCGCGAGGATGTGCGAATAGCCGGATGCGAGCGCGAGCACTTGCTCGGCGACATTCTCGGCCAGGCCATCGGCGAAGTGGGCGGCATCGGCCACCAGCACCTTGGCTACGCCGGCGACCTTGGAGGCGGCTTCAGCGGCTGCGCCGCAGTTCGAACCGGCAACCAGCACGTGAACGTCGCCGCCGCACTGGGCAGCCGCGGTAATGGTGTTGAGGGTGCTTCCTTTCAGCGAAGCGTTGTCGTGTTCGGCAATGACAAGTGCGGTCATGGTAAATGAGTTAATGTGTTTATCGTGCTGCGCTTGCTTACGATAGCGCAATGTCGTGCTGCTCTTGTTCTGTGTGCTGCATCTCATCTCCGAGTGCCCAGCCGACGGCGTAACGTATCTTTTCCGGCTCCGGTGGTGGTCCGTCCCGAGAGGCACGTTCCTTCAACCAAATCCGGATCTGCTCTTTGACGAATCGATTATCCATCTTATTGCCCCTTAATCGCTTGGATCGGCATCGGATCTCTAAATCACTTTCGCTTCGTTCTTGAGCTTGGCAACGAGCGTCGCTGCATCCGGCACCGTGATACCGGCCGAGCGCTTGGCCGGCTCGGCCACTTTCAAGGTCTTCAGGCGCGGCGCCACATCGACACCCAGATCGGCCGGCTTGACCGACTCCAGCGGCTTTTTCTTCGCCTTCATGATGTTGGGCAAGGTCACATAGCGCGGCTCGTTCAGGCGCAGGTCGGTGGTCACAATCGCCGGCAAGGCCAGCGACACGGTTTCCAGACCACCATCCACCTCCCGGGTGACGATGGCCTTGTCGCCCTCGATCACCACTTTCGAGGCAAAGGTCGCTTGCGGCCAGCCCAGCAGGGCGGCCAGCATCTGGCCGGTCTGGTTGCAGTCGTCATCAATGGCTTGCTTGCCGAGGATGACCAGTTGCGGTTGTTCCTTTTCGGCCACGGCTTTGAGCAGCTTGGCCACCGCCAGCGGCTGCAATTCGGCATCGGTCTCGACCAAGATGCCGCGATCGGCGCCAATGGCCATGGCGGTACGCAAGGTTTCCTGGCATTGCGTCACGCCGCAAGAGACGGCAACGATTTCGGTCGCCTTGCCGGCTTCTTTCAGACGAGTGGCCTCTTCGACGGCGATTTCATCGAACGGATTCATGCTCATCTTGACGTTGGCGATATCGACGCCGCTGCCGTCCGATTTGACGCGCACCTTGACGTTGTAGTCCACCACGCGCTTGACTGGAACCATAATCTTCAATGCATTCTCCTTTTTGCGTCATTCGAGACAAAAACTGACGACGGTGTTATTACATCCGCCCGGCGTCATTCCTTGGCCAGACTACGCGCAATGATGAGCTTCTGAATATGGCTCGTGCCTTCATAGATCTTGCAGACACGGACGTCCCGGCAATAGCGTTCGACCGGGAAATCTTTGAGGTAGCCGTACCCACCATGGATTTGTAGCGCGGTAGAGCACACCTTCTCCGCCATCTCGCTAGCGAACAGCTTAGCCATCGACGCTTCCTTCGCGCACGGAATGTTCGCATCGACCAAGCGTGCGGCATGCAGTACATAATTGTGTGCGACCTCTACATGCATCGCCATGTCTGCCAGGTCGAAGCTGACCGCCTGCAAGTTGATGATCGGGGCGCCATAGGCTTCCCGGTCCTTGGCGTACCGCAAGGCCGCCTCCAGCGCGGCACGAGCGACCCCAACGGCCTGCGCCGCAATTGCGACACGGCCGTGCGACAGTAATGCCATCGTTTGCTGATAGCCTGCGCCTTCGGCACCAATGAGATTTTCGGCTGGCACGCGACAATCTTTCAGATCAATCTGCGCGATATGCGCAGTGTGCTGGCCATATTTACTTTCAACGCGAGCGATCTCATATCCAGGCTGTTTCGGGTCGACCAGGAACAGGCTTTTGCCGCGTTTGCCGGCAGCCGGATCGGTGACCGCAAGCACGATCGCCAAGCCAGCCTCGCTGCCGTTGGAAATGAATTGTTTGCTGCCATTCAGGACATAATCATCGCCATCTCGTCGTGCAGAGGTGCGAAATGCCGAGGTATCGGATCCGGCGTGAGGCTCGGTAAGCAAGAAGGCGCCAATGTGCTCACCGCTCGCAAGCTTTGGCAAGTGTGTTCGCTTCTGTTCTTCACTAGCTGACCACGTCAGCGTCAAACCCAGGCTGTTGTGGACATGGACGATAGTTGCAAATCCAGCATCCGCCGCCGCGAACTCTTCAATGGCCAGACAGTATTCGACAAAGCTTGCGCCCGATCCGCCATATTCTTCTGGCACCAACATACCCATAAAGCCGAGCTCACCCACAGATTTCAGCTCGCTATGTGGCCAAGCTTGCGACTGATCGCGCGCGGCCGCGGTCGTTGCGACGACTTCGTTGGCCACCTTTTTGGCGGAGTCGCGGATCATGACTTCCTGTTCGCTCAGGAAGACTGCGGAAGTATCGGACATCATATCTCCTTGAATGGAGCCTTGCGGCGCCTTGTTGTAGTGATCAATGCGTGCAATATGCTACCGGGCTCTCCGGAGCACTTTTCCCGCCAATTTTCGACTTACTGGAAGATGTTTTTACCTTTTGAACATAAATTCTACTCGCTGGTCAATTATGTTCCCACCTCTTTCCCTTGTCAATCGTGGCTTCATCCCTTTCTCCTCGTGTTTTGAGGATCGCGCCCATTGCGTTGGAGGGAAATGCCATCTCTTGATGCATTTGGCGGGGGTTCTCCACCGTAAGCGTTCAGCCATCACGTATTGACGGCGGTATGTACGTTAGCGGGGTAGTTCAGGCGGAGGGTTGCCAGCGATGTGGAAGCAGTTCGTCGATGCGACTGCCCGGGTGTGTCGGCAGGCGCTCCAGGATGTCCTTCAAGTACAGATAGGCATCGTGCCCATTGAGCCGGTTCGAATAAATCAGGGTTATCACCGCCGCTGCCCGCTTACCCGCGCGCAGGCTGCCGGCAAATAACCAGTTGCCTCTGCCGACGGCAATCGGACGGATCTGGTTATCAACCCAGTTATTATCGATGGGCAGCGCGCCATCATCGAGGTAACGTGTCAGCGGCCTCCAGCGACCCAAGCTTTAATCGATGGCTTTCGCCGTCGCGCTGCCGTCCGGCACTCTCTGTCGTTGTGCCGCCAGCCACGCATGCAGCGCATCTGCTGTGGGTCTGCTTCGTTGCTGGCGTATTTTCCAAACCTCGAACCGCACTTCCTGGTTCATCGCGCTCTCCGCCAAAAGACAGAGTAGACGCCGATTCCCTTATGCTTTCAACCCGCCTCGCAACTCATTGAAATTTAATGCGTTTTGGTGCGGCAGCCCTGGGGTCCGATGGCTCCACTTTGCCAGTCCAATCAATACCGATGTCATGGCTGTCCAAGTCGATGACAAGGGTAGTTCCTTCAAGGGAAAGCTTAACGTTATTGAGAGTAAAAGGGCGTCCAAAGCGATCAGATATGGATATGACTTTGTCTGACTCGACGCTGGACGCAATCGCATGAGTTTCAGCGTTGCGAGCTTGCTTTAGATATTGCAGGAGCGAGTCAGCTCTACGGAGTTTGGCATTTGCGCTCAACCAGGATTGAGCTGCGCCACCAGATTGGTGTTGCACGAGCCGCTCTGCTCTCTCCCATGCACGCTCAATACGAAACAGGAACGACTCCCAAGCCGTTTTTAGATCGCTCAAAGTTGTTGTGCGGGCCATTGCCTCCAACTCTCTTGCGGCGACGTCGATGTTTCTCTTTGTGTCGATCATGCTATTGGGGCCTAGCCATCAATCCGTGGAGTCTTTCACGACCTCAAGGTCGTAATATGCATTCCCTTTTGTCAAGCATTGTAGGGTGATTCTGTCTCATCTGGCTATGTTGTCTGCCGTACATAAAAGGGCTGCTGTGCGCAAGCACAGCAGCCCCTTGATCGGGTACAGGTTAAATTAAGCTGGGAAAGAAGCGAACTGAATTCCTGCCATCTGTTGAGCAAGGCGCACCACTTGACAGCTGTAGCCGAACTCGTTGTCGTACCACACATACAGCACGATGTTGCGTCCGTTGGCGATGGTGGCCGGCGCGTCCACCACGCCGGCGTGGCGCGAACCCACTAGGTCGCTGGAGACGATTTCGGTGGAGGAGCTGTAGTCGATCTGTTCCTGGAACTCAGGGCTCAGCGCGCAATCACGCAGGTAGGTATTGAGCGCTTCCTTGGTAGTTTCAGCGCCCAGCGTCAGGTTCAGGATGGCCATGCTCACGTTGGGCGTGGGCACGCGGATGGCATTTCCGGTGAGCTTACCTGCCAGTTCCGGCAGTGCCTTGGCAACGGCTTTGGCCGCACCTGTTTCGGTAATCACCATGTTGAGCGGCGCGCTGCGTCCGCGGCGCTCGGCCTTGTGGTAGTTGTCGATCAGGTTCTGGTCGTTGGTGAAGGAGTGCACGGTTTCCACGTGGCCATGCTCAATGCCAAACTTGTCGCTGATGGCCTTAAGTACCGGCACGATGGCGTTGGTGGTGCAGCTGGCGGCGGTGACGATCTTGTCTTCGTCTTTCAGATCGCCGCTGTTGATGCCGTACACGATGTTCTTGAGCGAGCCCTTGCCCGGTGCTGTGAGCAGAACGCGGGACACGCCCGGACTCTGCAGGTGAAGTGACAGGCCGGCCTCATCGCGCCAGGAGCCAGTGTTGTCGATCACGATGGCGTTGTTGATGCCGTGGGCTGTGTAGTCGATCTTGTCCGGGCCTTCGCCGTTGATCACCTTGATGAACACACCGTTGGCGATGATGCCGCTGTTCTCGTTGTCCACCACGATGGAGCCGTTGAAGGGGCCGTGCACCGAGTCACGGCGCAGCAGCGCAGCACGCTTCTCGAGGTCATTGCCCTTGCCCTTGCGTACCACAATGGCTCGCAGGCGCATCTTGTTGCCCTTGCCGGTGCGCTCGATCAGCAGGCGCGCTAGCAGGCGGCCGATGCGGCCGAAACCGTACAGGACGATGTCGCGTGGTTCCTTGATCAGGGGCTCGGGGTGGCCCACGATTGGAGCCAGCTCGTCACGCAGAAAATCAGTGGCAGAAATTCCTTCTCCCTTGGCGCGCCATTTGTTGGTGAGGCGCCCCAGGTCAATTTTTGCCGGGGCCAGTTGCAGGCCTTCCATAGCCACGACCAGGTCAAAGCTGTGCTGAATGGATAGCTCTTCACCCGTGTACTGACGCGCAAAACGGTGCGTCTTGAGGATGTCAACGGTGGTCACGTTATTAATGGCCCGTCCGTAAATACGCATCAGGATGCCGTTGTTTCGATACAACCTGCCGATCATCGGCAGCATCTGTTCGGCCAACTCCATACGCTGGATATAGTCCTGTAACAGTTGATCTTCCTTTTCGTTGCTCATGCTTTCCCCACATTCATTGATATATAAGCCAACCCTAAAACCGAAAATATTTTCTGGTTGAGGACTTACTGGGAGCTTACCCCTCGAAAACATACTCCATCGTTTATAGGTAAAAATCAGTTTTATGAGGGAGAAATGCGTGAATCGAAACGACGGGCACGTGACACACCGGAATACAAGCTGGAGGCTGTCAGGCTGGTCAACTGGCTGGAATGCATTGGATTCTGCCTTTGAGTCGATGGGTGAGACTGAATCGGAGCACGGTCTGCGGTCTGGGGTGAGGTCTTGCCTTTTGCATGCGGCGAACTGAGCGCCGTCAAAAGGCAAGACCTCACCCCAAGGCGGGTGCATGTCCATCGTCTCCGGTGAGCCGGTCGAGGCCGATCAGTGGTTCCGCGAATCGCTGTTCTTCGTGCCGATGGCCAAACTCGTCGCCACCACCAAGCAGCCCTTCAGGAGGTCGGTCTGACGAGAGGGTGACCGGCTGCTTTTGGCCGAACCCGGCAGAAATGATCGTTAAGTACGCCGGCAGCTTTCAGCCAGGCTCCGGACCTTCTACTCGACAATAGGATCTGCACCACGCGACCCAAACCGGAAGTACGATGCAGCCGTCCGAACGTCCGCAATCAACCGAATCAGCTGCCAGTTTATTGTTCATTTCAGCATGCGAGAGTCGGTACGGCGCCTTTTTGCACCATTCCGACATAGAGTGCATGATGAATTCATCGAGGGGCTAAAGCCTTGGGATCAGCGCAACAAGCTATGCGCAGGCATGGTTGCCGAGAGTGCTCTGAAACGACATCGCTGTGACTTCGGCGCACCGTGCCCGGCTCGATGCGGGGCGCTTCGCCGCGTCTTCGAGCCGCTTCTTGTGGGTGCCTGGGGAGGTCCAGTCCAGAGCGTCGAGGAACAGACGCCAGGCCGACTGCGGCGCGGAGAAAGCCCAGCGCTCAGCCTCGGCACCGTCCGGCAGCCCCAGCTTCTCGGCCAGCGCCTCCAGTTCGCGGCAGAAGAAGTCGTAGTCAAGCCCGTTCACGGAATCCCGGATGCCTTGGCCCTTGCCGAAGGACAGCCGGATGCCGTTGCCCTCGATTAGCTCGAAGACCAGCTCTCCGCCGGCGCCAGTGCGCCAGTTCTGCGCGCGCAGCGCCAGGATCGACTTGGCGAGCCACTGGTCCAGGATGTAGGCGCCCTTGCAGCCGAAGAAGTACATGATCTTGGTGAAGAACGACGGCCCGATGCCGCGCAGCAAGCCCTGGCGACGCAGCTTGCGAAAACGCTCGTAGGCGTCGGCCCGGGTGAGCTTGGGCAGTTCGGCCAGCAGCGGCAGCAGATTCGGCATGGATTTGGTCAGCCGCCAGTTGTTCTCCTCGCCGGGCCCCATGTTGGCGCCGCCGTATGCCATGGCCGCGTAAACGCGCAGATCGGGTTCGATGGCATCGTCATGACAGGTCGTCCATGTCTCGCTGCGGCTGAGTTTGCGGAGCAGCTCGGGATGCGCCGCGCAACGGTCGGCCAGTTCGTGGTTCCCCCAGGACCGGGCCCACGCTTCGGTGCTGTACCCCCGCCACGCGCGGGGATCATCCTGCGAGACCAGCGTGTCGAGGGTGGGCTGGTGCCAGTGGTTGGCCGGGATACCGGCGTCAGAATGCAAATAAGCCATCGTGAATCTCCTAGGTTGGGAAGAAATCGATGGCTTCATTTGCGGGCGCTACCGCGTCAGATGGCCATCGGTAAAGACTCTCTGCGGTGCTGACGGTCAATCAGCACTGCAGAAAATCCGTACCGAGGCACTATCTAGCCGGGGTACTCAGGTGGTCCTGGGTCGTCCAAGTTGGCGTGAACCTTTTGCGATCAAGGTCACCCCGGCGTGAATGGACTGGGTGAACAGTGTCTGGGCTTGCTCACCTCGGTAGCGGAAGTCTATCGAAACGCCTGGCAAACAGTCAATAGCCTGCCTGGTAGAATTCAGGCGTCCTCATCTGCGGTGCAGGGTGAGCGTCCAGCTTGTTGCCTCTCCTTGGATACTGGCGTTTCTTCGCGACTCGGAAACGTGCGAAGCGAGGTTGGACGGAGCCGAAAGGCTTGGCCGATGCCGGGGGCGAAGCAATCTCTGTCCTTTCGGCGCTGAATAGGCGGCTGCTCCTCCAGTTACTTCGGACAATGTCTGCTTTGGAGCGTCATTAATCGTGCCTCACTGGCAGCTCATGGCCGGACTGAGCCGGCGTGGCGCACCTTAGGGTTGACTGCTTTAGGCTGTATTTCAGACGGTCACGAGTGCGCTGCAAACTGCTCCACCCGACCCTTAGCGGAAATTGAACGCTCCTGGAAGCGGACCTTTAAGGCAACAAATCAAATCACTACTGACTTTGTTGCCAATTCAGGGCAATAAGCTGTTGATTGCCATTCGCAGTCAACGGCGTGATGATCCAGAGGGTTTTCTTACCTGGTGATGTATTTCTGAATTGATTGGCTTCCTGGCGTATTAACGCAACACGATCTCCATTGTTGGAAAAGGCGCTATCCAGAATCAGGCCAGCACCGTTCAAGAGCATGAAAACTGTTTTTTTGGTCGCTTCTATGTCACTGAGTTTGGAATACCGAAGCGTCCCCAGCGAGCCGGCCGAATAAATCACCGAGTGTCCATCCACAGAGACGTCAAAGATCGCCGACCAGTGATATCGATCGTCCTTCGGCACGAAGAAATATGAGAGCTTCTTGTCGTCACGCGCGTTCATGAAAATCATATGAGCGCGTTGCACACCGATTGACGGCCACGCCGAATAAAGAAATCGATCTCCGTCAGGCAGATACTTTGGCGATGAAAAGATCCTTTCAAACACGCTGTCAGGCAGCAGCCGCTTTTCTTCCATCGTGTCGAGATCGAGTTCCCAAAGCATATAGCGTGGAAGGAACATGCCGCGACTTGCCAGCTGCCAGATCACCATCCGGTAATAAATCAGCCGTTTGCCGTCCGGGGAAAACGATGGCCGCAAACGCGCAATGACGCCGGGATCACGATTCGGATCGGTGCCCTTGAACTGCGACTCCAAGGGCAATTCGCGTGGATTGCCGCCATCCGCATCAAGGATTGTAAGTCTGGCATCGATGTAGTTGCAGTAGGCTGGTTTGCATTCATGACTAGAGACGATCAAATGCTTCCCATCGGGAGAGAATGACGGGCGCTGGTAGGTGCGCTTGGAATCCTGTCCCGGCAACAAGCTCCAGGTCCTGGACTGCAGGTCGTAGAGCATTAACTGGCAGTACTCCGGATGAGCTTCCTGACAGGCATTGACGAGCAGCTGTTGATCATCTGGCGTAAAGCGGACCTGCAATGGAAACCAGCCGTTATCCGGTATCCCAGATGCCTGTGCTTGTGCCACCTGGCTAAAAAGGAAGAAGCAAAGCGACAGCAGGACGACACTCGTTATTTTTTTCATCGCTTTTTCCGGTGGTTGGAATGCTACTCATCCTTGGTGATGGCTGGCCAATCTGCGCAAAAGACGCGCAGCCAAAATGCTGCCACCGAAGAGTTGGCAAAGCAATATCAGTTAGATGAGTTTGTCGAACGGCAGCTATTGGCCGGTTGTGTCTGCCGCATGACCTAGCGGCACCGGCGGCTATGAGCCAGCGTCCAACCTGTCCTTCCTGCGGCGAACGCGAGCAGGCGACCCTGAGCAGCCATTTGATATGCCAGAGAGCGGACCTTCAACGTTTTAAATCAGCGCAAACCGCAACAATCGGTGAACTTAACGAAGGTGCATTATGGCTATGCCATTAGCCATAGATAAACCACCCATCCAGCGATGAGAGCTGCAAACGTCCAATACACCTTCTTTGCCCGCGGGCCCATTCGTCGCCATGTTTCGTCATCCGGACCACAAGGTGCCACCATGTTGCGCCTTCCTAAAGTTTTCTAACGTGCCTGAGTTGAGGGGGCGCCTAAAAGCGGGCAAAGCACATTGGAAGGCGTCCTTCTCGAACGAATAGTTAGCCGTCGCTTTTGTTCGCGTGGGCTTTGAGGGCTGCTGCTTCAGCTCTTGTGCGCTCAATTTCTTCTCGGCGAAAATTTTCTGCCCTGAGGCGCTCAAATGCTTCAGGATTGCGCTCACAGTGATAGTGGTGATGCTTCATCTTTAGCTCTTCGGCTTCTTTTTCACGCTCCCTCGCTGACTTAGGAATATGCCCAGTGAGGCGAAGAGCTTGGGTTATCGCTTTCAAGAACGCGTACCCGAGGACCAGGAGTCCCAGCAGATCACTCCACCACTCGACTACAGCTACGACAAGCGGTACGACGACGGCCCATACAAATACCAGCCACCACTGCATCTTACGGGTCGCAACATACTTGGCAAAGTCGGTTTGGATTTCGCGCCCTGTCGTGTACGGGACATCGGCGAATAATTCCTTGAGCAACTCTCGGTTGAGGGCTACGTCCGGTAGTGCATCGTTTCCGACCAGCTCCCAGCGAAGGATGGGGGTGGATTCCGGTGAACTCAACCAAGTCATCAGGTGGTTAATAGGACGGACGCCTTCCAGCGAGAATACGGACCCATCGTCTGAAAAGGCGGTTGCCATTAACGGCACCGGGTAGCGACTAAGCCAACTCTGTGCCTCTGTTTCCATCGCTGTTGCCACCATCGCGGGCGGGTGCGGCTCGACAACGGAAAGCTGCAATATCGAAAAAGGGTATTTAGCCATCGGTGGCGAGTACTCGACAAAGTACCAACCCCGGTCTTCTTTGATTGATCCGAAGCGAATGGCGTCAGGGGCCATTGGGTCTGAGTGACAGCTAATGACTATATTGACCGACGACGATCGGCGTCCGCGTCGAATTCGATGTTAGGCATTCGACTTTTCCTTGTTGCGAGCGCTAATGCGAGTGTAATTCCACCGAGTAAACCATGGCCAATGATTGGTACGAAGCATCCTTCGCAACCTTTCCTATCTCCGCCTTCAAACGCAAGTAGCTGAAGGACATCGAAAGTCGTCATAATCGCCGCGCCAAAAACGCAAGCCAGCATAATGTGTTTGCTCTGAGTGATCAATACAGCAGCAACTGGGCCGAAAAACAACAAAATAAACGGTGCTTGAAGCAGTGCTACAAGCGGGGTACGAAGGTCAGGCAATAAATACCAGATCAACTCGCTTCGCCTTTGACTTAGGAACTCGGCATATGTTGGGACAATGCCGCTTCCCATTGGAGCCAAGTTGACTTCCACCTTGTATTCGGCGTTTATCTCCGCAAAGGAAAGCAATACCCAGCCAGCAAGGCATAACATCAACGATCCGATAAAGCAGTATTTCTTTTGCACGGAGACCTAACTTTAATTAGGGTGAAAAAATTTCTGCCTATCCCGGCTTCGTGTCCGCCCATCCTGGCGCAACACATCGACTAGAACCCTTGTCGCAGCTGGCCTCCAGCAATCCGCTGTGGACTCACACAATACTAAATAACCGGGAAAAGCAGACAGCTTCTATGGATGCTGCCATGAGAATGTTGACAAAGCAATATGTGCCAGGGGAGCTTGTCGAACGGCGGCTTGCGGGAAGTATGCGACAGCCTTCTTAGTCTGCTATTGGCCGTTCTCGCTGGTTGGCTGCATCCGTATTGCCGGCTGCTTTGCGCCAGGATCCTGACGCCCGTGGCGGGGCTGGGACTCGTCGAGAACGACCCTTGCCGGCCGGTCAGCCTTGCCGAAAGCGGCCATTCGCGGTGCGAGTCAACGCCGCTTTGCCGTTGCAAGTCGGGTGCGCACAGCGCACGAACTTGATGCGCTCGTTAGTTCGCATAGCCACCACGCAAAGCTACCAGCTGTTCGTAGAGGGCTTCGACTTCAGCTATTCGCTTAGATGCGAAGCCTTTGTGAGTTGCGATTGACGCCTCCACTAGTAGGCCTGCAACGCTATCAAGCGTAGCCAAGAATGATTCAATCGGCTCGTCTTTGTAGAGCACGAGATCAAAGTCGCTGCTCGTCTCTTCAAAATGCCTCGATACCAGGGCCCGCATGTTGCTGTGTGCATCGCAGCTCAGGAAGTTATACATGGATCGATACTCCTCGACCATGCCAGCGCGCTCGAAGCGCTCGAAGATGTTGAGCGGACGCTTACCTTTCTTCTGCAAGTTATTCAGAGCACGTTCGTCATTGGCGATGATTTCGTCGAGGTTTAGCTGTTTGAATGACGCCAGATATGAATTGCCCTTCTTGGCCTCCGTAAGCACATCCAGCCACTGCTTTGTATGGCTGGCATACATGTGCTCCACATACGAAGGATCCTTGTTGAGATTTCTTAACTCCACTGCGGCTTCCAGAAGTGAGCGGAACGCAGACGGAACTGCGACACGAGCGCGATTCTCGATAAGACAGATGATCGCCCCTGTGAACTCGATTAGTGTGCTGTACATGGCGACGCGAGCGAAGTCGAACTGGTTTCGCTTGTCGAACACGAGGTCCGTCGACCACGCGAGGAGTTGGTCGTGCAGATGCTTGACGAATTCATAAAGCTTCATGTGACTTAACGCAGCGTTGACCTGCGCACTCGTGTGTCGGTGTCGAATGAGTTAGAGCTAATCGTCGGCAGCATCCGGCATTCCTTCTGAAAAATGGTCATCTTTGAGCCATGCCGCATCCGCAAGCGCATCGATTTTTTCGACGTCCTTTAACTTCTTGGCCGCTATCAAACAAACCGGCAAAGACACGCCTCCAATAATCCAACAGATGAGTGACATTTCCCTGTTAAGTGGCAGCACCAATCCAGTCAGAGAAAGGACAAGCAGGCTTCCACTGATTCGGAAAGTGAGTTCAGTAGGCTGGGATGCAATCCCAGCAGGATCAAATTCGATTAATGATAGCTGGGATTGCATCCCAGCCTACCGAGCTAAGCAATATGTCATACATCAACGCCGAGACTAAGACGAGGATGTCCGGGAACATGGAGTGCATATTTATCCTTAAGTGGCTCAGCCTTATAGAGAGATAAGCCCGGATTTTTGCTCCTTTTGACTTCATTGCATATAGACATTAGGGTTTCGAAATTGGCATCCGAGATACGCATTCCAGCCACAACGGAACACAATATGTCATCTCGCCGATATGGGAATATTCCAGGAGGCCGATCCTCGGAAATTACCCTTTCTTCCTCTTCGTATTGCCAAAGATCGCTTTTCGTGAGAAGAATCTTACTAACCAAGTCTTCTGTATCAAACTGCGATACGACGATTTTAGGTCTATCTGTCAGGTACACTACAGGGAAAGGAAGAAGTCGGTCGGTTATATGGATAATGTCGTCACTTCGACCCATTGTCGGTATGCGGAATTCCAAAACAAACCCTTGATGATATGCGGCGTAGTGGGACCACATTAGTATGTTCAGGGGATTTCTGCTCAGGCTCACAACGCCAACGCGCTGCAGTCGATCTTTGGCGAACGTCCCGTCGTTTATGCGATTGCGTAGGCGAGAAACGAATTCTTCTTTCCTTTGAATCCGCTGCGCGGGGCTCAGGCCTCGACGGTTTCCCGCTGCCCTAAATAGATCGGAGCGTATCTTGTGGATATTGCTTAGATTTGTCGTGTCGTAGTAGGGAAGACAATCGAATGGGTCGTTGAAATCGAGTGGACAGGTAAACTTTATGGTGCCCTCAGATATCGTCTTAAGGGAGCCTTCCGTAAAGGGAAGGTATTTGTACCGATAGATGATATGCGCCTCGTCAAACTTGAGTGTCATGTTCGGTTCGCCGCTAATCATTGGGGCCTAGCTTGTATCCGAGAGACTTCTTTATAGCGCGCATGACCTTTGCCGCTTGATCGTAGTCCGTTGTATTGGAATACCCAATCAAATGCGAAGCCGCGAGTTCTGGTGCAAGACCGCGAAGATACAACCAGCGCATGTACCAGCATGGGAACTCGGTAATACACGCGGCAAGTTCCGCAGAGTGCCGACGGTTCGCAAGAATTCGGTCCTCATACAGCTTTTGCATTCGGTCATTCAGGCCTTCGGCATTAACAACCTGCGCATAGAAGATAAAGTCGGCAAAGACTTTCATCCGCAACTCGCGGAACTGGAGTATCGGCCTCATCCAAAACGTGGTCACCAAGTAGCCAACTGCGCCTCCAAATATGCCGACCAGAACAGCAAGAAGTTTGTCGTCCATGTTCGCCCTCATTGGACCAAAGAATGTAACTAAATTCTCCTTGTAGTGTATGGCTAAAAATTGATTTTTTGCAACAAGACTGCTTTTATAGCAGGTTCGAACGACCTCATCGGATTTCATCGCACATCGGCAGCTTTTGGCCGATAACTGCCTTCCGGAAAGGCTTCATCAGCGTCTGCACGTAATCCGAAAGCCGCCGTTTGCCGGTGGGTACTACGGCGATTGCTGCGCCAAAGTGGTTGTCAACGTGGTGTGGTGTAGCTGATGTTGTCGAAATCATTCTGGTCGACTCAGCCCCCCCGCTCACTTCGCCGGAATCGGTGCGGATGCGGAAGACTAACGGTCCTGGGGATTACAAGGCGCTGCTACACCATTCGAAGCGGGTTGTCTCAGCTCAGTCGCAAAACGTCGCTAGCTCTACTTGCTGGTGCCGATGAGGGAGCGAAACTTCCGCCCTACTGATTACGGATTAGTTGTCCCCTTGGCCTGACTTTTTTTTCGCGGCATACGCATCTGCTTTTCGGCGCGCAATAGCTCTTCAATCTTAAGCTGTGCACGTTCAATTTGAATCCGTAGTTCGCCCGCTTCGTTTTCCGTACGAACAAGCATTGACTGTTTCTCTTCCAGCATACTTCGCAAAGTCTTTAGGTCTACCAGCACCAAGTCTCTATTTGCGATGACCGCCTTCAGATTCCCCTCGAGCTCCCCTGCCTTTTGCCGATAGTTGCCAAGTTGTTCCTGCAGAACTGCCAGTTCGGCGCGATGGCGCTCTGCCGCTTGCTCAAGGCTCTCTCGCAGGCCATTAACGTAAGCCCTCGGTCGATCACGTATTGAATTTGTCGACGCGAAGTGGTACGGTGAGCGGTGGTGTTGCCGGCCAGGTCAGGCGAGTTGAGCGGGTGCGAGCGCGACGGAGACGTTCCAGGGCAGCAGGTCGTCGATCCGGTTGATTGGGTGGTCGGCGATGTGCGTGAGCACGTGCCGCAGGTAGACCAACGGGTCCAGGCCGCTCATTTTGGCAGAACCAATGAGGCTGTACATCGCCGCAGCGCGTTCGCCACCGGCGTCCGATCCGCAATGCAGCCAATTTTTTCTTCCGACGGCCACACCGCGCAGCGCCTGCTCGGCGATATTGTTATCGATTTCAATGCGGCCGTCGTCGACGTAGCGCGTCAATGCCTGCCAGCGCTCGAGCATGTAGTGAATCGCCTTGGCGGTGTCCGACTTCGCGGAGAACTTCGCCAATATGCTTTGCAGCCATCGATGCATTGATTCGAGCAGTGGCCCGGCACGCGACTGCCTTGCCATACGTCGGATGTCCGGCGGCTGGCCACGCACTTCCCGTTCGATGACGTAGAGTGCAGCGATCCGGTCGAGCGCCTCGGTGGAGGTCGGTGAGGCATGCTCGACATGGATGTCATGCCAATGACGGCGCGCATGTGCCATGCAGGCCGCCTCAATCACTTTCCCAGTTTGATACAGCGGCGCATAGCCGGCAAATGCATCGGCCTGCAGGATACCGGTGAAGTGCTTCAGGTGTCGCTGCGGATGTTCACCCTTGCGGTTGGGAGAGTAGTCAAACCAGACCGCCGGTGCGGCCGCGTCTCCCGCTGGCCGGTTATCACGCACGTACACCCACAGCCGGCCAGTCTGGGTCGTGCCCTTGCCAGGCGACAGCACCGGCACCGGAATGTCGTCGCCATGCAGCTTGTACGAAGCAAACACATAGCGGCGCAGTGCATCGACCAGGGGCGCGAGCAGGCGGGACGCGCCGCCCACCGTATCCGACATGGTCGCGCTTTCTAGCTCGACGCCATCGTTGGCATACATTTGCGCCTGCCGGTACAACGGAAGGTGGTAGGCGTATTTCGCCACCAGCAGTTGCGCGATCAAACCCGGCGCAAACAAGCCACGCTCGATGGGGCGCGACGGCGCAGCGGCCTGCACAATGTGGCTGCAGCCGGTGCAGCTGTACTTCGGACGGACATGGCGAATTACCTTGAAGTGCCCGGGCACATAGTCCAGCATTTCCGACACATCTTCACCGAGGTAATTGAGCTTGCCCTGGCAGGGCGGGCAGCACTGCTACTGCGGTGTATGCGTGTGGGTCTCGCGTTCTAGGTGCGAAGGCAAGGGACGCCGTGCTGGTTTGTTCTTCTCCGGGGCCTGCGTGTCGCTGGCAGCGACCGCTTCTTGCGCCGCGCGATCGGCTTGCAGCTCTTCGAGTTTGAGTTCCATCTGCTCGATCTGGCGATCCAGCTTCTCGGAGGAGCGGCCAAACTGCATGCGACGCAGTTTGGCAATGATGTGCGTGAGCCGCTCGATTTCAGTATCGCGTGTATGCAGTTTCTCTTTGAGCGCCTGAACCGTTTGACGCTCAGCCAGCAACAGCGAGCGCAACGCATCAATGTCGAGCGTGGCTATATCTTCGGGCAGCTGTTGTTGAATTGGCATGTGAGCAGTATGCCTAAACCGCGCGATGTTTACAACTCTTGCGCAGGCGTTACACCGCCATCAGTGGCTGCCATGTGCGCTGTGGGCGCCGCCAGTCAATTCCTTCCAGCAGCATGGATAACTGCGCCGGCGTCAACGACACCGTGCCGTCAGGCGCTTGCGGCCAGACGAACCGGCCGCGCTCGAGGCGCTTGATGAACAGGCACAAGCCATCGCCGTCGAACCACAGCACCTTGACCATGTCACCGCGCCGCCCGCGGAAGATAAACAATTGGCCGCTGAACGGGTCTTGTTCGAGCGCGGTTTGCACCAGCGCCGACAAACCATTCATTCCCTTGCGCATGTTGGTCACGCCGGCCGCAATCCAGATGCGTGTGCCCGCCGGTAGGCTGATCATGCGCGCAATGCCGCCAGCACGGCGCGCAGGCGTATCACATCAACCTCGCCCTCGACGCGCACAACTGCACCAGCGATCTTGATCTCGATTGCGCTTGGCGTCGGTGGCGTAGCTGGAGCATTGCCAAATCGTGTTGCCGGACTCGGCAATTCGACCAGCGGCGCTTCGGTGTGCGGCACGACGTTGACCGGCACAAGCGTCGGAGGCGTGTCCAGCGGCGCGCTGAGCGAGCCATCCCGATATTGCCGGCGCCATCGGAACAGCATGTTGGTGTTGAGCCCGTGCTCGAGCGCCAGTTTGGAAACTGATACGCCAGGCTCGCAAGCACGTGCGGCCAGCTTGGCCTTGAACTCGATTGGAAATCGGGGCCGCCTTCCTGACCCGTTCGACGCTTGTCGCTCCACTATTGTCACCACCATCATTTCAGTGGGGACTAATGTCGCTTCCCGACGCTAATTCGTCCAGACGGTACTCGCCGAGCTATTACCCATTAACTTCCTTATGCAACTTACTCGCGGCGGTTCGCTCACGATCAATCTCCATCAGTGCGCGTGCTTCTGAGGCGCGGAAACGTTCTTCCGCGAGATTTGCAGCCGACCGTAGTCTTTCGAGTTCGAGTCCGAAATCTCGCCTCGCGTCGTCCAGCTTCTGCAACAACCCGCTATTTTCACCGCGCGCATGTTGCAGCTGCGCCTCCAGCGCCGCTATCGTCGCCTCACGTGCGGCGACTGCCTGTTCCAGCTCCCCAACCCGCGCATGTGCCTGCTCCAGCGTCTGGCTGATCAGTGCTTGGGATGCCCTTGCGGCGTCCCGATCCGCTTCCGCAGTTGCCTGTGCCTGCCTGGCTTCCGCCACCCGTGCCTGTGCTTCGCTGCGCAGTGTCGCCAGTCCTTCCTGCGCGGCGCCCTGCGCCGCTGACCACAGTGACGCGACGAGCTCGCCGGCAGCGGTCTTCAGCGACTCGGGCAGATCCGGATGCTCGATGCGCACGCGGCTCTTGTCGCGCAAGTCTTCCCAAAACCGGTTGAGCGCCTCCGCCGGCGCGCTCATGCTGCCCTTGCGCACCAGCTGGTACAGCTTGTTGGTGGTCGGGGTGATGCCGTAGCGGAAGAACAGCAGCGCGCACACTTCGCGGTACACGTCCTGAGTGTGCGGGAAGCAGCTGCGCAGCTGGTCGATATCGGCGAGCAGCTGGCTTTCATTGAATTCGGGTGTTTTCGTGGGCGCGGAAACGGCAAATGAGCATTGATAATATTACGTAATACCTCGATTATCTAACTCCTCGCCCGTAAAATATGACATTAGCGCTATAATGTCATATTTCGGCCGGCGGACTCTTTACACTGCATGAACGATGTGCCGGTCGCCTGCCGAAAGTGACGAGTGAAGTTGTGTTTGCTCATCGCCGCACGCTTCGCGAGTGATTCAATGTTGTGTGTCTGCTCAAGGTCCGCCATCACCCATTCGCGGATGCCCGAAAGCCGACCGGCACTCTTGGTCAAGGGCAGCGGCTCTCAATGAATTGCGCCTGCCCGCCTTGCCAATATGGTGAGATCAATAGCCTGTTCGCCCAGCGATTGGCGCGTTCTGCGCCGGACAGTCGGCGTAGCAGGTGCAGGCAGCAATCGAGTCGAGCCGCGACACCAGCGGAAGTAACAATATTTCCCTCGTCAACATACAGCACGTCCGGATTCACTCTAACTTTCGGATGGCGTTCTGCTAACGTATCAACGCGCTGCTAATGGGTTGTCGCTGTTCTATCATCTAACAGGCCGGCTTGGGCCAGCGGAAATGTGCCCGGACACTACCCCACTACAGTTGCACTGCGGCGGTGCGACCAGCGTAACGCCTCGATCAATTCGGGCGATGCCTCACGACAGTCCTCGTGCAAGACGGCATGATTAGAAACTCGGCCGATTCAACCTCTCAAAGGCCGAAATCCGTAGTGATGGAAAAGCCAGAGGTGGTCAGCTAAGAACCGGCGTCAGCCGCGCAGACGACTACATCGAACGCTGCTATCGCAGCATCGAGTTGATTGCCCCCAAAAATCAGGTACGGCACGGACAGGGAGTAATGCCGTCGAAGGCGAAGACGGCGACCTTCGTGCGTCGGGCAATTGGCGCCATCTTTCGTATGGCCCAATTATATCGAATGTCGTCCGTCCGGACGCTACCCGTGCACTCGTAGCGCGCGCAAAATCCTATGCAACTCGTAGCGAAAAACGGGAATGTGAGAAGGGCCGCGGCTGTGATCTTGCGCCGCTCGGCTTGCAAGACTTATACGCCGGCATTTGAATGGTAGTTAGCGGGCGTATTGCTGTCTTCCCCACGGTTAGCCCTACCCAGTTGGCTTCTGCACCTGCTGGGCACTCCGTAAGCATCGCGATTTTCCTGACGCTGCACAGCCCTATCGGAAGTGTCGCTATGGCTCATACAAATCCGCCATTTATGGCAACGTTTTTTTAACCACTGCCGGACGCACGATGCTCCGTGCGCCGGCTCCTTGATTAGGAGATACAAAATGACGCAACGCATGGATCACAACGCCGCGACCCCCGATGGCATGAAGGCACTCGGTAACGTTTACGGCCACATTCTGCAAAGCGGGTTGCCGAAAACACTGGTCGATCTCGTTTACCTTCGCGTGTCGCAGATCAATGGCTGTGCATACTGTATTGACATGCACTCACGCGACTTGCTGAAAGCGGGTGTGTCTGTCGATAAGCTAGTACTTGTTCCGGCGTGGCGAGAAGGCGGCGCCTTATTTGATGCCGCAGAACGTTCTGCCCTTGCCTGGGCTGAGACGGTGACCCGAGTAGCCGAGACCGGCGTTCCGGATGCCGAGTACGAAGCTGCCGCCGCTATGTTCTCCGAGAAGCAGCTTGCTGATCTGACGATCGCGATCGGCCTTATGAACGTATATAACCGAATGGCGATTAGCTTCCGTGCGACACCGGCTGCGGTCAATCAATAATTGATCCATTGACAAGGAAACCGTCTGATGACCCACGCAATTTTGGGCGTTTGTATTGCCGCGCTTGCTGCTGTGTCCATCCACGCCGGCGCTCATGAGTTGGACCAAGGTACCGGCTATAGTGAGGGCAAGCATCCAGAGACGATTACGCCGGTGTTCAACCATGCGCTGCCGAACGCGCCTGGTAAGGCGTTGATCGCCGTAGAAGTGCTTTTCCCGCCTGGCGCGAATTCCCCCGCCCACACCCATCCCAAGTCGGCGTTTGTTTTCGGCTATGTACTCGCCGGGGAGATCGTCAGCGCGGTTGATGGCGAGAAGCCGCGTGTTTACCGCGCTGGCGAAAGCTGGTACGAGTCGCCGGGCGCACATCATCTGGTGACGCGTAATCCAAGCACGGAAAAGCCAGCCAAGCTCCTTGCCATCTTTGTCGCCGACCCAGGCGAAAAGCAACTGGTTCTCCCTGTGCCGAAATAGCAATTGCCGCAGCATGCCGCCCCCCCCCCCGCGAAGCAATCGGCCTTTTCTAAACTATCGTGAGCTTCGTCGGGGTTCTTGCGCCGGACGCCTGGAAATCAGACATTGCCCTATCAACAGGACAGAACAAGACTGACATGATGAAAAACTTCGACATCTTCGGTGTGAAAATTCCGGATAGCACCATTGCTCGCGAAATTACCCAGCTGATCCGCGACACCGAGAGCGATATGCTCTTCCATCACTCCGTACGGGTTTATTTGTGGGGCGCGCTGACTGGGAAACGGCACGGCCTAAAGTTCGATTCCGAGTTGCTCTATGCCGCTGCCATGTTCCACGATATCGGCATTACGAAACGCTTCCACGACAGTCATTTGCGCTTCGAGGTGGATGGCGCGAACGCTGCACGCGATTATCTGAAAGGATATGGCATCTCCGAAGGTGACATCGAGAAGGTATGGCTTGCGATCGCGCTACACACAACGCCGGGCATTCCGGAACACATGCATCCTGAAGTATTCCTCGTACAGGAGGGTGCCGGCATGGACATGGCTGGCCGCAACTACCACCACTTCACGCAAGAAGAACGTACAGCAGTGGTCACAGCGTATCCTCGCGGTCGCGAATTTGGGGATGAGGTGATCGAAACGTTCTACGAGGGCCTGAAGCACCGGCCCGAAACCACGTTCGGCACCTTCAACGATGACTTTCTCGCATTTAAGGATCCTCACTTCCAGCGCGGAAATCTCTGCAGCATCCTCCTAGGCTCACATTGGGAGCGCTGAAGCGTCCCTGACCATAGTGAGTGTCCAACCTCCAATCAAGGCCGTACGTCCACTGCCCTGCGGCGTCGCTGGAAAAAGACAAAGACGTTGCCTTTCGGCACCTGCTAAGCCGTTTCAGTGGCCGCGGTACAGTGAAACTTCGGGCAGCCTGAAGGGCGCGCTTGCGAGCCAGCGGCGAAGTTCGGTTGCGGGAAATGGTCTCGCAATGAGAAAACCCTGCGCTTCATCGCAGTCCATAGCCACGAGGGCCTCCCAAATGGCTCGGTCGGCAGTACCCTCGGCGACGACGGTCATGCCCAGTTCGTGCGCCAGCTGGATTGTAGAGCGCACAATCGCCGCAACCCGCCGGTCGTGCACCATCTTCATCGTGAATTCATGGTCGATCTTGATGACGTTCACCGGCATACGGGTTAGGTAGCTGAGGGACGAGTACCCAGTGCCAAAATCGTCAATGTACAAGCGAAATCCTATACGGCTGAGCCGACTGAGCTCTGCAATGCTCACGTTCGGATTCCGCATGATCGAGCTTTCAGTGACTTCGAGTCCGATGGCATCTGGTGCAAGACCATGCGTGGAGAGCAGGGCTTCGAGCTTGCCTGCAAGGTCCAATGCCGCAAGGTCGCGCGTCGATAGATTCACTGCGAGCGGCAATGTTATGCCTTCTCCACCCCAAGCGTGAAATTGCTCCGCGGCAGCAGTCAGCATGTATTGGGTCAGGACATGAATCAGGTCCGTCGACTCGATCAAGGGAACGAAGAGGTCTGGCCCAATCGTACCTAGCTTTGGATGTTCCCAGCGGACCAGCGCTTCGGCACCCACCACGGTCCCAGTCCGCATGTCTACCTTCGGCTGGCAATAGAGTTGGATGTGGCGCTGTTCGACGGCATGCCGGAAATCGCCGATAAGCGCCAGGCGCTCCGGGGTGTGCGGGTCCATCGCTTTATCATAGACGGCGAGACTTTGTCCGTTCAGTCGCGCTTGGTGTAAAGCAATGTCGGCGCGTCGCAGTAGCGTCGCGTAGCTGTCGCCGTGATCTGGATGGAGGGCGATGCCAACATGCGCGCCGATTTCATAACCAATGCCCGCAATCCTAAACGGCAGCTCCAGTGCTCGCTGAATTGCGTGGGCCCGCTCTCGCGCCTCATTGCCACTTGCCGCACGTAGCATAATCGGAAAGCGGGAGCCGACGCGCGCTGCACAATCGCCGTCGCGCAACTGCGCCTGAATTCGTTCTGCCACCAGCTTTAGCAAGACATCTCCCTGGGAATGGCCAAGCGCAAAATTGACGTCCCGAAACTGCACGAGATTGACGATCATGAGCGCAAGGCGACCGCTGGCGGCTTGTGCCTGCTTTAGCGCATCGCTAAATACGAGGTCAAACAAGTTGCGATTGGGCAGCGGCGTGATCGTGTCGTAGTAGGCGAGGCGCCGGATCGACTCCTCCGCGCGCACACGCTCGGTTTCGTCCTGAAGCAGACCAACCAACATCGACGGAAGCCCGGCGGCATCATGACGAACCTCGACAATTGAGTGGACATGGCGCATTTCTCCAGACGGACGGACGACGCGGTAACGGACGTCATAATGTCCTCCGGGCTCATCAAGCGCCGCCCGCCGTACCTCCAGAATCCGTTCCCGGTCCCCAGGGTGAACCCGCTCCAGCAGATGTGCGGTGTCGATCTGCATCCGCGTACTATTGTCGAAACCGAAGACGCGAAGCGCTTCCGGCGATAAGGAAACGAAAGGATCTGTCGCAGGGGTCCAGTACCAGGTTCCAATACCGGCCAGCGCCTGAACGCGATGCAAATCGCTCTCCATCTGCTCGCGCTCCACGTCGTCACCGGCCACCAGGGTAGGCACTAAAGTAAGAATGACCTCAAAGTCATCTCTATTTCCCGCTGGATATGTTAGGACCGGAACAGTAAAACCGTTGCAGCAGTACAGCGTGTGCCTTTCTACCGATTGGAAGTCCACAGGGGTATCGACCAATTCCAGCAGCGTAAGAGCACTCAGTGTCTCTGGCGGGTGACCTGAGACCTCTCGCATCGCTAAGTTAACGTCGAGAATACTGAGCGTTTGCCGATCGCAAATGACGATCGGCAAACGGCTTTTTTCGAACAGAGCGCGATAGCGTGCATGGCGCTCTTCTTGTGGACTGCGAGCTTGCTCCAACTGCCTCACCTTTGAAATGGCCTCGCTTCTAACTCCAGTATAAGCAGACGCGCATCACGTCGAAAGGGACTGGATGTCAAAGTGCCACGTTCAAAAAGGTCCAATTCTGCGGGAACAATGCAGTGCCACTTATCGTTCCGAAACAACCGCGAGGATGTTCCCTCGTTTATCCGGCCACATTTCCCACAAAATTCCCGCTCCAGCCGCCGTGCGCAGAGATCACAATTGACTACGAACATCCTTCACTTGCTGCAGATCGACTTTTTGCATAGAGCGTGCAACGCCTCATGAAGCGTCCTATCACTGGGAAAATATGACCGTCCCAGTAATTGCACGCTGCGCACGCTAAGGAATTAGAACTATACAAGCTGAAGATATATGATGCGTTACAGGGATTTAATAACGCTGCCCTTCTAGTCAAAACGGCACATCCTGCGCTTAGCCAGATGTTGGGTATGAGTCAAGACGTGCCATCCCCGCGCTTTCAGACATTGTCGTGCCGGAAAACCGTTAAATTGGCGCCCGTCCAACGGATGCGCCGCCATCGACAAAAAGGGTCTGCCCGGTAATAAAGCTCGCATCGTCTGAAAGCAGGAAGGCGATTGCTGCGGCCAGTTCCTCAGGCTTCCCGAACCGATGCATTGGAATCATAGAAAGGTAGCGCCGCTCTCCTTCGCTGCCATAGGGATTATTGGCACGGAACATTTCGGTCTCGGTTGGCCCAGGGGCAACTGCATTTACGGTGATTCCGGTGCGTGCCAGTTCGAGCGCCCACGTGCGCGTGAAGCTTACCATCGCGCTCTTGGCAGCAGCATATCCGGTGCGATCGGTGACCCCGAGGATCGTAAGCGACGACAAGTTGACAATACGTCCCCAGCCACGCGACTGCATTCCGGGCAGGATTGCCTGTACCGCCTGCACTGCATTGACCAGGTTGTCCAGTAAGAGATGACTCATCTCATCCACATCAATTTGGCCAATGCGGGCGAGGCGGATGAAGCCGGCGTTGTTGACAACACCATCGATCGAGTGCTCGGCGGCGAGGCGAGCAAGCGTCTCGGCAGTAGCTTTTCGGTCGCTAAGGTCTAGCGACACCAGCGTTCCAGGAAACGTTGGATCATCGGCGCGCCGAGCGATGCCAATGACGCGATGGCCATCCCTGGCAAGGCGTTCGGATAAGGCGCGGCCGATACCTTTGCTAGCGCCGGTCACAAGAAAAGTACGAAGTGTCATAACGAGGAAATTTCAGAATATTGGTATGCGCTGCAGGCCGCAAGTCTTTACGGCGTAACGATTCGTTGGACCCGATCTGATTCGGGGTGCAGCTCGGTTTAAACTTTACAATTGCCGAGTCGATGCGTTGTACGACACATCATCCTTTGGCACTAATTCGCTCTGCGGGGAGAATTCCCTTTTCTGAATGTAGTCGCGCAATTCCTTGTGCGATTCCACGCAATGGGCAGGCGTTTCCCATACCGACCATTCTTCTTGTTTATCGCATTTCCGAATAGTTGCGCGTAGGACGAGGAACGTTATAAACAAGCCATGTCAGTAGCAGTACTATTGCCGTTTTGCGCGACGGTCGTTCTTGTTGCGATCCCATCAGGGAGCCACCTTTGTGCTTAATGCTGGTGTTAGTAAAGTGCACTGTTCGCCCGTGTCGGACGAGGCGCAATTGGCTTCATATAGCTTCGCGCCTTGTTTCAGTATCCCTTCAGTGTCGGCTGAGGCGACTACCCCTCCTGCTGAATGCGGTGCGGCGGTTCTGGGCAGCGGCTTAGGGTATGTACACATCGAATTCAGGTCATGGTCGGTCAGGTACTGGAGGCTGCCGCTAACTACTTCCGACATCGGCCCAAATGCGGCACCGCGATTCGAAACCCCGTTTTTCATCAGGACGGCTATATCTGATGGTCTCCACTCACCCAAGCCGGTTCCCTTGTCCGAGGTGAGCGCCGACGCATACTAACCAAGCATGAAAATCACCGCGCCGCCCAGGTCCGCGTCTGTAGTGCCACCCAATGCCAAACGGTTTGTATGGCATGCACTGCAATGTCCGAGGCCCTGTTAAGGAATTGTCCTGGCGCCCAAGTCGATCTCATAAAATTTTTGCAGTTACCTTTGACGCCATTGTCAATTTTCGAGCAACGGAGCAGTTGGCGATGGCATTGGGGCCAATACATATACGGACGCGAGCCAGATCAGGTTTTCACGCACGTCCGCTTGCGGGGCACTACCCGCGGTCCGGTCCTGCCGCCAGATCTCCCAAATTGGGAGGACAATAAAGGCTCCTTCAGTTCGTTGGTCATCATCATGAACCTTCATCGACTCGACATCGTGTCGCTTTCTTTGTTCAGCCATGTCGTTCGTGCCGGAAGCATCAGCAAGGGAGCCTCGCTAGTCCATCTTGCGGTAGGTGCGGCCAGCAAACGCATTTCCGACCTGGAGCAGGCCGTGGGTACCGAACTGTTGCAGCGGCACTCGCGCGGAGTTGCCCTAACCGTGGCAGGCGAAGCCTTATACCGTCATGCGCAGCGAATCCTGAGCGACGTGGACCTGCTGGCGGCCGAGTTGTCCGATTACGCGGCGGGAGTTGTGGGTGTAGTGCGGCTCTGGGCGAATACATCGGCAGTAACCCAGTTCCTTCCCCTCGAGCTTGCCTCTTTCGCCGCGGCGAATCCCGGGATTCGGATTGAACTCGAAGAAAGAAACAGCAAGGATATTGTGCTTGCCGTACTCGATGGACGTGCCGACGTCGGCATTTTTGCGGACCGCACGCCGGCATTGGGCCTGCACCTGCGGGAATACCGCGAAGACCACCTCGGTCTGGTCGTTCCACGCGATCATCCGTTAGCCAACCGGCGAACGGTCGGCTTTGAAGAAGTTCTCGACTTCGATTTTGTCAGTCTGCCAGAGGGCACTTCACTCGCCGAGCGACTGCAGGCGGAGACCGAAGCCATCGGGCGCAGGTTGAAGCTGCGCATTCGCGTGCGCAGTTTTGATGCAATGTGCCAGATGGTGGCTGCGGGAATGGGAATTGCAGTCCTGCCTTCGGACGCCGTTCATGGTCTGGCCCGCTCACTCAACCTGCGGCAGATCGGTCTCCAGGATGCCTGGGCGCAGCGCCGGTTGCTGATCGGGCTGCGTGACGCGAACGCCTTTCCTCGTCACGTCCGTACCCTGATCGAGCACCTCGCGTTACCGCAGCCGGGTCGTTAGCTTTCACAATCGACGAAAGCTGGATTCGCGCCTTTGTTCTTCTCTTGCCAATCTCGTCACGGCAGAATCGACTCATGGTCCAGACAGGCGGCAGCAAGGGCGATTCCGCTGCATGTTCGACACCGGGCCGTTGAACGACATGAGGACGACCGTGACTACTGAAGACAAGTATACGGACGCGGCGCTGCATGGCATCCGCGTCATCGAAATGGGGCAGCTCATCGCCGGTCCCTTTGCCGGCAAGACATTAGGCGAATTCGGTGCCGATGTCATCAAGATTGAGCCGCCGGGGACAGGGGACCCATTGCGCAACTGGCGAATGATCAAGGACGGAACCTCGGTCTGGTGGCAAGTACAGTCCCGAAACAAGCGCTCCATTGCACTCGACTTGCGCAATCCGGACGGACAAGCGCTTGCGCGTCGCCTGATTGCGGAAGCGGACGTGCTGATTGAGAATTTCCGTCCTGGAACGCTGGAAAGCTGGGGCATGGGTTGGGACGTCCTCTCGGGACTCAACCCCGGCCTGGTAATGCTCCGCATTTCCGGCTATGGCCAGACCGGCCCTTACCGCGATCTGCCCGGTTTCGGCGCCATCGGGGAAGCAATGGGCGGGTTGCGCCACCTGACGGGCGAACTAGGCCGGGTGCCGGTACGGTGCGGGATATCGATCGGCGACACCCTGGCGGCACTGCACGGCACCATCGGAGTCCTGACCGCGCTCTACCATCGCAAGGTTAATGGGGGAAAAGGACAGGTCATCGACGTCGCGCTCAACGAAGCCGTGTTCAATGTCATGGAGAGTCTGATTCCCGAGTACAGTGTATTCGGCGCGGTGCGCGAGGCAGCGGGCAGCGCACTACCGGGGATTGCACCATCCAACGCCTATCGGTGCCAGGACGGATACGTGCTCATTGCCGGCAACGGGGACAGCATTTTCAAGCGCCTGATGCAGATTATCGGTCGCGACGACCTCGCCACGGATCCTGCGCTGGCGAACAATGCGGGCCGCGTGGCGCGAGTTGAGGAACTGGACGAGGCGATAGGCTCTTGGACTGGCGGCCATACGGTCGCCAATGTGCTCGATCTCCTCGGGCTGGCAAAGGTGCCGGCTGGCAAAGTCTACACCGCCAAAGACATTGTGGAAGATCCGCATTACCGGTCGCGCGACATGATCCTTTCTCAGATTACGAGGGACGGCTATTCGCTGGACGTCCCCGGCATCGTTCCCAAGCTGCTTGGAACGCCGGGCACAATCCGGTCTTCCGCCCCCGCCCTGGGCGACGATACTGACGACGTGCTGCACCAACTCGGCCTGACAAACGAGGACATCCGCACGCTGCGGGCCAGGAAGGTAGTCGCATGACTGCTCCTTCATTTTCCAGGCTAGGACCTGGCACGCTATTTTCCGATGTTTCCCGGCGCGTACATATCAATGAAGTGGCGGTACGCGACGGATTCCAGAGTGAGTCGGCCTTCGTTCCGACCGAGGACAAAATCAGCCTGATCGATCGTCTGTCCGCCACGGGACTGGCCAAGATCGAAGTGACCTCGTTCGTTTCACCCAAGGCGATTCCCAACCTGCGCGACGCAAAGGAAGTCATGCAAGGCATCTTGCGCGCTCGCGGTGTTACCTATGCCGCGCTCGTGCCGAATGCGCGTGGTGCGGAACGCGCCCTGGAATGCGCAGTCGACGAAGTCAATCTCGTGATGTCGGCCAGCGAGAGCCACAATCTGGCGAACATGCGCATGACGCACGAGATGTCGCTGGCTCAGTTCCGTGAAATCGTGCGCCTGGTCGATACCACCGGTACCCGGGTAAACGGTTGCATCGCAACGGCGTTCGGATGTCCCTTCGAGGGAGAACAGTCGACGTACAAGGTAATGGATACGGTTTCGCGGTATCTCGACTTGGGAATGCACGGCATCACTCTCGCCGATACCACCGGAATGGCGTCGCCACGGCAGGTTGAAGAACTGAGCCGGGTCTTTACTGCGCGCTATCCTGCCGTACCGTTAACCCTGCATTTCCATAATACGCGGGGCATGGGTCTCGCGAATGTACTTGCGGCGCTGCGGGCAGGTGCTGCCAGCTTTGACGCTTCGCTTGGCGGTATCGGCGGATGTCCGTTTGCGCCAGGAGCGACCGGAAATATCTGCACCGAAGACCTGGTCCATATGCTTGAGACCTGCGGAATCGATACCGGTGTCGACCTCGACCGGCTGCTTGGCATCGCGCGCGACCTGCCTTTGATCGTCGGGCATGAGGTGCCGGGCCAGGTCATCCGTGCGGGAAAGACAACTGATTTGCACCAGAAATCCCCCGCTGCTTTGTGAATGCAGCCAACACACGACCACAATGATGACAACACAGGAGATATGATGAATTCCACACCATCTACAACTTCGCGGGCAGCCATCCTTCTGATGGCCGCTGCCGCCCTCACCTGCGGAACCGCAGAAGCTCAGGACACACCTTACCCGACTCAGACCATCACACTGATCGCTTCTGCCGCGCCAGGCGGGACAACCGATCTTGCCGCGCGCATGATCGCCGACCCGTTGTCAAAGGCACTGGGCAAACCGGTTATCGTGGAGAATCGTCCTGGCGCCTCCGGGGCGATTGCCGCTTCCGCCGTCAGACGTGCAGCGCCAGACGGTTATACGTTGCTGGTCCAGTATTCCGGATTCCAGGTCATTACGCCTCATCTTACCAAAGTCGGCTTCGACCCGATCAAGGACTTTGCCCCGGTTGCCAACCTGATCGTCGCCCCGCAGGTCATTGTGGTGCGTCCCGACCTGCCGGTGAAGACATTTCAGGACCTGATCGCCTATGCCAAAGCCCATCCGGGAAAATTGAACTACGCATCATCGGGCAACGGCTCGCTCCAGCATGTGACCGGTGAAATGATCAAGCAGATCGGGCATATCGACATGGCCCACGTCCCCTACAAGGGAACCGGACCGGCCATCACGGACCTCCTCGGCAGCAACGTCGATATGACATTCACTACGGCGCCGCCTCTAATGGGCCACATCAGGTCCGGCAAGATGCGCGCGCTCGCTGTAACAGGCAAGGTCGCGCTGCCGAGCCTGCCTAACGTCCCGACAACCGCATCCATGAAAGGATTCGAAAGGCTGGACGCATCTTCCTGGTTCGCCGTCTATGCGCCTGTTGGAACGCCCAAGGCAGTGATCAACCGGCTGACAACCGAAATCCAGAAAATCATGAACACGGACGAGTTCAAGCGCAAGGCAGAAGAACAGGGTGCGTACGCGGTGTACATGAATCCGCAGCAATTGGCCGATTACACGAGCCTCGAATTCCAGAGCTGGGGCAAGTTCGTCAAGGCGGCGAATATCACCGCAGAATGACAAGTCGTCGTCGACCCAGGAAGATGGCCATTCCTGGGCGGCGCGCTTTCTGCGCGTAGCGTTGCTGCGGTCCTTGAGCTGCGCCTATCTCGACAGGTTGAAATGGCGAAGATGGGCGCCGTTCACAGCCACCGCCGCACAGAACATTTGTATTGGCGATACGACTCACCGTGCCGTGCCTCGAGGTATCGCTCCTCTGGCAGGACAACGCCAAAGTGCACGGTGATCATGAACGGCAGCAGCGCGATTGCAAGGACATAACTGCTCAAGAGAAGACTCAGCCCAAAGAGAATGCCTGCCATGCCTACGTACATCGGATTGCGACTGATGCGGTACAGGCCCGAATGGACGATCGCCGTCGATGGGGATACGGGCCGGAACGGCGTGCCGACAGTGTTGAAGCGACGCACGCATGTACCGATGGCGAACAACGACAAGGCGGCAAGCGCACCACCCAGGACGGAGCGCACCGGAGTAAATGTGAACGGCCCCAGCACCTGGAGATGGACAACAGTACCGAGGACAATCGCAACGAATAAAAGGACTGGCGGAGGCAGCAACATGCCGATCTTCTCACGCTCGGTGGAGGAAGAGCTCTGATCTTGGCTTACGCTTGACATGGGCTGCTCGTGACTCGAAGTCAAGGGATGCATCAATGCATCCCTTCGCCACTTATGGTTTAACCGGATATCGACTGGAAATGGCAATCCTGTTCCAGGCATTGATCACGACGGATAGCCACTCGACAGCAGTTATCTCATTACTGGAAAGATTCGACGCCGCATGCTCATAGACAGAGTCCGGCACCTGTCCATCGGATATCAACGTGATTGCTTCCATCAGTTCCAGTGCAGCACGTTCCTTGGCGTTGAAATAGCTGGTTTCCCGCCAGGCAGGTAGCACACTGACGCGGTCTGGAGATTCGCCGCTAACCAAGGCATCGCGGGTGTGCAATCTGACGCAAAAAGCGCACTGGTTAATTTGCGATGCGCGAAGGCGCAACAGGTGTGCGAAGCCTTCCGAAATCCCGGCTGACGCAGCTGTGTCGGCCGCCAGACTGTCGAGGCCGATGACCGTCTGGTAAAGCTCTGGAGCGGCCTTCCCAATATTTACTCTTTCTGACATGAGAACTCCTCGTATCGGACGAACTATGCTCCTCGTATCGGACGAACTATGGATGTGTTGAAACAGGTGGCGGATAGCATGCCCGAAGCATTAAGGATGCCCGCCGCTCCCTGCCGGCAATCAAACCGCTCCCGCTTGCCGATCGGCTGCCACGTATTCCCTGACTTGTGTGCGTTCAGTGACACGATGCGCGGCCTCGGCGAAAACGAGGGCGATTGCAATCAAACCGGCACCAACGACGCTCAGGTAGTGGCGGTCGATGAATAGGAGTACAAGGCCGCCGAGTAAACCCGAGCAGGCCAGCCCGCCGTAGGTGGCCGTGTTGTTAAGGGCGAGCAAGACCGGGGCCGTTTGCGGCGCTAATTTCACCAGTCGATGCTGTTGCGGCACAATGAGGCCCCATCCAATCAGCCCCCAGACGGTCAGTGCAATCACGGCAGTCACCGTATAGGCGGAAGTCCACGGCAGCGCGCAGAAATTAATAATGCCCACACAAAGACCGGCATTGATGATCCTGCGACTCTCGAAGCGGTCCACGAGGCGGCCGGCAAGCATATTCCCTGCTGTCGCTGCGCAACCCCAGACGAGAAGCATTCCAGCAAGAATCCGCCCGTCGTCCCCGGTCACGCGGTCCAGCACCAGGCCGGCATAGGTATAGACCATCAAGAACCCGCCAAAGGCGAAAAGCGAGGTGAGCAAGGTCAGCGCAACGCGAACGTCGCGAACGGGAGCAAGCCTCTGGCGCAGTGTAACGCGTGCGGGTTGCGGAACCGAGCGCAGCATGGTCCACACCCCAATCATGGAGATCAGCCCTAGGAGCGCAACAAACCAGAGCGTGGCTCTCCAGTTCCCGAATCCGCCGATAAACGTGCCGATTGGCGCGCCCAATGCGGTTGCACCGGCGAGGCCAGCGGTCACCGTGGCAAGCGCACGCCCTCTTCTCGCCGGATCTGCAAGCAATGTGGCAACGCCCAACGCGGTCGGGGAAAACATTGCGGCGCCCAATCCGGCCAGCGCGCGACTGAAAAGAACAGTGTTGAGATCGGTTGCAATGGCTGTGATGACGTTGCCGACGACGAAGATGCCGAGCGCTGTCACCAGAAGTAGTTTGCGTGGCCATCCGCCTGCGATGGCCGCCATTACTGGTGCCAAGAGAGCATATGAGAGGGCATATACGGTAACCATCTGGCCGGCAAGGCTGACCGTGGTTTGTAGCGATTCAGCGACGCTTGGCAGGATTCCGGCAACAACGAAGTTGTCCGTTCCCATTGCAAACATACCGAGCGCGAGCATAAGTAGTCGGCGATCCATGTTAATACCTCTACGTGTTAATTAGTCTTGGTCCGACCTTGTCGGAATGGCTCCGTATTCCGCTGCTAGTCCGTTGATCCAGAAAGCAAAGAGTCCCTGCAGCAGCAAGCGGATGAAGCGTGTGACGGTCCAATGCCTTCTTCCCCGCCGCGGGATATCGGGAACGAGAAGCCAATGATGTCTGCGCACCCGACCAGCAGGATGGCGGAAGTAGCGGCAGCGATGAAATGCAATAGGTTCGAGATATTCATAGGAGTCCTTTACGTTGACCGGCGGTCGGACTGACGATGCGGACAATGCGTGCCGGATTTATGGGTGTCCCTCCTTGCCGTCACACAACCGCTTCAGTCCCTACTCGTACTGTTCCAACGATGTGCATGAGAAATTCGTTTCCCATGGCGAGCATTTTGTGACCGTAAAGCACATGCGAACAGCGTCCTGAAGGACGACATTCGATATAATTGGGCCATGCCTAAAACAGCCTCCCCACCTCGGCGCCGCAAGGTTGCCGTCATTGCCTTTGATGGCATTACCCCTTTCCATCTGTCTGTGCCGTGCCTGATTTTTGGCGGCAATCTCAGCGATCCCGGCGTATCGAATTTTGAAGTGATGGTTTGCGGGGCAGACGAGGGGCCCTTGCGCACTGCGGCCGGGTTCTCGATCGCCGCGGAGTTTGATCTCGCCGCTTTGGACTCGGCCGACCTTGTGATCATGCCGTCCTGGTACGATGACTGCCGTCAAGCGCACCCTTCCTTGGTTGAGGCCCTGCGCAAAGCGCATCACCGCGGTGCTACCGTGGTGGGCTTGTGTCTGGGAGCGTTTCCCCTTGCCCAAGCCGGCCTTCTGGATGGCAGAACCGCTACCACCCACTGGCAACAGGTCGAAACACTCGCTGAACGATATCCAAGAGTAAAAGTAAATCCGGATGTACTGTACGTCGACGAAGGCGACGTCCTCACCTCTGCAGGCGTTGCTGCCGGCCTTGACTGCTGCCTGCATCTGTTACGACAGATTTCTGGTGCTGACGTCGCCAACCGTCGTGCCAAGAGGTTGCTGATCGCTCCGCATCGGCAGGGAGGACAAGCACAGTTTATCGAGCGGCCATTACCAGTCACCAACAGCGATGGCCGGCTTTCGCAGGTTCTTGAATGGGTGACACTGCATCTGGAGCAAGCGCACAGCCTTGAATCGCTTGCAGAGCGCGCAGCGATGAGCCGTCGAAACTTTACTCGCCATTTTCGTCAGACCACCGGTACTTCGTTCAAGCAGTGGCTATTGAACCAGCGGTTGTCCTATGCGCAGCGGATGCTCGAAAGCAGCGAGGCATCGATTGAAATCGTCGCGCAGCAGGCGGGGTTTGGGTCTGCCTTGTCGCTGCGGCAGCACTTCCGTACCACCCTTGGCATCTCCCCGTCGGTTTACCGCAAGCAATTCCGCTCGAACTTGTCAGCCACAGAAACTTAATGCTTATGAAGGCTTCCGGCACGATAAACCAAACGAGGTTTCAATCCCGGAACGGGGGCACGAACACAGGGTGCCACTCAAGCCAGGCCGCCGTTGGCGCGCAGGATCTGACCGTTAACCCATCCTGCATCCGGACCGGCCAAAAAAGCAACCACGCGAGCGATGTCGTCCGGTTCGCCGAGACGTTCCAGAGGCGGCATCCTGGCGAACTGAAGAATTTGTTCAGACGTTTTTCCGTTGAGGAAAAGGTCGGTGGCGATCGGCCCTGGGGCCACCGCGTTGACGCTGATTTGCCTACCACGCAACTCTTTGGCAAACACCTTAGTGAGCGCCTCGACCGCAGCCTTGCTAGCGTTGTAGACGGCGTAACCCGGCATATTGAGGGCCAGCGCGGTGCTGGAAAAGTTGATGACACGCCCTCCATCACGCAAGCGGGTCGCAGCCTCGCGCATCGTATTGAATGTACCTTTCAGGTTGACGGCGACCGTTTGATCGAACAGGGCATCGCTGGCCTCGGCAAGTGGAGTCATCTTTAGAATGCCGGCGTTGTTGACCAACACGTCGATGACACCAAGACACTGCTCAGTGACATCGAACATACGGCGGACGTCGACGGGATCGGCGACGTTACCGCGTATGGAAATGGCCTGGTGGCCAGCACTACGCAACGTGGCGACGAGTGCCGCGGCCTCGGCCGAATTGCGGAAATAGTTAACCGCAACCGCAAAGCCAGCGCGGGCCAAGCGTTCGGCGACAGCGGCGCCTATGCCGCGGGATCCGCCGGTAACGAGTGCAACAGGCCGGCTGGGTGGGACTTGCTGGGACATCATGTGCTCCTTTCCATGCTGATGAATGGCCGAATGATGGATCATCCTTTTGAAAAGATAATTGCAGAAAAATTGGCATAATCATTCCATTTCCAATAACAATCGGGGGCCACACTGGTGCACATGGACCGCTTTCAGGAAATGCAGATTTTCGCCCGCATTATGGAGCGACGCAGCTTTACCCAAGCCGCCGAGGACCTGCAAGTGCCTCGCGCAACGGTGACGAATGCGTTAAAGCGGTTGGAGTCACGGCTCGGGACACGTCTGTTGGAGCGCACGACACGCGCGGTCGCACCGACGCTCGACGGTGAGGCCTATTACCAACGCTGCACGCGGCTGCTGGCTGACTTGGAGGAAGCCGATGGTGCCTTTCGCAACTCGGCACCACGGGGCATGTTGCGAGTCAACCTCCAAGCCACGCTCGCAAAGCACTACGTAGTTCCTGGCCTGCCGGAGTTCTTGAAGCGGTATCCGGGAATCGAACTGTATATCGGGGAAGGCGACCGGCTCGTCGACCTCGTGCGGGAAGGCATCGACTGTGTCCTGCGTGCCGGGAATCTGCAAGATTCCTCGATGATCGCCCGCCGTATAGCTCGTCTTCAGCAAGTGACATGCGCGAGCCCGGCCTACCTCGCCGAACGGGGTGAGCCGATCACGCTGGATGACCTTTCCCGCCACACCGGCGTCAACTATATGTCGACGATGACCGGCAAGCCGTATCCATTGGAATTTCAAACTGCGGGCAGCGTGATGCGAATAACGCTGCCCGGCCAGATATCTGTCTCGGGCACGGACGTCTACTCCGGCGCAGCCATCGCCGGCCTCGGGATTATCCAAGTGCCACGGTATCGGATAGAACGCGAGTTGGACGCCGAACAACTCAAAGTCATACTTCCCGGCTTTCCGCCGCCCCCGCTGCCGGTCTCGGTGCTCTACCCGCAAAATCGCCAGCTGTCTCCGCGCGTTCGAGTCTTTGTCAGCTGGTTAATGGAGCGCTTCGCCTCAGCATTTGGAGGCACAGATGACGACGCGTCATGAAAACGGTCTCATGCTATGGACAATGCGGCCGTACATGACGGCCCCTCTTCTGCTTAGTAGGCAGATGCTGGGGAAGCCTTATTCGGGTTAAGCACTAACGTGACCGTCGCTGGCACCATTCAAAGCACGACGATGGCTGCGGCCAAGTGTGTAACAGCAGGAAAAAAGTGGCGTTCAAGCGTTTCATAGCGGGCCAGCAGTTTCCTGATGCGCTTGGACCAACTATGCGCCACTTCCACAATCCGCCGGCACGCCCGGATCGGCGGGTTGCGCAAGAGTTCTCTAGCTTTCTGAAAGGAGCATAGCGTTCACACGACGGACACTGCATGCAAACACTAACCACATACGTGGGCGTCCAAGTGCACGGAAATCTACGGCAATTCCGTCTTCGCACCTTCTCTGCTGCAAACGTTGTCGATCACTCCTGCCATTTGCATCTTGAACCTCTTCCAATCGAATCCGATAGCCTCTTTGGAACGATCCCGGAAGGAGCA
>NZ_JBYTAZ010000005.1:0-38792 GCF_058788695.1 Noviherbaspirillum sp. FW303-A3
AGGATCGGCCGGGATTAATGTTTTTTTCGCCAAAGTTAAGTTAACTCGATGATTTATAAGGTGAAATCGAGTTTGTAGTTGATCGGCTCAACTCGCCGATCCAGGTCCAGCGGATATTCACCGAATCGGTTGATGTGCTCTCTCCGGTACGGTGCCGTGCCGCGCAGGAGATCCTCGGTCAGCGGGAAACCTTTGGCCTGCAGTCCCTTCAACACACGCGTCATGCCCTGCACGTTATGCAGGATCACCATGTTGGCGACCAACTGGTTGTACTTCACCACCTTGCGCTGCTCGTGCCGGATGTTTTCGGCGATGATGCCATCTCCGCCGAAGAACAGCCATTTGACGAAATCGTTGAACTCCTCGCTCTTGTTCGTCGCAGCGTTGATCGTCCGGCGCAATTCTGCGTCGCTGATGTACTTCAGCAAGAACTGGGTGCGCACCGCCCTGCCCAACTCGCGGAAGGCGTAGTACAGCTTGTTCTTGCGACTCGCCGTGCCGAGCCGGCGCAGGATTGTCGACGGCGCGATCTTGCCGGCCTTGATCGAGATCACGACTCGCAGCATGTCCTTCAGGTGCAAGGCGATCAAGTCCCAATCGATGGCGCCGCGAAACAGGCTGTTGATGTGCTCCAGCTCATCGTCGCGGCCGGCGCGGTAGAACTTCAGATCCTTGATGTTGCGGATACGCGGCATCAGGTTGATGCCCAGTAGGTAGGCCAGGCCGAACACCGGCGTACTCTGCGCCTGTGTGTCGCCGTGCAAGGTGTCCGGCTGGATGTCGGACTGGTTGTTGATCAGGCCGTCTAGGATGTAGACCGCCTCGTAGACGCCACAGGGAATGAAGTGGCTGAACAGTGCAATGTACTTGTCCGAGACGTGATAGTAGCCAATGCCGCCGTAACCGCCATAGCGGATGTGGTATTCCGATAAAAGGTTCTGCTCGTACATACTCCACTTGGTGCCGTCGGCCGAGGCACTTTTGCCGGAGCCCCAGTAGCGCGGCAGCGCAAAACGATTGTAGGCGTTGATCACCTTGAAGATCGCCTTGTCGAGCCGCTGCTCGGTCACATGCTTGAGATTGAGCCAGGCGACTTGCTTGCGGCTCAGTCCCTTGACCGATCTGGCCGTTTGTGTCGGTCCGAGATTACAGCCGTAGCAGAACAAGGTCGTGATGAAACGCTTGCGTGGGGCGTCGATTTTGGACTCGAAGCCGGACAGCGGGCCGAACAGACGATGCAGGTCAAGCCAATTTTCCACCTCGGTCAGCACGTCGAGGATGCTGGCCTCGGGAAGCTGGCTGCGGATCGCTTCGTCGACCATTTCCTGTTCCGCGGGCGGCTTCTGCTTTTCCGGACGGCGGATGATCAGGCCCGATTCATCGATATCGACGCCTGAGTTTTCCGGGAAATTACGGTCGACCGCGCGTGCCAGCTCCTTCATCTCGCGTCGCAGCTTGGCAACAAACTCCCTCGGCTCGACCGGCAAGCCGACCATCTCGCTATAGCCTTGCACCTCGCATTCATACTCTTCCCAGCTCACCAAGTGGTTGCGGTAGTCGTCGTAGTCGCCGCTATGTTCAACGAACAGGTCGCCCGACTTCAAGGCGATCATCACTTCGGAGAACACGGCCAGCTCGTAATACTTGCGGTGGTAAGTGGACGGCTCGACGTGCTGGCGGCGTCCAAAGACCAGATCGCGCCACTTGTCTGCCATCCAGTCGTGGTCGGCGACGTCCATGCCGCTCTCGGCAACCGAAATGTGCTCGCGGTGACTGGAACGGTATTTTTGAACCTGCGCGATCGAGCGCAACAGGCTCGTGTCCTGGGAGCTTGAGCGTAGTTCCAATGCCTCCAGGCATTTGAACAGGAGACTGCGCTTGCCCGGGTAGTTGTTGAGCATGAACGGGAAATAGTTGTTCCCGGCGTAGGCCATGTGTTCGTCACAAGCGCCAATCCACCGTTCGGCATCGCCGTCGAGCACAGTCTCAACGCGGGCAACGCGCTGATCGTTGGTTCCCTCTTCGCTAAACACGGTTAGCACATCGCGAAACTGACCGATCAGGCGCTCCACCTGCTGGGCCTGCTGCAGATGATATTGCCGTAAGCGCTCTTCGGCCGCGCTGTGCATGTTGCGCAGGGTCTTGATGAAGATGTCGGCAATATCGTCCATCGCCTTTTGCAACTGGGTCTGGACCAGCAGCACGGCAAGCGTGTAGCGCTTGAGCGGCTTCATCGCCCGCATCTCGGCCAGATCGAGCGCCCGAGCCTCCAAGACCAGTTGCTCGCGCTTGGCGGCGGCAATCTGGCTCGTATCCGGCAAATCCTTCGACAAGATCATCATGTTGTCGATGTGGGACAGGAAATCGGTCACTTCGCGCACATTGGGCTGTTTCGGCTCCCGCTTCAAGCCGTCCCACTGACTGCGGCCGGCCACGGTCCTGAACAGGCCATCCAGGCGGGCAATAACGGCGTTCGGCAATTGCCCCGCAACCGACTTGTAAATGCGTTCGTTGACGGTTGCCCGCGCGTTGATCGACATCCGATACAAGTCGGTGTAACTCGGCAGCTCAAAGCGGCGCTGCACCAGTTCCTCAATGAGCACATTGATGATGTCGGCCAGTTCCTGCTTGGTCTGCGCTGCCTGCAGCGCCTGGCCTTGCAGCCAGGTTTCGTCGGTTGCTGTCAGCTCTCGGATGCCGACAAATTCACGCAAGTATGCGCGGTGCCGGTGTTTGGTGCCGGATTTGTCATAACGGGCCAACGCCGCCTTGGTCGGTACTCTAACCTCGGCGCGGCTGCAAACGTGCTTGACGATCTCCGTCGGTACGCCGGTAAGCGCGACGAAATAACCCAGGCGCTGCAGCAGTTTCAGCTGGACCAGCAAGAAGGTCTGGAGAGTAACTTGGCGGTAGCGCGCTGCAACGAATTTTAACTCCGCCGGCGTCGGGGTATAGATGGCAATGAGTTCCTGCTCGGTGAACTCTTCCTTGAGTCGAGGATATGCGGTTTCGTATGCGCTGCTCATTGCACCTGCTTGCCTGGCGCTTGATGGTCAATTGAATAAGGCGAGAACTTGATGGCCTGCGACTGCGCCGGAGAACGGGTTGGCGCATTTCTGCAAGTGGTCCGTCGACTGGAGCACAGGGCGTAAACGCCAACTCGCCTAAGCGCGCCATCGATGTCTCATTCCGTCCCCATGGCACTTCGACCTTGCCATTCAGCAGCCTTTGTGCGGCGCGCTGAAATCTCCGGGGTTAGTGCGACGACTGCAGCCTCAAGACCGCGTACATATTGTCACTAAAGGGATTTCGATCCAGGACAGTCATTCTCGCCAGTCGAAGCCCGGCCTTATCCGCCATCAACCTCAGCGTTGACGGCGTAAAGTAATTGACATGGTCAGGCCAGCGAAAGCCGCACCACCGACGTCCGCGTAACATGCGGTTCAAACACCCGTAATTCGGGACCTTAACGATGATCGAGCCACCGGGTTTGAGTCGAGCGCCACAGTTCCGTAAAACCGGAAGCGGGTTTGTCTCGTGCTCAAGGTATGAGGCCATGATAATGACATCGAAATAGCGCTCGCCAAAGTGCAAGATCCCTTCCTTCGCCGAAGCATGGACGCAACTTCCGTTCAGGCGCTGCAGCTTTTCGTTTGATATGCGCGACAGTTCCTGGGAAATTTCAACGCCGTGGGGGATGCAACGCTGCTGCAGCGCTGGCGACAATGTCTTGAAGAGCTCCTTCAACAGCGATCCCCATCCGCACCCGACGTCGAGAATGTTGATGCGTTCGCCAGGTATCGTTTGAATCAAACTGCGAACCAATCTTAAGGTTTTGTTTCGCTTCAAGACCCGGCCGCGCAAGCGCTTGAGTGCAGTGCTGAACGCATATCTCAGCGGTTCTGCCTGTCTGCGTGCATTCGACTCCCTCTCGTACGTTACCTCATATGCAAAGTCGACTTCCAGCTCTTCATACGCCGGAGGATTAGCCAGAAACACAAGACCGGTTTCCATGCATTTCTTCAATATCCACGGTGCCGGCGCATACGGAACATCGGCTTCCTCGCCGCGGCGTTCCAGCAGGGGGGATACGCGATAAGCGCCCTGATTTTCCTTCACAGCTTCCCTCATTGTCTACGTCCTCACATTCAGCTCGTTTGTCCGCGAACCATAGCGTGATCGCATCGCGCTTCGACGATAGCCGGCCCGATGTGAAGATTGTGTAAAGATGGCCAGGTAAAAGCTAAGTTAGCGGAAAGGACAGGACAAAACGGCTTCCACCTTCCGTGCGCGTTTCCAAATTGATTTCCCACCTCAAGTGGTCGACAACGCGTTTCACGATAGGCAATCCCAAGCCCGTGCCGGTGTGTTGATCATGATCCCCGCGAACGAAACGCTCGAATAATCGGTTGCGTACCGAATCGGGGATGCCGGCCCCACTGTCTTCGATGACAAGACGACCGCCTGTCAACCGGATATGCACGGCACCGGCGTCCGTATATTGGCAAGCGTTACGAAGCAGGTTACCAACGGCGATACCGGCAAGCTCTGTCAAGGAGGGAGACGTACCTATTCATGCGCCATAAATAATTAAGTGTGTCTATGAACGCCGCTGCATGGTCCTGACGGCAGTAAGGCACAAGGCAAGCCAGGCCACCCCTTCCGCGATTGCTGCGAGCACATCACTCAAATAATGGACGCCCAAATACACCCGGCTAAAGCCAACCAGCATGATCATCGTTATGGCCACGAGCACTGCCAACACCTTCCACTGCCATGTCGTTGCCATGCTGACAATCAGTGCGGCGGCAAATCCATAGAGCACGGTCGCGGCCATGGTATGACCACTAGGAAAACTGTACGTGGTCGGGTTCAGGTCGACATTTCCCAAGGCAGGACGCGCGCGGTGAAACGCGAACTTCAGCAGCACGTTGAGCAGCATCCCGCCAGGCACCGTCAGAGCGAGCGCAAGCAGCCGATGCCAGAGGCGTTTCCATCCTAGATACGCCGCGAGCAGCAAGGCGAGAAGGCCGATCCCTGTAACATCATGGACTCGGCTGACAGACGACATAAATGCAGTCAATGGCGCATTTGAATGCGCATGGAACCACATGGCGACTGCCTGATCGACCTGGGTCAGGGAATCATTTGTGACGACATCTTCGGCGATCCCGCCGAACATCCAAGTGGCGGTAATGAGCACCACCAAGCCTACCGTCAATTGGAGTCCCAAATAGCTGCCCGGCGTCAGTCGTTCCTGCAACCAGACAATTTGCGGGTAAAAACGGCGTCGCAGCGCCTTGACGCGTGGCCCCTGATCTATGCGCGCCCAGCTCCGCTTGATGCCTGCCTCATGGCGTACCAGCCAGCGCCACACCCAGCCAAAAACGATGACGAGCAGCAACGCGCCGCCGAAGATCACGCTCGCGCGCCCCATCCAATGCTCGGCGAAGCGCCAACCCCTGCCCAGAACATATCCCAGCAAGATAAAGCCGACCGACCAGAGCGTGGCACCGAGAGCGTTATAGCAAAGAAAATGACGATAGGGCATGCGGGTGAAACCTGCAACAAAAGGCACTAGCGCACGCGCAAAACCGATGAACCGGCCAAAGAAGACTGCTTTGCCGCCATGGCGCGAAAAGACTTCCTGCGCCCGTTGCAGCCGCGCAGCGCTTATGCCGATGCGGTTGCCATGATGCAGAATCCATGGCCGGCCGAGCTGCCGGCCTAATTCGTAACCGATGTTGTCGCCCAGGATCGCGCCGATCACGGCCATGAACACGACGCCGTCGAGGTCCAGCATCCCTTGTGCCGAGAGAAAGCCGGCCACCAGCACCAAGCTTTCCCCCGGCACGAATACCCCTAGAAAGGCGGCAGACTCCAGGGTCGCCCCCAAGAAGATCACGAGGTAGCTCCACTGGCCCAACCGGCTGACGAGATCGATCAGATAATCAGGCATGATGACTCCTGATCGCATCGAGCCCCATCAGATATGCGGTGCGACGGCAAATGTCCAAACAGCCCAAGTGAGCGCAACCCAAATCCCCACGACTAGGGCCGCGCCCCAATAATTGCGAGGCTTGCGCCCCTCGCGCGCCATCCATGCATCCCCTTGTTCCCGGCATTCCTGCAGCACACCAGGAGGTACCAACTTGACCGCGATCCAGATAAGACCGGGTAACAATATTGCGTCATCCACATACCCCAAAATTGGAATGAAGTCGGGAATCAAATCAATTGGGCTCAATGCATATGCAACGACAAAAACACACAGCGCCTTGGCAAGCAACGGCGTCGCCGGATGTCTGTACGCGAACCAGAGCGTGATCGCATCGCGCTTGATGCGACGGGCCCAAAGGCTGATTTTCTCGAATAACGACATAGCTAAAACTTCTTTTACTGGTTTTTGAATAGTTTGCCGGACCGAGCGATCGTCATATCCGGCACCGACAGACACAAGCACGCATATCGACACAGCCTTTCGTTTCGTCTGCGTAGTATGACAGTTCCCTGATCATCCACTCACTGACTGCTCGGAACCGGGCTTTCGATTGCGCAATCATAGATGATGGCAGGCAAAACGCGAAAACCGACCGGTCTTTCATGGCGCCGCGTCATTCATTTTGCATAGCCGACGCGCCAGAACTCCTCCGGCTGTCAGGTTGAGGCAAAAGCGCCTGGCTTGCAGTTTCTTGGGATGAATCATTCCTGCCGGTTCGTGCCGCGAGCGGTCCTAAATCCGGCTTCTCCTTCAATGCGAGCAGTGCAAACTTCCCGTATTGACCGACAGGCATCAACATACGCCCGGCTGCCTCCGGCAGGTTCTTCATTTGTTCGCTTTCCATGGCGACCATCGCCGGCCCCTCTTCCAAACGCCGCAACAGCAGATCGGGGCGGGCAAGGCGCTCAGCTCTTCCCTGACTATAAAAGGCGGCGGAATACAGACGTCCGCCGCCGATAATAACCAATGGTTCGTCGCCATGACGTCTGGCCTTGTATGCGGCGACCAGTGACTTGGCCGACTTGTACTGATCCCGATCTGCCACGCGCAAATTGATGAGGAATCCTGCGTAGCCGAAACCGGTAATAACCAACCCCAGGGTCAACAGCTTTTCGACCCTTTGTTGCGGTAAACGAGAGAGGCAGGTCGCAATCCATAGCGCCAGAGCTGGCATGCCCGGCAAGACATAGGCCCACAATATATTTCCCGCCAGCGTGAAGAACACGCAGGGCATCAATCCCCAGCACAACAAGTAAATCGGCCACGATCCTTCGTCGCTGCGTCCGTGTCCGACAAGTCTGATATCCCGGTGCCAAACGATCGCCGCCGCTGGCAATAGAAGACTCCATGGCAGCCAATCCGCCAAGGCGAACAACCAGATCGTTCCGCGAGGATATTCATGCGCACTGCCGTACAAATCCCCCGTCCAGCCTGGAGTCACAAACCGATGCCAGTGCTCGCCGATTAAAAAATAGTCGAGAAAGCCAGGCGTACGCAGTTCAGCGGCGATGTACCACGGAAAGACAATGGCGGCAGACAGAGCAGCCCCGCGTACCCAGGGCAACGCGCGCCAGACCGTCAGGAAGCTTTTGGAGGCGAGTGACCATAACGCGATCGGCGCCCCGATCAAAATGAGAGCGACGGGGCCTTTGGCCAACAGTCCCAATCCGAGCCCGACAAATAGCAGCCAGCGTTGACGTGTTTTCTGCTCGGGCGTCCCCTGCAAGCCCAGCCAACATCCACGCATGGCAATGACCGCACTCAACGTTAATGCCATATCGGTCATGACCATGCCGGCCGATAAAAAAAACAGACCCGACCCAGTCAGCAGAACCACCGAGTAAAGTGCCTCACGTTGAGACCGTTGCGCAGCGGTTTTCCATACCAGCCAGACCGTGACTATCCCCATCACCCAATGGGGCAGACGCGCGGCAAATTCATTGACGCCAAACAGTTTAAAGCTCGCCGCAGTCAGCCAGAACGACAAGGGCGGTTTGCCCCAAAACGGCACGCCATAGTCAAACCACGGCGTTATCCAATTACCAAGTTCGACCATCTTGCGGGCAATCTCGGCGTAGCGGGCTTCTGTTGTATCCATCAATGGATACATGCCAAGGGATAACAATCGAAGCAATACGAGCGCCACGAGGCATGACACGACCCATCGATTTTTCAACACTGACAGTGTCTGCGTCATTTGAAGGCCCCAACAACTTCGGCGTGTTGTGGCGCATCCGCGATGGATGAAGGTTGATATTCTTCAAGCAAATAGAGCGGGCGGCGCTTGCTTTCAACAAACAACCGGCCCAGGTACTCGCCGATCACGCCCATGGCCATTAACTGCAAGCCGCCTAAAAACAGGACGGTGACAATTAACGTGGGAAAACCCCTGACAGCATCGCCCAAAAAGAGCGTCTTGAATAAAAAGTACAAGCCGTAAATAAATGCCGCAGCAGCGCAAGCGAATCCAAGGTAAGTCGCCGCTTTCAAGGGTGCGATTGAAAAGCCCGTGATGCCCTCAATGGCAAAGTTCCATAACCGCCAATAACGCCATTTTGTTTGTCCCGCAGCGCGGCCGTCCCGGTCATAGTCGAGGGTGATTTGGGGGTAACCGATCCAGGCGAACATCCCCTTCATGAAGCGATTGCGCTCCGAAAGCAAGTTCAACGCATCAACCGCCCGCCGGCTCAACAAGCGGAAGTCGCCGACATCTTCGGGAATCGGCACTTCGCTCAAGCGATTGATGATGCGGTAAAACGCATGCGCCGTGGCTTTTTTGAGCCATGATTCGCCGCGGCGGTGACGTCTGCGCATGTTCACCATATCGGCGCCGTTCGACCAGGCGGCGAGCATGGCCGGGATCAGCTCCGGAGGATCTTGCAGATCGGCATCAATGATGATGACGGCATCTCCCCGCGCGAGTCGAAGCCCTGCGCTCATCGCTTCTTCCTTACCGAAATTGCGGCTAAAGCGTGCAATGCCGACATGCGGAGTCAGCAGACGCAATTGCTTGAGAATCTGATGAGAGTTATCGGTGCTGCCATCATCAATGTAGACGACTTCCCAACCACCTTGCACACCCGTGAGTGCGTTCACCAGGCGACGATGGAATACTGGCAATACTTCTTCTTCATTGAATACCGGCACAACAACAGTTAACGTGAGCGGAGGCGGTTCGCCAGCATCAACGCTGTAGAGCGGGGGGGAGGTGTTCATCGAAATGTCCAGACACGGTTGAAGCCATAGGTGAAAAACAAGGCAAGCAAAGTCGCCGCAATCTGGCCTATCATGTAATGCCATGCAAAAAGGGCCGTGCTGGCCCAGACCAGAGCGGCACTCAAACTTGCGCCCATCGCCGCCACCACCAGAAATCGGCTGAGCGCGGACCAGTGCGGGGATGCACTGGAGAAGGTGAATCGCCTGTTTCCCCAATAAGCGACCAAGGCGCCGCAGCCGGAGCCGATCGTTGCGGAATAGGCTGGACGTAAATGCCCGCCTTCCACCAAGAGGAACAGGACGAAATAATGCACGCCGGTCGCAATGCAACCGACCAAGGAATAACGTAGAAATGCCATCACGACCTAATGCAAATCAGACTGCCCAGCGTTCAACGATAGCCGGTCCGGTGTGAAGATCGTGTAAAGATGGCCAGGAAAAAGCTAAGTTAGCGGAAAGGACAGGACAAAACGGCTTCCACCTTCCGTGCGCGTTTCCAAATTGATTTCCCACCTCAAGTGGTCGACAACGCGTTTCACGATAGCCAATCCCAAGCCCGTGCCGGTGTGTTGATCATGATCCCCGCGAACGAAACGCTCGAATAATCGGTTGCGTACCGAATCGGGGATGCCGGCCCCACTGTCTTCGATGACAAGACGACCGCCTGTCAACCGGATATGCACGGCACCGGCGTCCGTATATTGGCAAGCGTTACGAAGCAGGTTCCCAACGGCGATACTGGCGAGCTCCGACCGGGCATAGACCCACACTTCATGCGGTGCGTCAAAGCGACACTTGACAGGCTTGCCGACCAGAAGAGGCTTGTAGCGCGTTAATTCCCGCTCAACCACGGATCTGAGTTCTATTCTGGGTGCATCGAGCGTCTCTGGAGCACGGGACAACAGCAGCAGCGCGCTCACACGCTCGGCCGTGTCGGCCGCGGCACGCCGGATGCGTTCTGCAACCGCCAGCTGCTGCGGCCGGCCATCAAGCTGGAGTTTTAACAGTTCGGCTGCGCCGAGAATAATCGTCAGCGGTGTGCGTAGTTCGTGGCTGACATCGCCGGTGAAAAGCCGCTCACGGTTCAAGAAGCGTTGTAACTCATCGGTGCGAGTCGCAAAAGCACGGGCGAGGACACCCATTTCGTCTTCCGATTCAAGTGATGGAAGTGTACCTGGGGGGACGTTGTGGTTGATCGCCTGCGCTAACGCGGTAACTGGCGCAATCACGCGTCTGGCGGTTGCAAGGCCAAGAAAAATGGCGAGCGCCAGACTGGCGACAAAGCCTGTACCCAACGCAATATGAATGAGTTCCTCCACATGCTCAAACTCACTCTGGTCATCCACTACGACAAAGCGCCGCCCCGCATCTACCAGAACAAACGCATGCAGTTCCTCTACATCGAAGAAGAAATCATGAAACCCTGCTTCTAATTGCCGCAAACGCGGGGGGATTGCATCATCGACATAAAACCTAATCCCGGGAGGGGTATCAAGGGGCTCGCCTCGCAGATGTCGACTGATCAATTGCGTGGAGAGCGATTGAAGGCGTTTATCGACGAGATATTGTTCTGCGACTTCAACGGAAATATAAGCGACGCCGGAGAAAAAAATGCCGAGTGTGAGCGCAAGCAATACATACGACCAGGCAATGCGGCTACGCAACGACAACTTATGCTTCATTGCCGTCAACCAATCGGTAACCCACTCCCTGCACCGTTCTCAGCATCGGCACTGGAAAAGGCTTATCCAGCGCCTGGCGCAGAGCGTGCATATGCGAGCGTAGCGCGTCGCTCTCCGGCGGGTCATCGCCCCAGATTGCTTGCTCCAAGGCTTCTCGCGTCAGCACGTGTGGTGCTGCCCGTAACAGCGCAGCCAACAGTTTATAGCCGGTTGGAGTGAGTTCGAGACGGTGGCCGGAACGTGTCGCCTCGACGCGACCGAGGTCGAAACGTAAGTCGCCGAATTCCAGAATGGCGTCGATGTGCTCATTTCTGGCGCGGCGAACCAGCGCCTTCAGCCGGGCATCGAGTTCGATCAGCGAAAATGGTTTCACGAGGTAATCATCCGCCCCGCAATCGAAACCGGTCAATTTATCCTGTATGGTGTCCCTGGCGGTCAGCATGAGTACCGGCGTCGGCCGGCTCCACTCCTTACGCAGCTTCCGGCACAGTTCCAGGCCGTCCAGTCCGGGAAGCATCAGATCCAGGACGATCGCGTCGTAATGGCCCTTGGCCGCATATTCAAGTCCAACGATGCCGTTGCGGGCGCAATCCAGCGTATAGCCGAGCGGTTCAAGAAAACCGTACAGGTTTGCGACGATATCGGGGTTATCTTCAACGAGTAGAACACGCATTATGATGTTTCATGAATTTTGTATTTGCCAATACAGCGCACTGCGATTTTGGTGGAACTATATACGAAAGAACAGATATTCTCGGCGCAAGCATTCTTTCTGATCCAAAAGCAGACTTGCTTGGACGAAAGCACTCCTATGCTGATGGCCTCGAACATACCCGCGTTGACGGCAATTGAGATTCACCGCACGGCCATGACTGAGGGGCGGCCGGGTCTTGGGTTATGCCAAGATGGCCGATGGTCAGGGACGTGGTGGCCCCAGCGTCGAGGGAACTTCGCCACTCCACCTTTCGCAGCAAACTGCCGGCCGCATTATCCTGGAACTGGATGGCTTCCTTCATAGCGCTACACGGTGCCGTCGTGGTGCCAGCCGCCTTTCCACTTGATGTCGTGGAATTGGGCACCGGAGCGGTGCGCACTCGTGGCCATTCCCTGGTGCAGACTGTGATCGGAAAGCTGCGACACTAGCTGAACCGGCTTTGCACATGCCTCCAATATCGCCTTGACCCGCCCGTATGCAGTGATTCAACGAAAACGCAAGACCACCAGATAGCTGAATTATGGTCGCCTCTTCACTCGGCAGCGACTTGCAGGAAATTCGGAAGAAGTTGCACGTTAGGCCAGCACTACTTGAGATAGGATTTGAGCACGGCGACTACCTGTTCCAAATCCTCATTTCGCTGCCTTGATGAAACAGCATCCGGACCGAGGTGTTCCCGGATATGTCCCTCCAGTACCTCTGCCATCAGGCCGTTCACCGCCCCCCGAATCGCGGCGATTTGCTGCAGTATGGCGACGCACTCAGTCTCATGTTCCAGCGCCTTCTCCAATGCCTCCGACTGCCCCCCAATGCGGCGTACGCGGGTGAGCAAATGCTTTTTCGTTTTGATGGTGTGTGGCATGGCGCTCTTAGTGCAGCAAGGTATAGTGGGGTATAGTATATTGATTTGCGGTAAAGGACACCATTCAATGCATTCTTCTTCTGTTGAGGACTGGCGCCACTCCCACGTTTTTGACGGGGGCAATCCGCTGGCCGAGAGAAATACACGCTGGGCAGTTATGCTGACCGTCATCATGATGGGTGTCGAAATTACCAGCGGCTGGATGTTTAATTCAATGGCGCTGCTGGCCGATGGTTGGCACATGAGTTCGCATGCCTTGGCGCTCGGCTTGTCCGTGCTCGCTTATGGAGCGGCGCGGCGATTCGCCCATGATGCGCGGTTTGCCTTTGGTACCTGGAAGATAGAGGTGCTGGGCGGCTACACGAGCGCGCTCTTCTTGGTCGGGGTTGCCGGACTGATGTTGTACCAGTCGATTGAGCGATTGATCGCGCCGACGCCGATTCACTACGACCAGGCTATTGCGATTGCCGTGGTCGGACTATTGGTCAATCTCGTCTGCGCCTAGCTACTCAAGGATGTGCATGGTCACGAGCATCACCATGCACATCACGATCACAAATCCCACAACCATCATCACGACTTGAATCTGCGCTCCGCGTATCTGCACGTCGTGGCCGACGCCGCTACCTCGGTTCTGGCCATCGCGGCGCTGTTTGGCGGAAAACTCTGGAGGGCAAGTTGGCGGGATCCACTCATGGGGTTCCTTTGATTTCCGTGCACTATACGACGGTTGCCACCTCTAGCATTCATGCGGGTTCCAGCGGTGTGCGTCGCAGCATTCCCTTTTAAATCAATCACTTGCTGTTTGTCGTTTTCGACAGGTATGATGGCGCGCATTGTTCTTTTCGCCAAGAATAACAATGGACCACTGGCACGCCTCTTACCTCGGCCTGCGTCACATCCCGCCTGAACTCAACGAGTTCGAACTCAACACGTTCTTCACATTTTCCTCCAAAGAGCGCGTCCTGATCGACGAAAGGCGCCGCGACCTGTACCGCCTGGCTCTGGCCCTGCATCTCGGTTTCGTGCGCATGACCGGCCGCACGCTCGATGCGTACCGGCAGATCCCGAAGGCACTGTGGACGCATCTTGGCGAACAACTGGGCATCGCGCCGCCCGAGATCGGCACGCTGCGTTCGCTGTACGACACCCGGCCGCGCACGTTGATCGACCACCAGCAACTCGCGTACCAGGCGCTCGGCTTTGCCGCCATGACCGAGCACCAGCGCCGCTACCTGGTGCGCTGGCTGAAGGAAACGCTGGTCGGCCGGCCTGACACATCGACACTGCTCGCCCAGGTCAAGTGCTGGCTGTACGAGCACCGCATCCTGATCGCGCACGACCGCCTGCTCAAGCGCTTGATTGCCGAGGCGATCCGCAGCCATGAGGCGTTCCTGGAGAGGACGCTCATGCAATCGGTTGGCGATACCACGATCGCTGAGTGGGGCCGGCAGCTCGCCGCGCCGGAGGGCGAGCACGGCAGCCTGCAGCAATGGCTGTGGGCGGTACCGCTGAAACATTCGACGGTCCAGATGGCCGAACTGTTCGACAAGATCGACCGGCTCTACGCGCTGAAGGTGGCCGCGGCCTGGCCGGCGGACGTGAACGAGACCCTGGTGCGCCATTACGCGCGCCGTTGCGCGAACCGCCCGCCGTCGGTCAGCAAGCGCATTCAGTCGCAATCGCGGCGGCTGGAAGCCGCCTGCTTCATGCGCTATGCACTGTGCTCGGCGACGGACCAGCTGCTGGCGATGTTCCGGCGCTGGGCGATCGACGTCACCAACGAGGCCGGCAGGCAGGTCGACGCCGGCCGCCCCGATCTCAAGAAGCAGCTGTGTGGCTTCGCCGAGGCGGTCAAGGCACTGGCGCTGGACAAGACCCTTCCTGCCGACGAGACGCTGGACAAGATTGCCGATCTGGCCGACCAGACGCTCAAGCAGCATGCGCCGAGCCGCCGCAGCCTGATCCGCCTGCAGCTGATGACCAAGAGCGCCCAAGCGCGCGCCATGCTGCACAAGCTGGTCAAGCTGCCGTTCGAGGCGGAGACGCAGCATCCCGTGATCGACGCGATCAACATCCTGCGCCGCCTGTACGGTCCGAACGGCGGCAACGAGCTGCCGGCCGACACCGAGACCAAACTCGGGCGCGTGTGGCGCGAGCTCATCCACGGTAAGGACCGCGTCGAGGCGTTGCGCGCCTTCGAGTGGGCGACGATCTCCGCGCTGCGCATGGCATTGCGCAACGGCTCGGTCTACGTCGACCACAGCTTTTCATTCCGCAGCCGCGCGACGCTGCTCATTCCCGAGGACGAATGGAAAGCCAAGCGCAACCACTACTACGGCCATCTCGAACTGCCGCAGGACCCGAAAATCTTCCTGGCCAAGATCGTCGGCCACCTCGACCAGGGCCTCGAACGCCTGCGCGACGCCTATCTGCGCGGCGAGGTCCGGATCGAGGACGACGGCGTGCACAACGAAGCGCTCGTGGCCGAAGACAAGAAGCCGCATCTCGACGCCCTGCGGCGCGCAATCTTCGAGGACCGGCCGGTCGGGCAACTCCCGAAGATCATCCTCGACATCGACAGCGAGGTACGGTATTCCTGGATGCTGCTGGGACGCGAACCGCGCTCGCGCAGCGAGTTGCTGCTTGTGTACGCCGCCGTCTTCGCGCACGGCACCTCGCTGTTGGCCGCCGATATTGCGCGCATGATTCCCGAATTGAAGCCGGCGGCGATCCGGCAGATGATGAAGCTGGTCGCCGACGAACGGAAGCTGCGCGAGGCGGCCGACGCTGTGCTCGGCTTTATGCACCGCCATCCGATCGCGGCCCATTGGGGACGCGGCGACTTGGCATCGTCCGACATGATGAGCCTGGAGACGACGCGCACCATCTGGCAGGCGCGCGCCGATCCGCGCCGGCGCACCGCCTCGATCGGCATCTACACCCATGTGCGCGACCGCTGGGGCATCTTTTACGACATGCCGATCCTGCTCAAGGAGCGCCAGGTCGGCGCCGCCATCGAGGGCGTCGTGAGGCAGAGCGGCACCAATGACGTCGCCCAGCTCGCAGTCGACACCCATGGCTACACCGATTTCGGTATCGCCGTGGCCAAGGGCTTGAAATTCGACCTGTGCCCGGTCCTGCAGCACATGCGCGACCGCTACCTGCATGTGCCGGTCGGCCACCTGGTGCCGGGCGAAGTGCTCCCCGTGGTCGCCGGCGACGTGAACCTGCACGCGATCGAGGCGATCTACGACGAATTCGTGCGCGTGGTCGCGTCGATCCAGAGCGGCCGCTGCACCGCGGTACAGGCCTTGCAGCGCTTCGGCTCGGCCGCCCGCGGCCAGGACGTGTACGACGGCGGCGTGCAGCTCGGGCGCCTGCTGCGCTCGATCTTCCTGATCGACTATTTCACCAATCCGGCGTTCCGGCGCGAATTGCGGCACGCCCTGAACCGCGGCGAAGCGGTCCATGCGGTGCAGCGCGCCGTCCACACAGGCAAGATCCCGACCGAGCTGGCCAAGCGGCCGGAGTCGCTGGCGGCCGTATCGTCGAGCCTGTCGCTGCTGACGAATGCCCTGATGGCGTGGAACACGCAGCACATGCAGCGCACCATCGAACGGATCGAGACGGTCGGCGGCGAGAAACTGTCACCGGAAGACCTGCGCCGCATCGCGCCGACCAACCTAGAAGGTATCAACCTACGCGGAACGTTCGAGTTTCCGCTGGCGGACTATGCGCTGCGCATCTTGCCCAGCAGTGCGTCCATCCCACTGGAGACAACCAGGACACGGTCAATGTGATGGCATCCATGCAGATCGGCGCTACTCTCTCAATCGACAGTCATGGCATGGATGCCCGCTTCGGCTTGTGCCGCGCGAGCGACGCGCTTACCGGCGGTACCGCTCCGCAAGTCGAATCGATGCTGAAACCCAGCAATTGCAACTGCTTCACGCGTACGGTCAACGCCAGCCGTAGCGTGAGCCGCTCCTATTAAGTTCTTGCCAAAAAGTCAATTGCGAGCCCAGCTACGGCAGCAACGATTTCTTGACAAAATCGCTACATCGTTCTCGGGAGCGAACGCCTTTTCTCGAAGTACTGCCAAGGGCACGTCGGTTTCCGGCAGGACCGGTGCAAAGTGATGCCTGGTTGTTTTATAAGGAAGTATTTCTTTGTTGAACAGAATTGAACGAAAGATGTGGTCGACGGAGAACGGCTCCGCAGTCCACCAGTTCACGACCGTCACCCTGGGATCCCGGTAACTCAGCAATACGCATGGTAAATAGCGTAGTCCCAGAATCTGCGCCGCGCGTATTCTATGGTTGCCATCCATGACGATACCGGTTTCGCGTTCGACCGGGACCGGTGTGGTCCATACATCGGCATGCTCGATGGCGGTTGCGAGAATCTGTACGGCCTCCGGATCGACTTGTTCGGATGGAAGGAAGAAGGTGATCGGCTTGATGGCGATGCGGTAGGATTCGTTATTGAGCACTTGCCTTCCCCTTGAAAAATAGATCGATCGCTTCAGCGATCGTCTCAATTTCTTGCTCGGTGTTGTAGGCATGGACTGACGCACGCACGACTTCGTGCAATCCGCGCGCATGCATGTCCAGCATGGTGGAGCGAAAAGTGGATGTGGTCACATTGATGCGCTGCGGCTGCAAGGCAAGCATCCGCTGTAACTCTTTCGGTTCGCGATCCTTGACAGTAAATGTCACGATACCCGACTTCACCAGACCGCCGTCGCGAATCCTCACTCCGTCGATTTCCGCAAGCCTTGCGCGCAGTCGATCGGCAAGCGCCTGAATGCGCAGCCAAATCGCGTTGACACCTAGTCCCAGTGCGTAGTCGACGGCCGCTCCCATCCCCAGTTTGGCGGCGATGTTGCACTCCCAGTTCTCGAAGCGCCGCGCGTCGTGGCGTATCTCGAACTTGTCTGGCGATTGCAACGTCGCTGCATGCAGATGGAGGAAAGCCGGCTCGAGCTGCTGGCACAAGTCCTTTTCGACATAAAGAAATCCCATGCCACGCGGCCCGCGCAGATACTTGCGGCTGGTGGCCGAGAGCATGTGACAGCCGATCTTCTTGACATCGATCGGCAAGTGGCCGACTCCCTGGCAGGCATCGACCAAGAACCATACACCGGCTGCCCTGGCGATCGGTCCGATCGCGCCGATCGGTTGGATGGGGCCGCCATTCGATGCGATAAATGGCAGTGAAATGAGCTTCACGCGCTTGTCGTTCAACATCTCGCGCAATGCACGCACGGATACCTGTCCCTGCTCGTCGTTTGGAATGATCCTGATCTCAATTCCCCGATTCCGTTGCAGCTGAAGATACGGGATATAGTTGCCGGCATATTCCGTCGTCGAGGTTAGAATGACATCCCCCTTCGCAAGTGGAAGGGAATAGAACACCATATCCCATGCGCGCGTCGCATTCTCGACCACGGCGATCTCGTCCGGATGCGCGTTGAGCATGCGCGCGACCGAACCATAGACTTTTTCCAGGCGGTCGCCTGCCGCATCCGCAGCCTCGTACCCGCCGAGGCGGCCTTCCAACTCGAGGTGGTCAATGACTGTATTCAGCACGACGCGAGGCATCAGGGCGGCCCCCGCATTGTTGAAATGAATGGCCTCATTTACTCCTGGCGTGTCGGCCCGCAGTTGCGCTACGTTGAGCATCCGTTCCTCGATCTGAAATTCAAACAACGCCGTCGACAATCACGTGCCCAACCCCCATCGAGCAGCACTCGATGCGGGCATCGATTCTGTACACTTCGCGCAGCATTCTCTCCGTGATAACCTCGCGGGCTAGGCCGCTCGCCCTTGCAGTGCCGCTCGCGATCACGAGCGTCTGGTCGGAAAATCGCAACGCTTGGTTGAGATCGTGGATGGCGATGAACACAAGCATCCCCTTCTCCCTGGCCAAGCGCCGCATGAAATCGAGCACCTGGATCTGCCGGTGCAAATCGAGCGCACTGGTGGGTTCGTCCATGAGCAGGATTTCCGGTTCGCGCGCAAGTGTCTGCGCGATCGACACCAGTTGACGCTGTCCTCCGCTCAGTTCGCCCAGGTTGCGAAACGCAAGGTCGGCGATACCGAGTGATGCCATGGTGGCATCAATTACCTTCAGATCGTCGTCATGCACCGCCCAGCTTGGCGTCTGCTGCTTGCGTGCCAAAAGGACAGATTCGTAGACCGTCAGTCTCGCATTGGCGTTGATTTCCTGCGGCATGTAGCAGATCCCGTCGAGCCCCTTGCGAGAGCCTTCGAGATGAATGTTACCCGGCCCTTTAAGCAGTCCGGCCAAGCGCTTGAACAATGTCGACTTCCCCGCTGCATTGGGGCCGATGACCGAAACAACCTCCCCGCCGTGGAATGCGGGGGTATTGATTCCGGAAATGACCAAGTGTCGCCCGTAAAGCGCACCGATATTTTCCAGTCGTAGTCTCACCATGCGTTCCTCTTGCTGCCAAGAATGAGCGAAATGAAGAACGGCACACCGATGAGCGACGTTACCACCCCGATCGGGAAGATGGCGCCTGGCATCAGGGTTTTACTCACCACTGAGCTCAGCGAAAGTACAAGCGCTCCAGTCAGCAACGAAGCAGGCAGGAAAAAGCGCTGGTCTTCCCCGATCAGCATGCGGGCAATATGCGGCCCCACGAGACCGACGAAACCGATCGTGCCAACGAAAGCAACCGGAATCGCGGCCAACAGGCTGACCATTACCAGGGTCTGGAACCGAAGGCGCGGCACATCGACCCCGAAACTGGCAGCCTTGTCGTCTCCCAAGCGCAGCGCAGTCAATGCCCAAGCCCGGCGTGCAAAGATCGGCAGCGTGACCGCAATGACGAGACAGGTCACGGCCAGCTTCGGCCATGTGGCCTTGGTCAGGCTACCCATGGTCCAGAACACGACAGCGGCAACTGCCTGTTCAGTCGCAAAGTACTGGACGAGTGCAAGCAGGGCATTGAAGGTAAACACCAGGGCAATCCCCAGCAGCACGACCGTTTCGGCGGTCACGCCACGGCGCATCGAGAGCAGATGGATCAACAAGGCGGACAACATTGCCATCGCAAATGCATTGAGCGGGACGAGGTATTCAGTCGCCACCGGGAAAAGCTTGACCCCGAAAGCGAGTCCCATTGCAGCGCCGAAACTTGCGGCGGCTGAAATGCCCAGCGTGAAAGGACTTGCCAGCGGATTGTTCAGTATCGTTTGCATCTGGGCGCCGGCGAGCGACAGCGCAGCGCCAACGACGATCGCCATCAGGGCGACGGGCATGCGGATCTCCCACATCACGACCCTTACCTGCAAGGAAGTGCTGTCGGGAAGAAACAAGGCGCGCACGACTTCGTCGAGGCTGTACCGTGCTGGTCCGAGCGCCAAGTCGAGCAGGAGGCTCAACAGCAGCAGAACGATGAACGCCGCAATCAGCAGCCGCTTGCGCCTGACGATTGCCCGATAGACGGTGCGCTGCCCGCTTTCCGTCAAACAGACCGCGCTCATTGGTGGGCCTCCATCTTGTTTTTCAAGCTCACGAAGTAACCGGGCCTGTGTTCAAAGGGCAGAAAGCGCTGATGCAGTTCGCGGAAGGTTGCATCCGGGTCGAGGTCGGGGAAGAGCGTCGGATGGAACCATTTTGCAAACTGCTGGATCGCGACGAACTGGTAAGGACTGTTGTAGAACTGGTGCCAGATCGCGTGAAATTCCTGATTCCGGTTCGCCTTGATACCCGCATAAGCCGGCCGCTTTGTGTAGGTTTCGAGTTTTCGCGCCGCTTCCGTCAGGTCTGCACCCGGTCCGACTCCTACCCAGCTTCCGCCCGGCACATACGCTTCCCAGTTGGCGCTGGTGACCACCACCTGGTCGGGATTGACCGCCACGACCTGTTCCGGATTCAACTGACCGAACGTGCCGCGAATGACGTCCTTGGCGATGTTCACGCCGCCGGCCATCTCGACGAACTTGCCGAAGTTTTCATGTCCAAAGCTCAGGCAGCAGTCCTGGGTATATCCGCCAATCCGTTCGATGAATACCTTCGGGCGTGTCGGCTGGCGGGCCTGGATGACGTCGGTGACGCGTTGAATCTGCCTAGCGCGGAAGGCAATGAACTCCTCGGCGCGCTGCTCCTTTCCGAACAGTTTGCCAAACAGCCGCATGGTCGGCTCGGTGTTTTCGATCGGATAGTGGCGGAAATCGATGTAGACCACCGGGATACCCAGTGCGCCGAGCTTCTCGATGGTACGCGCGTCCTGGCTGGCGCGTTCGGCCTCGATGTTCAGGAAAACGACATCGGGCCTTTGCGCAATCGTCTGTTCGATATCGACCGTGCCGTCTTCAAAGCCGCCGAAGGTGGGAATGTCGGCGATCTTTGGAAACTTTTGCAGATACAACGCGTAGGTATCCGGATCGGCCTGGATCAGGTCCTTGCGCCAGCCGACGATGCGTTGGATCGGATTATCCGTATCCAGCGCCGCAACCAGATACAGCTGGCGCCCCTCTCCCAGGATAACGCGTTGTACGGGCACGCGGACCTGCACCTGCCGCCCGAGAAGATCGGTTACCGTGACCGTGCCGGGTGCGGCGTCGGCAACGGCCTCACCTCCCTTTGCCGGATTAAAAAAGAAGAAGAATCCGGCGAGAAGACAGACCGGTACGAGGAGAATGAGGGCTACGGCCCAGCGACGTTGAAATGCCATGATAAAGACTCTTGCGAATGAAAAGGATTACTGCCGCGTCATGCCGGCGGGTTGAATCACAGCGTGTCCCCGTCTCATGGCCAGCGCGGCAACCGCGGCCATGGCGTAGAAAAACGCAACGAAGAAGTAGGTGTATTCCAGCCCGACGGCCTGACTCAGCCAGCCACCCAGCACAATGCCGCCGATCGATGATAATTGCGATGTGCTGTACGCGACGCCGAGGATATAGCCCTGCCGCAGGCTGCCAGCCACCCTGGATATCTGCGACATCAATACCGGCGTGGTCGCTCCCAGCAGGATGCCCCAGGCGAAATGCACGCCGATAAATACGCCGATATTGCGCGTGGCGCCAGCGACCGCCGTCAAGCCTGCGCAAGCGCCGGCGATGCAAGCGATCCAGCGGATCGTCTCGGACAGGGATTTCTTCTCGAAATGCTTCGCCCACATCGCCGCCGACAGAATGAAGCCCAGCGCGAGCAAGCCGTAGCACAAGCCCACCACCCAGTTGCTCACATCAAAGATCGAGCGGACATACAGGGAGAACGGGGTCTGGGTAATCATACGGCTCACGAGCAGTATGCCGATGACGCCAAGCAGGCCAAGAATGGGCGGCGAGCGCCAGGTGAGCAGCGCGCCGGCGTCCGCCGGACCGACGGCCGTTTGCGCGGCTGCTGGTGCTGCCTTCGCTGCCGGTGGTACGTTCGGCAATATCAGCCACGCGGCCAAGGCACACAAGGCGCACAGGGCCGATGCAGCAGCATTGATCCAGAAAAAGGTCGTGTAATCGAGAATCAGGCCGCCGACGACCGCACCGGCGAGTGATCCGACATTGGTCGATACCTGCAGGTAGGCGAACAGGCGGGCCCGGCGCGACGGCGATTCGATGGTGACTCCATAGGCTTGCGCAGGGGCGATGTATCCTGCGCAGGCGCCCTGGACGAAGCGCAGCGCGAGGATCATCCAGATATCGCTCGTGTAGGCCAATGCCAATTGGGTCAGGGACAAGCCGAGCAAGGCCCGGATCATCATCGGCTTGTGCCCGAACCGGTCGCCGATCCTCCCCCAGAATGCGCCGGTCAACACGATGCCGAGCATCGGCCCCACGTAGACTGCAATGCCGGCAAAACCTAACAAGAGCTCAGAGGCGTCGAGCGACTTCAAATGAAGGGGCCAGAAGGGGCCGCTCATTTCCATGGCGCCCATGGAAGTGAGCTGAATCACGAAGAGAACGTGAATCAGACGCGACGCTTGGCTCGGCGCTATGGCGGCGTTCGACATCGGTCAGATCCCGCCGTCCGCCGATACCAGCGGGTTGGGCAGATCATGCTGCAGACGGTAATTGGAGTACTTGAGCAGATGCATTCGCAGTACCGAGCGCGTCGGCCAGGGCTGCTCGAGAAACGCCTCTCGCTCCGTTGCCCATAGCGCCTGGGATACCCGCGGTGCCAGCACGTCGAAGGCACCCGCCGTCTCTTCACGCAGGATTTCCCACAGGCGAGCCGAGCCGAGTTCATACTCGCGCGTCAGCAGCATCGCCAGTTCGTGCAGGTGACAGACGAAGCAGGCATCCAGCACGAAAGTGCGAACCGGTTCGATATCGTCGGTGAAGACGGTAGGGAGAATTCCTGGATGGACATAGGGCTCGAGCCCGTATCCACGCTCGGAAAGCAGAGGCGCATAGGTGCGGCCATCCCCGAAATCCCGTATCAGAAGGCTTCTTGGCGTCCCATCTGCGGCGAACAGCACGGAAGTGTTCTGCTGATGCGCTTCAAGTCCGATTCCGTAGAGCAGATAGATGGCGATCACTGGACGCGTAACTGCTCGCGCATACTGCTTGAACCAGGTTTCCACCACTTCCGGAGCAGGACGAGTCCCATTGCGCTCGATCAGTTCCGTTACGAGCGGCCTGCCGTTCGCAGGCGAACCGGTGAATAACGCAGCGACCGTGACTGGAAGAAGGCCATCGGTCCGCTCGAAGGCATCCCGGCTCGCGCGATACGCGACCGACAAATGGCGCCCGGGCCGGTCTTCCTGCTTCACCGCATGCTTGTAGTGGAATGCCACTTCTTCCGGGAAGATGTCGAGCGCCTTGCCGAGTTCCTTGTCGGCGGCAAGAATGCTTTTGATCACCGTGCTGATGCGCGGCCCCATATGGATCGATTTCGCCTGCAGGCTGCGCTGTTCGCTCGTGAGCCACAACGCAATGGGCAGTTTGATGAACGGGGCGGCTTCAGGCTCCTGCGGCATCATGGTCCGGAACGACATGGTCGGCAGCGTCTCGACGTCCGGGCCATCCAGGATCAAAATGCCCTCCTCAATCTCTGCGGCATACTCCTTCCCCACATAATTTTCGAGGTGCCAGGAATGGATAGGCAGCGGAAGCCAGTCCCGTTCATTCAACCGTTTCGCGTTCAATCCGTCTTTCCAGCTGTTCCACAAGTCGGGAAAGTTGTCGGCGAACCAGTCCTGGTAACTGTGTACGTGGGGCATGCGTTCGATATAGGCCATGTCCGCACGCAAGGACGCGATGCGTACCCGGACCTTCGCATTGAACTCCGGCGACAGCAGGGCCACTTCCTCGGGGCTCAGGTCCGGCTTGGATTTCCAGGTCGGGTAGAACGGGTGGCCTTCGAGCGAACCCCATTGGTCCAGCAGCATCGCGGCGTCCTTGATGGTGGCGTGCTTGTGCAGGTAATCCGCAAGGCCGCCGGCACCGGCGGAATCGATGAGTTTGTTCAGGTCCGCAGCCCACGCATCCCGGTGGATACGGGCAAGCGCATCGTTGGCGATACTGTTCTCGATATCCGCCTTCAGGCCGGCAACGCCTTCTTCGCTGAGGGAAAAATCGAAGCAGGGGCGCAGCAGATCGATCAGTTGATCGGACGTGTCGATGGCAGTGCGCGCACCGCTGGATTCGATGAGGGTGATGGCTCCACGGTTGATGAAGGTATCCGCAGGCGCCGCCCACAGGTCTTCGAAGAAAACGAGCGCGTGCTTGTGCCAGAGTGGAAACCATGCACAGCATCCCTGAGGAGCGAATATGAGCAGGCTCTTGTCGAGGATTTTCTCGGCGAACAGGCAGCGGACGACGCGCCGCAAGGCATTGCGGTGTGCGAATGCCAGCGCGTCATTCTTGCGCTCCACATAGAAAGCGCTGTCGGGTTGCAACAAAATCGGATTGGTTTTCATAGGATAGAGGTGTCAGGCTGGCCAGGTTTCGGGAAAGTAGTCGAGCGCGGACCCGCGCAGACCACCCATGTAGGCGACATTCCAGTTGAATATTTCTTCGATATGCGGGACATTCAGATTCAGCCGCTTCGCCATCTTGACGAGCAGCGCGAGACCGTAGGCCACGTCCTCATGGAATGCGCGGCTTTCCTTGTCGATGACGTAGCCGGCATTGCCGTCCGCAGGCACCAGCGGCGCCTGGATCTCGTCATAGGCCCGGTTGGTTCGCAATACCGACAGCATCGTGCCGTGATCGCGTATCTGGTCTTCGTAGGCCTCGATGATTTCCTGCTTCAACGGCTTCACCGAAGACAGGTCCACGCCCAGGCGCTGCTCGATGGCCTTGCAAAGAAGCTGGCTCTCTTCGTCGCTGCGTTCCAGGAAGTACGCGCCCAATTCGGGGCAATCGGTCCACCAGCAGATGGGCGACGAAAACGTCTTGTTGTGCCACTGGCCGTATGGCCCGACCAGCCCGTATACCACCGAGGGGTGCATGATCGGGTTGCCGGGCGTGAGGGTGATTTCCAAGTAGTGGTTCAGCAGCTCGACGGGAGATTCGTACAGCCGCTGCAAATGTGCCAGGAGGGTTTGGCGCGCCGCTTCGGTCTCGCGCACATGCGTCCCGATGTAAAGCGTGCTCTTTGCCCCGCCCATCTTGACCGACACGCCAGGCGTCAGGTCGTAGGCAGTATGGGGCACGTCCTTCATGCCCCAGATGACGGCATTGGGCCGCTCGGCCAGGGCCTTCTCCGCCAGCCAGTCGAAGCCGCAGAAGCCGGGAATCGCTCCCACATAGACGGGCTTGTGCGACGGCAGGCTGGATGCGATCGACTGCAGCAGGTCCGGCCGCGCCTGCGCCGGCACCGTGATGACGACAACATCCGCGTCCGCCATGATGCCTTCCGGTTCACGCGCGACGGCATCCAGGCGGGCGTCGAGCGTTTTCCCGTCTGGCAGGATTGCCGTGACAAGGCCTTCGTCACGGCAATGCCGGTCAATCACGTCCTGACGGCTCGTGAGCAGGGATACGCGCACGCCGGGAAGCTGCTTGAACAGCACGGCATTCAGGTGCCCGGTTCTGCCCCCGCCGCAAACGACCACGTTCAACGGCTTCATCCTGCAATCCCTTTCCGGAGTCATGCCACGCTCAGACGTGGGACCGCGCGCGGCGCTGGTTCGCTCACGCTTTCCTGGGATAGCCAGGCGTCGAGACTCTCCCAGATACCCGGATCCAGCAGGTTGCGCTCTTTCAGCCAGTCCTCATTGAACACGGTGTGGAGATATTTTTCTCCGCCATCCGCCACCGCGGCCACAACATTGCCGCCAATCAGTCCGCTGTGAATGAATTCCAGCGCCTTGTAGATGACGCCACCCGTCGAACCGCCCACGAGCAGCCCGGTGTGTTTGGCGACATACCGGGCTGTCTCGAAGGCCTGCGAATCGGTGACCTGCACCCCCATGTCGATGCAACTGTAGTCGAGCACCAGTCCGACGGTATCGCCCTTGGGCGTGCCGGTTCCCGATTGATAATAGGGGCGGCCCGGCTGGCCGAACACGATCGAGCCGTCCGGCTCGACAGCGATTGTCTTGGTGTGGGGATTATGCAGCTTCAGTCCGCGTGCGATCCCTGTCATCGATCCGCCCGTTCCGACGCAACCGACATAGGCATCCACGGGGCCGCCGATCTGCTCGATGACTTCCCGTACAAAATCGAAATATCCGCCGGCATTGGCGATATTGTCCGACTGGTTCATGAACACGGCGCCCGGAATCTGGCTGGCCAGTTCGGCGGCCATGCGCTGGCGTTCGACGACGGCAACTTCGTCCTCCCGATAGTCTCCTGCGACGTAACGGATCTCCGCGCCGAGTGCGCGCATCACGGCGATCTTGTCCTGGGCCGCATGGTGGTCGACCACCGCGATGAAGCGCAGGCCGAATTCGATGGCCGTGATGGCAAGGCCGATCCCGGTATTGCCGGAAGACGACTCGACAATCACGCCACCCGGTTTGAGGCGCCCGGATTTGAGCGCCGCAATGACCATGTTGCGAGCCATCCTGTCCTTGATGCTGCCACCCGGATTGTTTTTCTCGATCTTGAGCAGCAACCTGGAGTTCTTTGCAGGAATCGGAATGCTCAGGATAGGGGTATTGCCGATCAAATCAGTCACTTTGTTCAGAATCATCTCAATTCTCCGTACTATCGTCAGGTGAAATAGTCATCTTTCCAGCTGCGTCGTAAGCGGCGGCAATCCTCCGCGGCATCGGATGACGGTGAAATTCGTTCTCCAGCAAGTCCATCTGGTAACCGGCCGTGTTGGCATACACGAGCAGGTCGCCGGCCTCCGGCATCCTGTCGAAGCCGATCAGCCGATTGGTGATGACGTCGTCGTCGAGGCAGCTGTGCCCCGCGATATAGGCCTGACCTGGCGCTGCACCGTTGTCGCCGGATTTCTCTGTCGCCACGAGTATCGGGTCGACCAGGAATTCGGAGGCGAACCAGGTTTCGCACGCGCTGAAGCTGCTTCCTTCGACGAAAATCACATGGTTTCCCGCTGCCAGCGGCTTCACGCGGGTAACCTTGAATACGGAAATGGCGGCCTGGTCGGCGAGGCTGCGCCCCGGTTCGAGCGCCAGAGTGAGATCCATCGCGTTCAGATATTCGGCGACCGACTGGCCATCCGCGCACGGCGACTTCAGCAGGCGGTCCAGCCATTCGCAGGCGCCGATGCGTCCGCCATAGGGATAGAAGGATTCGGGTACCTTGCCGTTGCGGTAATGCTCCTTGCACGGGTATTGCAGGAACGCCTCGTACTCGTCGCTGTCCACATACCGGATCGGCAGTCCGCCGCCGATGTCGATCATCCGCGGGCCGAGGCCCAAGCCGCGCGCCGCATCGATATAACGGACAAGTTCGCGCAGCGCCTGTGCCCGCGTTTCATGCGCATAGCCGCCGAGATGGAAATGGAATCCCTCGAATGCAAACTGCTTCCTCGCCTCAACGAGGCGATGCAGGCATCGCATGAGATCCTCTCCCCCCATCCCGAACCGGCTCGCGCGGGAGGCGTCGGGACGATACCGGAGAAGAATCCGCGCCCGGCGATCCGGTGCGAGCCTGCGGACGGATTCTTCCAGTTCCGCAAGCTCTTCGGCGGAATCGATCGAAATCAGTGCGCCGTTGGCGATCAGTTCGGCATGGAACGCCGCCGTCTTCGCCGGGCCGGTTGCGCAGAGTCTTGCCGGATTCGCTCCGGCACGCAGCGAATCCCTCATTTCATGGATGCTGGACACGTCCACGCCGATGCCGGATTCCACGGCGGCGCTGACCAGCGCCTGCGACTTGTTGACCTTCGCGCCGTAGAAGATCTCGAATCGCACCTGATGCGCGCGCAATACGGAACGAAACGCTTCCACGTTTTGCTTCAGGATATGCGGCCAGACAATGTTGAGCGGCGATCCATATCGGTCGGCCAAGGCCAGCAGCGTCTCCGGCGAGGAATGGACAAGGTCGGCGATCGACCGGTCGAGTATGGGCTTGAGCGACATCGGCTCCCGGATCTGTATCCGTCCCATGCCTGTTTCGGTCAATGGCTTGTCGCTTCGCATAGGCCGCCTCCCTTTTCCAGTATTGCGATTGCAGGTGGGATCAGAAATCCACCGAGGCGGACAACAGCACGGTACGCGGCGCCCCCTGCACGAAGCCGCCCCACGATGCCACGCCCGACCAGTAGTCGCGGTCAAATGCATTGAGGAGATTGGCCCGGAAGGTCGTGGATTTGCCGGCGACCTTGGTGGCATAACGCGCGCCAAGATCAACCTTGGTCCACGCGGGAAGGCGTGCCGTGTTCGCCTGGTTGACGTATTGCTTCCCGGTGTATGCAATGCCGCCGGTCAAGGTGAGTCCGGTTACCCAAGGCGTGTCCCATTCGGCGCCAACGTTGGCTTGCACCGACGGCACGCCGATCGGTGTCTTGCCGAGCGTGGCGGCGCTGTTGGTCTTCGTCAGTTCCGCATCGATCAGCGTCACGCCGCCAAGCAGCCTGACGCCGCGGGCTGCCTCACCCAGCACGTTGATCTCCAGGCCGCGGTTGCGCTGCTCGCCATCGACGCCGAAGACGTTGCCGGTCATCTGTCCGCTGGGCTTGGCGATCTGGAAGAGGCTCACCGTGGTCATCACGCGGCCATGATCGAACTTGACGCCGATCTCGTGCTGCTTGGCCTTGTACGGCGCGAAGACCTCGCCCGCATTGGCCGCCGTCGACGGGGCGGTATCGCCCTTGCTCAGCCCTTCGATGTAGTTGGTGTAGAGCGAGACGTTCTGCCAGGGTTTGAAGACCAGGCCGACCAGGGGGGTGACGGCGCTCTTGTCGTAGGAAGAAGTGACCGCGCCGGTGGTCGGATTGAAATTGTCCGACTCGACCTGCTGGTGACGCGCTCCGAGGGAAAGCAGCACGCGATCGTTCAGCATGGACAAGGTATCGGCGAGCGCAACACCGGAAAGCTTCGTTTCCGAGATTTTCGATACCAGAGCCGGCGCCGCGACAGCCTGGCTGGGATATGCCGCCGGCGTATAGATGTTGGAGGTTACCGCTGTGCCGTTTCTGGAACCCCGATCCAGCTGATCGCGATAAGTGCTTGCCTGCAGCGTGACGGTATGGCGTACCGCCCCGGTATCGAAGCGGGTACGCAGGCCGGCGTCGGCGGTCGACCGTTCGATGTCGAAGATGAAGTGAGCGGGGGTCGTGCGTACATCGCCGGCCGCATTCAGAATCTGCGGGCCTCCGAAAAGACGGTTAACGTCGGTCTGACTGCCGCCGGCGTTGGCGAACAGCGTCAGCTTGTCGTTCACGTCATATTCGGCGCGCAGCAAGACCGACTGGTCATCGATCTTCGCCCATTCCCATGCCTGGGAGACATTGCGGCGGCCGTCCGGCGCGTCGGGCACGGCGACTCCCGCCGCAATGGTAAACGGGCGCGAGGGAGCATCGAAGCGCTCCCGCTGATCGATCACATCGAGCGATGCCCGCAGCCGTTCGCCCTGGTAGTCGAGCGCCACGGCGCCGACGGTCGCTTTCCGGGACTGGTTGTCCACCGGCGTGTCGCCCTGGTGATGACTGCCGTTGAATCGCACGCCGAACTGGCGATCCGCGCCGAAGCGCCGGCTCACATCGAGATGGCCGCCACCCTGGGAGCTCGATGCATAATCGGCCGTGAACCGCGTGAGGTCGGTATTCAACGCGCGCTTGGGAACAATGTTGATGACGCCGCCGATGCCGCTGTTCGGGGACATGCCGTACAGCAGTGCCGCGGGCCCCTTGATCACCTCGACGCGCTCGACATAATCGGACAGCACGCGGAAATTGGGCGCCACGCCGTATTGCCCGTCAAACGCGATTTCGCCCAGGTTGCCTTCGCCAATCGGAAATCCGCGAATGAAGAAGGCGTCAAGGATGCCGCCTGTCTGGCCGGTCGCGCGCACTGACGCATCCTTGGCCACAACATCCGCCACAGTGGCGGCCTGCTGGTCCTGGATCATCTGTGAGGTATAGCTGCTGATGCTGAACGGCGCCTTCATGGCGTCCGCGTTACCGAGCAGCCCCAGCCGTGCGCCGCGCGCAGCTTGGCCGCCGGCGTAGGCCTGCGGAAGACCGCCGGACCGCTCGGCGCTCACCTTGATCTCGGAGAGTGTTCGCGCGTCTTCAACCGCCGCCTGTTGCTCCCCTTGCTTGGTCTGTGCTTGAGCAGCAAATCCGGTCACCAGCATGCCGGCGAAAGCCATGCGCATGGCAAACGCCAGCGGTTTGAGAAGCATGGCACCGGTATCAGGCGAAGAGATGGAAGGGCGAGTTATGGAGTCGGGCTGAGGCATCGCTAACATGATTGGCTTTCTTGAAGTACGAATAGGCGTGACGATTACGGCTCCCGGTCAGGACACAGTAAACATGACGAATGCAAGAAAACGCCGACCATGACGGCACCCATCAGTCCGGACGAAGCAACGGAACAGACGGAGGCAAACGGGAAGAGCGTGTTGCCAGCCGATCACGGGACGCGTAGTGCATACCCTTGCAAGCATCATTGACTGGCTGCTTTCCGAAGACAGGAAAGCTGGCTGGCTGAACGGACTACTGGATATATGACTGAAACAGCAGGTTGTTACCTGTTCGACATGACATCCATTGACGCCATCATAAGTCAAATGAGAATCATTTGCAAATAATAATTGTTCTCATCTAAACTTCAAGCTTCGATAGCTGCGAGACTTGCGGGAAGTTATCCATGTGCGCCTGTAACTGGTGATTGGTGATGCAAGAATTTCTGAAAACCAAACTTGTCGTTGAGTTGAACTGCATTTCACCCCATTCGACATGCACTCTGATGGCGTTGACAATGGACTATCCGTCCTGGCGCAATAAACTGATGCTGGTAACAAGAAAAAATGAGAAGAAGCCCTTTGGAACAAAAGCGGTTTTGATGAGCGCGCAAATGGACATACCCAAAGAACTACGCGACTCCGGTCTGAAAGCGACATTGCCAAGATTGCGTATCTTGCAGTTATTTCATGAACGCCAAATCAAACATCTGTCTGCAGAAGAGATTTATCGTTTCTTGCTGGACGAAAAAATCGATGTTGGACTTGCCACCATTTATCGCGTATTGATGCAGTTCGCCGAAGCGGGCATTCTCAGTCGTCGCCATTTCGAGTCCGGCGCAGCGGTATTCGAACTGAATGAGGGGCACCATCACGACCACCTGATCTGCACATCGTGCGGTAAAGTGGAAGAATTCGTCGATAACGAGATCGAGCGCCGTCAGGAAGAGATTGCGAAAGATCTCGGCTTTGTGCTTCAGGAACATTCGCTTTCCCTATACGGCATTTGCTCGACTTGCACGAAATAAGCCGAAAATCCCGCATATTGACCTGGACCGTAGCGATGCCCATCACGTCGTGCTGGCCATCGAAAACAAATGCGACGTGTTCCTGAGGTGCGATGAAAGCGCGATACTTAAGTATCATAAGGAAATCGAGCATCCTTTCCCGTCAATGAAGCTGATGCTGCCGTCCGAACCAATATCCAGTGGCTTGCTGGAGAAATCCTGAAATCACAGGCGAGCGGCACTATTTGCTTCCATCGGCAAAACTCCCCTCCACGAATGCCCGAAGCAGGGACAGGTCCGTCTTCGCGTAAGCGGCCGTCGTCTGTACCGACGCGTGTCCGAGCAAGGCTTGCGCGACCGGCAGAGGCACCTGGTGGTCGACCACCAACGCTTTGGCATAGGCGTGGCGCAGCCAGTGCGGCGACGCGGCGCGCAGCAGCACCGCTCGCGCCGGGTGGTCCGCCTGCAGGCCGGCGGCGACCGCCGCGAAGATTGCCTTCACCTCGGCGTACAGCCCGCCTTCCTGGAGCGAGCCGCCCTTGAAACCGTGGATCAGCGGCAGCACCTCGTGCGCGGCCGGATCCGCCGGCAGCCCGCGCGCCAGACGATAGGCGGCCAGCGGCCCGACTGCCACGGCCGGCAAGGGAATGGCGCGAGGCTTGTCGCCCTTGCCATGCACATACAACGTCCATTGTCCGCCGTCTTCGACCTCGACGCGCGGCAGATTGGTGTCGATCGACCATGCCAGCTCCGCCAGGCGCACGCCGCCATAACGGTACAGCGCCCAGATGGCGCGCCGGCGCAATGAGGCAATGTTATCTGCGCCGGACGACATCGCGGCCATCCAGGCATCGCACGCGGCGAGCGCCGCCGGCGCCAGAAAACGCTGCGGTGAAAATCCGGTCCGCGCCTGCGTTCCGGTCACGAGACCCGCGGCCGGGTTCGCAATCAGGTAGCCGGTCTCGAACCAGTATTGGTACAGGCTCGCGACCACGGCCAGCGCCCGCGCCAAGGTGCGTTCGCCAGGCGCCGTCGCGCGCTGCCGCCCGGTTGGCGTGACAATGGCGTGCGCCGTGCGGAGGTGATCGCGGTAGGCAAGTAGATCGTTGCGCGTGAGGTCGGACAGTGGCCCGAGATGCCGGTCGCGGCACCATCCGATCAGTCGGCGCAGATCGGCCGCGTACGCGCGCAGCGTGTGACGCGACCGGTTCGCGAGCTCGCGCAGGAACAGCGCGACGGCCTGGGCGTCGTCGAAGACCGCCAGCGTGTTCGTCGCGGCGTCACGGTTCACGAACCGGCCGCTCCGGAATAGCCATGCAACCAGCGCACCTGTATGGTGGGGCTCGATCGCGGCCAGGCACGCGTTCCCGCTATCGACGTTCTGCAGTACCGACATCGAGCCGTCCATGCGCCGGAAGCGCCGGCGGTGCGCGTGCAGCAATCGCTCCAGGACATTCTCCGGTTCCGGCGCGTCGACGGCAGCCGCTGTGCGGAGCCGGCCGCCTTCCCACCACTCGACGGCGTCGGGATAGTCGAGCAGCAGCTCGAACACGACCGGCTTGGCGGCTTTCGCCTCGCCGAACGACGGGAAGACTTGCTTGATCCGGGGCAGCGTCCACCGTTCGTAACAGGCATGGCCGAGCACATGGGTCAGGTAGGCGAGCGCGGCGTCGACGGTCTCCGGCAATGGTGCCGGCGGCGTGACGCCGTGGTCGAGCCAGCACTGCATGGTCAGCCTCCCTTGCGTCGCGGCGCCGCACGCTTGCCGCTGGGCTTCTCGGCCGGCGCGGCGGCGCGCTGTTTCGGCACCGGCGTCTTGGCGATCGCGGCACGCATCAGCTCATCGAGCTGCGCCCGCTGGCTGGCGTTGATCGCTTTCAGCGCATTCGCTTCGCCGACAGCCACCTGTCGCTTGTCGCGCTCGGCCGCCGCGTCAGCCTCGGCATGCGCGACCGCTTCTTCCAGCGTCGCGATGCGCCGTTCGGCGAATTTCATCTGTGAGGCGATGCGGCTTTGTTCCTGCTGCAGTGCTTGCCGCTGCTGCGCGGTTTCTTGAAGCAATTGCTTGGACAATCCGTCGTAACGCTGCTGGGCGGACGCCAGGCTTTCCGTATGGGATTGTGCCAGGGCGGCGGCGTGCAGGCGCGCCGCCCGTAATTCCGCCTGAAGTGCCTCCTGGCTTTCCTGGAGCGATGCCAGCTGCATGTTGGCGGCGGCCGAATCGGTGCGCGCCTGCGCCAGGTCGGCATCGCGCGCCGCCAGGAGGCCGCGCACAGCGTCCAGTTCTTCGCGAAGCATGTCGACCCGCAAGCTCGATTCGGTCAAGGTCGCCTGCGCCGCTTCGACGGTCTGCCTGGCCTCGGCCTTGAGCTTGACGACGTCGTCAAGCTGGACCGCTACCGCGGCGTGCCAGAGCTGACGCATCTGCTCGGCGATCTCGGCCGGGATGTCGGGCAGCGCGATGTCGGTCAAACCGGCTGTCACGATTTCGGATTCGACCGCGTTGATCGCGCGGCCGAGCGTGGCCGGGTCACCGCCGCCGAGGCGGTCCTTGAGCTTGCGCACTGACACGATGCGGCGGAAGCGCTCGCCCGTTGCGGGCGCGGCGTCGTGCGCCTCGGCGAGCATGGCGAGGATCGTGGAGCGGATTTGGTCGGGTGTGGCGATGGCGGCGCGCGGCATGATGGGCTCCGGATGCGGGGAGTCGGCGCTAATCTTACATTCATTTATAACGTTACGTAAGCCATAAACGTTAGATATAAATGTATCGATCGACGATAACAATTATTATCGTGGTAAAACTGGCAGAAACCGGAGGGGCGACGGCCAGAAGTGCCGAAACGTGATGTGCGCAGGGCGAGAATTGGCGAGGTAAAAGACCCAGACAGCAAGTGCCTGATTTAAAAAGGATTTGCGAGAGACGATCGGCTGGAACCCGCATGAATGCTAGGGGCGGCTACCGTCGTAAAATGCACGGAAATCAAAGGGACCCCCTCATGGGTATTGTCGGCGCAGGACTGGTTGCGGTTTGGGCCTATGGGTTACTGCGGGACTCCGGACGTGTGCTGCTCGATGCCGAGATGAATGCTCCTGTCGTGGCTGAAATCAGAGAGGTAATTGAGGCCAGCCCAATCAAGGCCGATATCTGTGATTTGCATGTGTGGCGTGTTGGCAAGGGCAAATACGCCTGCATTCTTGCTCTAGCGACCATGGATGAGGTCGAACCCGACTACTTCAGGCAGCAGCTGCGCATTCACGAAGAACTGGTTCATATCTCGGTTGAAGTGAATCGCCGTCGACCATCAACGTAACGCCCTAACTAACGCACCCTGGATTCGCAATAGGTTCATGGCTTGCGTCGCAATAGAATGCGCGCTGCATTTTCTTCAAACTGGCCCGCCTCCTCAATATAACCCTGGACAGTGCCATCGTGGCGCCAGCCGCCTTGCCGCTTGATATCACGGAAGTCTGCACCGGCACGGTGCGCACTGGTGGCCATGCCACGACGCAGGCTATGACTGGAGAGCTGCGGGGCATAGTCTAGTTGAAGCAGCGTTGCGCACGTCGCCAGTATGGTGTTGACGCTCGCTTCGTGCAATGCTTCGGGGCCGAGCTCGCCCCATTTAGTGATCGGACGGAATAGCGGTCCGGACGTAATGCCGGCGGCTGCCAACCAAGCGCGCAGCGCGCTGGCTGGGCAACAAGGGCCGCTGCCGTAGGGAATCGCCTTGACGATGCCTCGACCCTGCTGATCGGTTTTCGAGCGCGGCAACGTGATGACGATGCCTTCCGGCTCCCACACTATATGAGGGATTTCCAGAGCCACTATTTCGCTGCGGCGAAATCCACCGAAATAGCCGACCTGCAGCAGGGCATTGTCGCGCTTGGCTTTCAAGGTGTCGAGGCTAGCCAGATGCACAGCGATACGATCCAGATCTTCCAGCGGCAGCGCCTTGGCCTTCTTTTTCGGCTTTCCGTGCACGCGCTCTATGCCGGCCAGTGTTTTGCGCACGGTCGGCGTCGACGCCGGATCGGCAAAGCCTTGGTGAAGGTGCCACTGCGACAGCGCGGTCAGCCGCAGTGCCAGCGTGCGGGGATTCAACGACGCCGCATAGGCCAGTAGATACCGGATCAAAGCCGGCTCATCGCAGGGCAGCACACCGCCCCAGGCATGGAAATGACGAATCGCCGATCGGTAGGCGCGGCGAGTGTTCTCGGCCGTGGCGGCGGCTAGAAACGCGCGGTGCTGTGCAGTCAAATCGCCATCTATAACTGTACCTGCGTTACGAACAACGATTTCCTGAGCTACCTCGATAGATGAATTTGGGGGAAGAGGCGGATTTTCAGTCATGCAATTTTGTCGCTCAAATTCGAGATTTGTACCAGCGAGTTACTAAGCATAGCATGCAGCGGCCATCATAACCTGCGATAATCCTTCTTATCGCGCCTTTTAAATTCAAACTTTCAGACTGTCTTTATCGTTATATAAGATAATATTACGTGACACGTAATACATAACTTTATTTCGAGGTCTTGATGGCACGCGCCGGCATTCTCTATTCCCATGTCGCCCAAGCGGCGGCAACGCTGCTTCAAGACGGCAAAAATCCCACCGTCGACAGCGTGCGCGAGGCGCTGGGTAGCACCGGCAGCAAGAGCACCATCGCCCCTTTCCTAAAACGCTGGAAAGCCGAACAGCAGGATGCCATCGCCGAAGCCGAATCCGGCTTGCCGGCGCCCCTCCTGCAAGCCGTAAAGGGCTTGCACCAGCACATGCAGGCCGAGGCCAGTCAACAGATCGAACAGGCGCGGCAGGCACATGGCATCGCGATGGGCGAGGCTGCTGAACGGGAAAAGCAACTGCGCACCGGACACCAGGCAGCGCTGGCCGCCAATGCCGCTTTGACCGAGGAATTGGCGCGCGCAAGGGAAACGCTGTCGCAATTGAGCACCGCGCACCATGCGCAGACCGTCGCGCTGGCCACCGTGCAGGCAGAAAGCGCCGGCTTGCAGCAGCGCCTGGCCGATCGCGGCGCCGAAGTGGCGACGCTCGATCACCAGCTCACGCAGACGCGCGCCCAGTTCGAGCATTACCAGGAAGCCACCGCCACCCAGCGCGCCGAGGAGCGGCAAGCGTACGAGCAGCGCGTCGCGCGCCTCCACCAGGAGGTAGCGGACGCCAACCGGCACAACGCTTCCCAACAGACGACGCTTGGTCAGCAGGAGGCGAAGTTTGCGCATCTCGCCGCTGATCTGTCCAATCAGAAGCAGGCCTTGCGGGAATCGCAGGAAGCGTTGGCGGCCGAACGCTCAATGCGGGAGCGCCTGGCCGACCGGCTGGAAGATGCAACTGCGGCAAAAGACAGCCTGGCGGTGCAGCTCGCAGCCGCACAACAGCAGTTGTCGGACGTCCGCAGTGCGCTGGCCGCCAAGGAGCGGGAAGCAGTCATGCTGGCCGATCAAGCCCGGCGGGCCGAAACACGGGCCGATCAGTTGAACGAAGAAAAGCTCGCCTGGCTGCAGGAGCGTGCCATGCTTGAGCATCGCGCGCAGTCCGCGGAACCGAAAACCGCAACGCTTAGCGGTTCAGCCACCATGTCGTAAAGCTCGCCAGATCGGCATGCCGGGAATGCGCCCATGCCAGATCGTCGCCCGCGTTCGGAGATCCGTTTGGCTCGCGCAAGACCAGCGCCGCGTGGATGTCCACCGGAATACCGCGCAGGTACGGTAGAAAATCGTCGACAAAGACGACCGGGCGCAGCTCCCGCAGCGCGGCCGCCTTGGGACTGACGTCGACTCCGGCATTAGCCGTGGCAATCACGCGCTCGATCGGAAAGCCACATTGCCGCAAGTTGTCCAGCCGCGCCGCTTCAAACTGCGCCTGAATCGCGCTCACGCACACCAGCTCGTAGCCGGCTGCCGCCAAGGCGCAACACGCGTCCTGTGCGCCGGGCATCGCCGGAATAGTCGACCAATACTGATGATCGAAGCATGCGCGGAACTGCGCCAGTTCGGCGCCGGCAAGCCGCCGCACGTTCCATCGGTCGATCGGCCAATAGGCGAGTGGATCGCGCACCGCCGGCAGTGCGCCGAAGGCCTTGGCCCAGGCTTTGGCATACGCCTGATGGTAGTCGAGCAAGACGCCGTCGGCATCGAGAGCAATGATTGGTTTCATAACGGAATCATGCTAACGTCGATGCGTCTATCCATCAAGTCGCGCATGATGCTGTTTTTGCGTGCACCGCGAGTTATTCAGCGCCGGCCGGTAATAGCAGATGGCAGGACTGAGGTCAATTTGCGACTGCTTTTGTGAGGATTTAGAAATGGGGCAAGCGAAGATCAAGCAGCGCACGGCCTTTGCGCCGCAGCTGATCGAGGAATGGGAGGCCGACGATTGTGTCAACTTCGCCGTTGGACTGGCGCGGTTGACCGGGTGGCTGCTGCACGTGGACTGGTGGTCGACCTCGACCGAACACAGGGAGGACATTCCGCTCGACCAACTCAGGCCGTTAAGGGTGTATGTGGCGGATAACCACGATCAGATTTTCGATGTTCGCGGGACCAGGTCTATTCGCGAGTTCAGCGAGAAGATACTGTTCAAATTGATCCGCACGCGCGGATTAGGGAATGGGGGTGTTTACACTCGGTTCTACGACGAAAAAAAGCTCTCTTCGCTGCCTCTACGATGCCAACCCAATGAAGCAGAGATTTCGCGCGCAATCGAGGAGATTCGAGCTAATCCTCGCTTTCTTGCTGCGATCCCCGCGAGGACGCAGCCCTGTATTCCAGCGCATAACGCAGCTCAGTACTCCTACGGCCATTGCGCGGCGTTTGCTGAAGCGATGCGTGAACTGACCGGACTGCAGCCGGCAGCTCTCTTGGCGGTACGATTTTCACCGCTCTTTGAAAATACTTGGCGCAGTGAAAGTGGCTTTTTCCACAGTGTTGTCCTGCATCCAGACGGTATGGCCGAGGATGTTTGGGGAAAGTCCTCGGTCGAAGCCATAGCGAGCCGTTTCGGGGTGATCGAATTCAAAGTTAGCAGCGCTGAGCATCGCCGGGTTATCGAGAAAATTCGACAGTCCTCCAATGACGTCTACGAGACGGTACGAAAGGACGCCATGGACCTGATACAGGCGCATCGTCTTCGCAACTAAACGGACGTTCTAGATTTCGTATTTCTTCTTCAGATCAGTGGGTTAGGTAGGTTTTTGCGAAAAAAACCGTAATATCGGCCGCCCCTCGCTTCGGCGCAATCGAATTCGAGATCAGTAGCGAAATCCACCGCAAAGTCGTCGGAAATTTGCGTCAGGCGTCCGGCGAAATTTATGAGGCCGCATTGGAAAATGCTCGGGAGCTGATACGTGAATACTGTCTTGGCTTGGCACCGGCGTAACCGTCTGCATCGCCACATGCAGAGAAGAATTGAAAGTCTGGTTTTCCCTTTTAGATCATTGACTTAACTTAACTTTGGCGAAAAAAACACGAATGCCGGCCGTCCC